>CAVTQG010000031.1:0-87529 GCA_963736785.1 uncultured Spirochaetota bacterium | reverse complement strand
ACCAGGCCGAGGGCGACCAGCAGGAAAAGCACCACCAGGAGATTGAGCTTTCTCATATACACCTCCGTTTGAGAATTGCTGGTTTCAATATATGGCGCGCGCAGCCGGCGAATCAAGGGCGGATGGCCGGTTGCCCGCCGCCGCGCCCTGCACTATGCTGGTGCGCATGGCGATCGCGAAGGCGGCATTCGTCTGTTTCGGGGAGGTCAACACTCCCAGGGAGATCATCGCGGCCAAGGCGGCCAGGGCCCGTCGCTGGCTGGAGCAGGCTGGGTTGGAGCTGATCGGCACCGAGCCGGTGAGCGATGACGCCGAGGGGCGCGACGTGCGCCGGGCGGTGGAGGCCTTCCGCGGGCAGGAGTTCGACCTGCTCGTAGCCTGCGTGGCCGGCTGGATCCCCAGCCACGCCGTGCTGGGCGTGCTGGACCCCTTCCGGCACAAGCCCGTGCTGTTGTGGGGGCTGGCCGGCTGGGTGGAAGGCGGACGCCTGCTGACCACGGCCGACCAGGCCGGGACCTCCGCCCTGCGCAAGCCCCTGGCGGACATGGGCTACCGCTTCAAGTACGTGTACGAGGTCGCCGGCGCTGAGCCCAGGCTGGCGGCCATCACGAGCTTCGCCCGGGCCGCCCGCGCCGCCGCCGCTCTGCGCGGGGCCCGCATCGGCATGATGGGCTACCGGGACATGCAGCTGTACGGGACCCTCTACGACGGGGTGTCGCTCAAGGCCACCCTGGGGGTGGAGATCGAGTTCTTCGAGATGCTGGAGAT
Organism: uncultured Spirochaetota bacterium; assembly: GCA_963736785.1. Classification (GTDB taxonomy): domain Bacteria; phylum Spirochaetota; class Spirochaetia; order SZUA-6; family DRHE01; genus MIBK01. The sequence goes on along the minus strand of CAVTQG010000031.1, from coordinate 86,761 downwards.
GGTGCAGCGGGCCGAGAAGATGGAGCCGGCGGCGATCCAGGAAGTGGTGGCGGGGCTCGCGAAGCGCTGGAAGTTCCTCAAGCCCGCCGAGCCGGTCACCCTGGAGAAGGGTGCGCGCTACTACCTGGCCCTGCGGGATAAGGTGAGGGAGCGCGGCTACCAGGGCGTGTCACTGATCGACGTGGACGGCATGAAGAAGCTGCTCAACTTCCCCCCGGCCATGGTGTTCATGCTGCTGGCCGAGGACCCGGGGGTGTGCACGGTCCCGGAGAACGACGCCCTGGGCGCGGTCACCCAGCTCGTCGTGCGCCACCTGACCGGCCAGGCTGCCGCCTACCTGGAGTTCTACGAGTTCATGGAGGACCGGGTGCTGGCCGGCGTCCCGGACTTCGTGCCCGGCCAGGTGGTGGAAGGGGAGGTGAGGGTCCTGCCCAGCAGGTTCGGGCTTCTCGGGGAGGGGGTGCTGAACGTCTCCAGTGTGAAGACCGGCGAGCTCACCCTATGCCGCCTTACCCACACCGGCGACCGCTACGCCCTGCACGCGGTGACCGGTCGCGGGGTGGAGCCGCGCCGCTGGGAGGAGGCGGGCTGGGTCCCAGCCGGCGCCGCAGCTGCCGGGGCTGGAGGTGATCCTGGACAAGCCGGTGGAAGAGTTCGCCCAAAAGGTCCTGAGCCAGCATTACATCCTGGCCTACGGGAATCAGCTGGAGGCGCTGGAAGATTTCTGCCGCCTCACCGGGATCCAGCTGCTTTAGCGCGCAGCAGGAAGCCCGCGAAGCTGAGGCCGGCCAGGATTATGGCCGCCGCCAGGACTCCCGGTAGCGCCGCCGGTCCCGCTGGCTCGATCAGCTGCCCGATCGCCCATGGAATCGCCAGGCCGCCCAACGAGATGCCGACCACGAACACGCCGGCGACCTTCCCCGTGACGGGCATGAGCTGGCCGGCGAGGGCGAAAATGTTGGCCACCAGCGGGCCGACGAAAAAGCCGAATGCGGCCGTGCCCGCCCAGACGACCGCCTCCGCAGGCCGGGCCAGGACCGCTGCCGCTGCGGCCAGGCAGCCGGCCAGGCTGAAGAGGATCAGGAAGCGCGGGCGCAGGCGCAGGGCGAGCAGCGTTGCCGCCAGCCGCCCGGCGGCGAGGCACCCCCAGAAAACCGAGGTGAGGTAGTTGGCGGCTACCGCGTCGGCCAATCCGCGGCGCAGGGCATAGGTATAGATCCAGGCTCCGTAGCCGGCTTCGGCGCCCACCGTCAGGAACACGAACGCGGCCACCAGGGCCACCAGCAGGGGTTGTGGCCGGCCAGCGCCCGTGACCGCTCGCCGCCTCGACCCGTCGCGGACCGGGCAGCCGCAGCATCCAAAACCACGCCGCCAGCAGGAACAGGGCGAGAAAACAGAAGCCCCAGACGATGTTTCCGCTCAGGCGCACCGCCTGGGCCATGGCCAAGGGGGCCAGAAATGCCCCGGCGCCGAAGAAGGCGTGCAATGCGTTCATCCGCACGCCCCGCCCTTCGGCTGGGGTGCGCAGAATGAGCAGGTTCCCGCCGACGTCGATCCCGCCCTGCAGCACGCCGAGGCCGGTGGCCAGCGGCAGCAGCACCGCCAGCGACCGGCTCAGCGGGAGCAGTACGAAGACGGGCAACATGGCGAAGAAGGCCCAGGCCATCAGCTTGGCGGCCGGCAGCCGGTCGTGCAGGCGGCCGCCGATGAATGAGCCGAGCAGATACCCGAGGTTCTGGGCGGCGAACAGGTAGGCGATCGCGCCCAGCGAGGAGCCCGTGGCCTCGGCCAGGAACGGCACCGCCGGGCCGAGCACGGCCACCGTCATGCCCAGGTTCGCGAAGGCGAAACAGGCGCCCGCGGCGATCCGCCGGGCATCCGGCCCGGGGGCGCTGCCGGGTTGCAGCCGCTTCATTGGAGTCCTGCCGCCGTGGCCGCTCGGCTGCGGCGGGCGACCGCCAGCTGCAGCAGCGTGCAGCACAGCAGCGCCACGGCCAGGGTGATGGCGATGGAAACCGGCAGGACCGACGGGCCCAGAGGCTCGAAGAGCTGGCCGATCAGCCAGGGGAGGAACAGCATGCCCAACGAGGTCCCTACCATGAAAATGCCCGCGACCTGGCCGCTGATCTTCACGGCCTCGCCGGCCAGGTTGAAAATGCTGGCGAAAAGCGGCCCCACGAAAAAGCCGAAAACGGCGGTGCACAACCAGGCCACCCAGGGTTGCTGCGGCAGGGCCAGGAGGACCGCAGTCGAAGCCAGGCAACCGCCCAGGCTGACCAGGATCAGAGTCAGGGGCCTCAGGCGCAGCGAGAGCAGGGTCGAGGCCAGCCGGCCCGCCGCAAAGCAGCCCCAGAAGAGGGAAGTGAGATAGGCGGCACTGACCGCCCCGGCGATCCGCCGCCGGAGCGCGTAGGCGTAGATCCAGGAGCCGAAGCCTACTTCAGCGGCGACCACCAGAAACAGCAGGAGGGCCGACAGGGCCACCAGCAGCGGCCTGCTTCCTCCGCCAGGTGCAGCAGGGGCATCGTGCCCGCCCCGGATGGGGGGCAGCAGCAGCAGGATCAGGACCGCTGGCAACGCGAGGATCGCCAGAGTCCAGAATTGCCAGGCCACGCCGCCGGTCAGGCGGAGCGCCTGGGCCAGGATCAGGGGCGAGAGAAAGGCCCCGACCCCGAACAGCAGGTGCAGCGCGTTCATGCGCACCCTTCGGCCTTCCGGCGGCGTCCAGAGAATCAGGACGTTCCCACCCACGTCCACCATGCCCTGCTGCATCCCGAGGAATCCGATCATGGCCAGGAGCAAGGCCAGGGATCGGCTGAGCGGGACCAGGATCAAAGCAGGGATCAGGGCGAGCAGCCCACCGGCCATGAGCCGGTTGCCGGGCAGCCGGTCGTACAGGCGGCCGCCGACAATCGCGCCCACGATGTACCCGAGGTTCTGGGCGATGAACGCGTAGCTGATGGCGCTCAGCGTCGACTCCGTCGTCCTGGCCAGATGCAGCAAGGCCGGTCCCAACGCCGCCTCGATGAGCCCCAGCACCACGAAAGCCAGGAGAGAACCGACGGTGAGGCCGCGCACCGCGCGAGGATCCAAAGGAGTCGGTGGTGATATCATCCTGTTCCTTGGCAGTCTCCGCAAAACCGGATGCTGCGTCAAGGTGTTTGCGGAAAACAGGCATTTGTTGGCTGATTCGCTCACTTGCCCTTTTGCCGGCACCATTGTAGGCTGACTCCCGCCATGTACCTCACCTTCGATGTAGGCACCACCTCGGTGAAGACGGCGCTGTTCGACCGGGAGGGACGGCCGCGGGCCAAGTCCATCCAGAACTACGCGCTGGCCACTCCGCAAGCGGACTGGGTCGAGGCGGATCCCGAGACGTACTGGGCAGCGGTCCTGGGCGGGTTCCGCGAGACCCTGCGGACCTCCGGAGTGGACCCACGGGAGGTCCGCAGCATCTGCGGCTCCAGCCAGGGGGAAACCATCGTGTTCCTGGACCGGCAGGACCGGCCGGTGCGCCCGGCCATGGTCTGGCTGGACAACCGCGCCCGGGCCCAGGTGGAAGAGCTGAGGGCTCGCATCGACCCGGAAGAGTTTTACCGGACCACCGGCTGCACCGATATCGAACCGACCTGGAGTGTGCTGAAAGTGCTCTGGGTAAAGCGGCACGAGCCGGCGAAGCTGGCGCGAACCGCCAAGATCCTGCTGCTGGAGGATTACATCGTCTACCTGCTCACGGGCAGATTCTGCTCCACACCTACCCTGCTGCACTCCAGCGGTTTCCTGGACATCCATGCCCGACGGTACTGGGACAAGACCGCCGGCTATGCCGGGGTGGAGAACCTGCTGCCGGAGATCGTGGAAGCGGGCAGCGTCGCGGGCCGGCTCAAGCCCGAGCTGGCCGACCAGCTGGGCCTGTCCCGGGGCACCGTCGTGGTCAAGGGGGCCATGGACCAGACCATGAGCAGCATCGGGGCCGGAAATCTGGCGGCCGGCATCGTGACCGAGACTACCGGCACGGCCATGGCCATCGGGGTGACCGCGGACTCGGTCGAGGGCATCCACGCCAACCATCTTCCCTACCAGCCGCACGCCCTGCCCGGCAAATACCTCATCCTGCCCTACGCGCAGACCTCGGCGATCATCTACAAGTGGTTTCGCGACCAGTTCGGCCAGGAGGAGCTGCGGCAGGCCGGGGACCCGGAGCAGGCTTACGAGGCCCTCAACGCGCTGGCCGCCGGGGTGCCGGCCGGCTGCGACGGTCTGGTGCTGCTGCCGTTTTTCGCCGGGGCCTACACCCCGGAGAACGACATGTACGCCCGAGGGGTGTGGTACGGCCTGACCCTGCAGCACGGCAAGGCCCATTTCGCCCGAGCCATCCAGGAGGCGGTGGGTTTCATGCTGCGCCGCATCCTGAACCTGATCCTGGAGGCGGGCATCCCCATCCGGGAGGTACGCTCGATGGGCGGGGCGGCCCGCTCGGACCTGTGGCTGCAGATCAAAGCGGACATCTGCGCTCTGCCCATGGTGCGCATGCAGGAGGAGGAGACCACCGGGCTGGGCTGCGCGCTGCTGTCCGCCGTGGCCGTGGGCGACTTCCCGACCTTGGAGGAAGCCGCGCGCTGCATGGTGCGCCTGGGACGGGGATTCCAGCCGCAGCCGGGCAACCGGGCGGTCTACGACCGGCAGTTCGGGCTGTATGAGGAGCTGTACCGGGCCCTGAAGCCGGTGTTCCGCAAATACTCGACTTGAGCAGGAGGAACCAGAGCATGGAAAAGCTGAAAGCGGGGTACGTGAGCTTCGGCACCCAGTACTACAAGCCCGAAAACCTCAAGATGATCAGCGCCCGGGCGGAAAAGCAGCTGGAGGCGGCGGGAATCCAGTTGGTCCGCACCGACCCGGTCACCGGCGAGGGCCGGGAGCCCGAGCGGGCCATCGCGGAGCTCAAGAGCCGGGATTGGGACTTTCTGATCGCCAACATCGTGAACTGGATCGAGGTGCGCGGCGTGACCCGGGTGCTCATGGAGTTCCGCGACCGACCCATCCTCCTTTACTCCATGGGCGGCTTCACCGAGGGGGATACCCTGATCTGCCCGGCCGCGGGGGCCGGCCTGGCGGCCATCCGCTATCCCCTGGAGCGCTGGGGTTTCCGCTTCAAGCACCTGTTCAACGCACCCGACACGCCCATGGACGTGCAGGGCATCGTCCGCTTCGGGCGGGCCGCCCAGACCGCGCGCCGCCTCGCCCGGGGGCGGGTGGGCATGATCGGTTTCAACGACATGGGGATGTTCACCACGGACTTCTCCGCGGTGAAGCTGCGCGGCAAGATCGGGCTGGAGGTGGAGAGCCTGGACATGCTGCAGCTCCTGCGCCGCATGGAGGCCCTGGAGGCCGGGGAGGTGAAGAAGGAAATCCAGCGCGTGACCCGTGCCTGGGAATACCCGCTGGGCCGTCCCAAGGAGGAGGTGCTGGAGCGGGTGTTCCGCATGTATCTGGCCACCGTGCAGATCTGCCGGGAGAAGAACTTCAGCGGCTTTTCCTACAAGTGCGTGGACGGGGTGGACGCGGAGCTGGGCCTGACCCACGCGGTGCCCTCCGCCCTGGTGGCCTCCGCCGGCATCCCCTACGTGGACGAGAACGACGTGGGCAACCTGGTGGCCGAGCTGATGCTCAAGTGGCTGACCGGCCGGGAGCCGATGTTCCTGGAGCACTACGACCACCACCCGGAGTGGATCCTGCTGGGCGAGGACGGCTACATCCCCGACGCCTTCATCGACGGCAACCCGCAGATCAAGAACGTCTCCACCGTGCTGCTGGGCGGCATCGCCCACTGCTCGCGCCTGAAGCTGGGGCGGATGACCCTGGCCTGCCTGGCCGAGGACGCCGAAGGCTACCGGATGCACATCGTGAGCGGGGAGGGGCGCACGCCCCCGCAGTGGGTGGAAATGGGCGTGCCGCTGCCTTCCTGGCCCAGCGTGAAGTTCTACACCGACGTGCCGGTTCGCCGGATCCTGGACCACGTGCAGTCCCAGCACTTCGCCGCCGTGCCGGGGGACTGCGTGGAGGAGCTGAAAGACCTCTGCTTCCTGCTGGGCATCAAGCCCATCCTGGACGTGCGGGAATAGCCCGGGAGCGAACCCTGTCCTATGCGCCGCCGGCCTGTTGCCAATGGCGGCGCAGCTTGGCGTGGTCTCGGATCGCCCCGGCGCGAAAACGGCTCCAGGAGCCCAGGTAGCGTTCCACGGTCGGGGCCTTCGCCCATAATCGGTATTCGTCGGAGGCGATGAGGGCTTCGGCCAGACAGGCGAACTCCACGTAGCCTTCCGGACGCCCGATGTCCAGGGCCTCGAAGCCCGCGGTTCTGGAAGGCCCTCACAATCAGCACGGTCTCGGCACCGGGATCGAAACGAAAGACCTTGGTGATGTGCGGGAAGGAGGTCGCGAACCGAGCTCCCTCGAGTGGCTCGAGGCCCCGCTGCAGTTCCGCCGGGTCCAGGCCGCTGGCCTGCCACTGGTAGCGTTCGGGGTTCGCCCTGCCCACGAGGTCCAACCGGTACAGCTTGAAGGCCGAACGCCCGTCCCGGCCGCGCACCAGGCAGCGGTGCGCCAGACGGGCGTCGTAGCTGCGGGTCTCTCGTACCTCCATGGCCGTGACTGGCTTATTCCTTCTTGAACAGTTCCCGCTTGCGGGCCAGGTCGATGATTACGGCAATGATGATGATCACCCCGAGGATCGCCTGCTTCCAGTAGGCGGAGATGTGGGCCATGGTCATGGCGTTGTCCAGGACGACCATGAAGGCCGACCCCACGAATGTGCCTGCAATCGAGCCGGCACCACCGAATAGGCTGACGCCGCCGATGATGCAGGCCGCGATGACCCGAAGCTCAGTACCCGATGCCGATGGTCGGCTGCGCCGACGAAAAACGGGCCGTGAAGAACAGGCCAGCGATGAAAGCCAGCACCCCGATCAGGACATAGGATGAAAAAATGATCGCCTTGGTCTTGATTCCCGCCAAACGCGTGCTTTCTTCGTTGCCGCCGGTGGCGAGGATGTAGCGTCCATACTTCGTCTTGCGCAGCACGAAAGTGGCTACCGCGCCCAGGATGGCCATGAAGATGATCACGTAGGGAATGCCGAACAGCCTGCCCAGTCCGATGACCTGAAATGCCTCCGGCAGCGGCGTGATCGGGGCGCCCTTGGTGATCCCCTCGACGATGCCGCGGTAGCCGTAGAAGGTAGCCAGGGTGGCGATGAAGGGCGGGAATTTGAAGATCGTCACCAGGGTTCCATTGACGGCCCCCGCCAGGGCGCCCGCGACCAGGGTCAGGATGACGGTCAGCCATATCGGCAGGCGCAGGTAGACCAACAGGACACCAATGAACACGCAGGAAAGGCCCATCTGGGAACCCAGGGAAAGGTCGAGTCCCCGGGAGCACAGCACATAGCGTCATGCCCACCCCGGCGATGAAGAGGTAGGAGATGGCCCGCAGCATGTTGATGATGTTGTCGAAGAGGAAGAACCTCTTGTTCACGAACCCCATGATGATGATCAAAATAAGGAGAGGCAAGAGCGCCCCTATTTCGCGGACCCGGAAAAACCTTACGAATAGATTCTTTCTGCGTTCTTCAAAGGCAGCGACGTCCCCCATGGTTACCTCTCACGCCTGCGTTCTCTGGCTAGTTCCTTCCACGAATATCGCACCCGTGATCATTTTAACTATTTCTTCGGTGTTCGTCTCTTGCTTCAATCGTTCGCCTACCTTTTCGCCTGCTCGCAGCACGAAAAAGCGGTCTGCCACGAAGAAAGCGTGCTCCATGTTGTGGGTAATCAGGATTATCGAAAGCCCCTTCTTCTTCAGCTGGATGATCATGTTCAGGATCCTGTTGGTTTCCTTGACGCCCAAGCCGCGGTCGGTTCATCCAGGATCAGGATCTTGTCCGTCCAGAAGGCTCCTTTGCTGATCGCCACGGCGTGGCGCTGCCCCCCGAAAGCTCCTCCACGATGCGCTCGGGATCTCGGATATTGATGCCCAGGTCCTGCAGGAACTTCATGGCCCCGATTTTCATTTTTCTGTTCTGGAGCACCTCCAGGAACCAGTATTTCTTCACGATCTCCTTGCCCAGATAGATGTTCTTCTCGATGCTGAGCGAGTCCACCAGGGCCAGGTCCTGGTACACCGTCTCGATGCCGAGCTCTTTCGCCTGCCGGGTGTGGGTGAAGGCGACCTCCTTGCCTTCGACGAAAATCTGACCGCTGTTCGGTCGAATGGCGCCGCAGAGGATCTTGATGAGCGTCGACTTGCCGGCCCCGTTATCCCCGAGCAGGCCACCACCTCGTTGCGGGGAAGCTGAAACGTCACCTCGTTCAGGGCTTTACGCCGCCGTACATTTTTGTTATGTCTCGGCCTTCCAGAATGATCTGGTCACTCATCATCAGTCATTCCTTTTATAAGGATAGAGAACGAGAAAGCGGCTGGCCTGCCGGGTCTTCACCACCTGGCTGCCGAACTGGCCGCGGAGCTGCTGCACTCCCCCGGTGTCCGGCGCAGCCTGATCGGGCCGGAGGTGGTGGGCGAGCGGCAGGCGGTGCGCGGCGCGGCCGCCGAGCGGGCCATTGGGGAATCCACGCGGACAAGGCCTTCATCCGGGCTTCATCCCGGGACCCCAGAGCAGCACCGGCACCCCGAGCTTCTTGCCGATCAGGCCCACCGCTCCCTCGGTGCCGAAGTTGCAGTGAGGCATGAACAGGGCGTCGATCTTTTTCCCGCGGAAGTGCTCAACGACGGCCTCAACGTGCTTCTGATCGCGGACCATGCCGTCCGGGATCACCCCGTCGATCGTGCAGTACTGCACTTTCCATCGGTTCAGCCTCTCCTGGATCGCCTTCTTTTGCCGCAAGGCATCTTCGTGCGAAAAGACGAACTTGCCGATGGGACAAAAACCAAGCTGCACGCTCTTCTTCACGTCACTCCTCCTGGCTGGTTTGATAGAGAAGCTGCACGGCTGCTTCCACGAACTGGTCGCCGCTGCGGCCGGTCAGCAGCGAGGCCCCGGTTTCCGTAGCCGCCCTCCACGTATGCCCGGGCCGTGGCCGCGTACCCGGGAAGGCAGCCATTGGCCAGCTCAATGACGAAGGTCATGGGAAAGGGCGAACGAAACTGGATGGCCAGTCCGAACTCCACGAAGATCTCCCCGGGAAGGGCCACAATTCGGGTGTCGCCGATGCCGATGACCTGGATCTCCACCGGCAGGTCATCGATGCGCAGCTGCCTCCGCGGCGACTTCTCCTGGTGCACGATGTAGGCCAGGGTGTCCTCGGCGCCCAGCAGCCGGAGCTCGGCGTTCCATATGTCCCGCTCAGGCGCTGCCGTGGTCTTGATCTGCTCCCAGGCCTTTCTGGCTTCGACCACGCGGGCCTCGGCTTCCCGGCGGTTGGGCAGCTCCCGCAGCTCCAGGTCGGTTTCGACCCAGCGAACCAGCAGGGGAAGGAACCTCTGGAGCTGCATGGACTCCAGCAGCCGTTCGGCCTCTTTCCCGATCTCCGTGCCCACCCGCTCGGCCTCGGCGAAAGTCTTGCCGGAACGGAAGTAACGCGGGCTTTGATTGCCGGAAGTCCCCTGGGCGAAAAGGAAGATCATGCCCGGCTTGCTTTGTTGCAGGTGCTTCCTGATGTAGCCCGGGTAGTCGGCGCTGACCAGAAAGTTGTCGGAGTGCAGGAAGGTCGGGTGCAGCGCGTATTTCAGCAGGCAGGCCCGCCAGTTGCCCTGCTTGTCCTGGACGCCGACGGTCCACACCTCCGGGTCCGCCACCCCCTGGGGTTCGCGGCGGTTGCCGCCCACGCCGCGCTCCCGGCCGCAATACCCCTTGGCGATGCCCAACCTGGCCTCGAACACCTTCGTGCTGGCTTCGGCAATCAGCTCGAGCAACTTGCTCCGCAGCGCTGATAAATAGTCCTGGTTCGGCTGCTGACCGCCCATCAAAGCTTCCATGTGCGGGCCGCTGGCGGTCCATGGGCTGGAGTGAGTGTGCGAGCAGCAGATCATGATGTTTCGCGCGGGAATCCGGCACCGCCTGGCAGCCTCTTCCCGCAGCTCGCGCACGTAGGCCTTCGAATACATGAGCAGGTCCATGGTCACGATGGCCAGGCGGGTGTCTCCATCATCCAGAAACAGGCAGCCGGCGTACAACGGATCATGCACCCCTCGGTTGTGACGGGGGTGATGGGGGTAGCCGGCCAATTCTATGCCCGGGGGCGGAGAAATGTCGGTGATCGAAACGCCGGCCTTAAGAGTTCCTTCCACGTTGAGGTCCTTTCATCTGCTTTGAATCATTCGCTGTTGAATGCGCAGATATTCCCGGTACTGTTCGGCGTATTGCTCCGCGACCGCCGCGCGCGGCTCGTAGACCGTTTGAATCCGCAGATGCCTAAAAGCCTGCTCGGCGGAGGAGTAGGCTCCAGCTCCCAACCCGGCCAGTATTGCCGCGCCCACGCAACCGGCCTCGGAAGTGAAAAGCGACACGACGGGCTTGGCGGTGACGTCGGCAATCAGCTGGTTCCAGACCTTGCTCTTCGAGCCCCGCCGAATACCCGCAGCTCCCGGACGGGTTTGGAGATATCCTCCATTACGGCGATATTCTCGCGAATTTGATAGGCCAGGCCTTCGAAAGCGCTCTTTACGATCTGATTCCTGGTGACGGAAAAGTTCAAGCCGTAGAGGAATCCTTGGATTCCCTGGACGGGGTGCAGGGTGTCGGGTCCCATGAAAAATGGAAAAAGAAATACTCCATTCCTCTTCCCGTCCTCCGCCGATACCATGGCGTTCAGCTCGTCGTAGCTCAAATTCTCGAAGAAGGTGGCCCGCAGCCAGTCCAAACAGCTGGTGCCGATGCCCGATCCTTCCAGTACCCACCTGCCGTTCAACAGGTCCGTGAAGCACGGGATGCGCATCTGCTGGTCGGTGACCGGCTGCAGGCACTTTTGGGTTATGGCCATGGCCGTGCCGAGGGAAATCGTCGTCCGGTCCAGGTCGATTCCCGCGCCCATGCCGCCACTTTTTGATCCTGCCCGCCCACACAGACCAGCACCCGGTCGGTCAGGCCCAGCTCTTCGGCCACTTCCTTCCTTAACGTTCCGGCAACAGTGCCGCTCCATTCGATCCCGGGGAGCTTGTCCTGGTCCAGCTGGAACCTTTCCAGAATCGTCCTGGACCAGCTGCGCTGATGGATGTCGTAATAAAGAGTTCCCCCGGCCATGGTGTGGTCCGTGACGCAAGCGTCCGCATAGCCTGGGCCAGATGAAGTCCATGGCCATCAGGATCTTGTGGCACCGGGAGTAAATCTCCGGTTCTTCCTGCTTCAACCACAGCAGCTTGGGCAGAGCATAGGCGGTGCTGGCCCGCTTGCCTGTTATGGAGAAAAGCGTGCGTTCGTCGAACTCGCCCAGGATTTCGGCTCTTTGCCGGCCGGCCCTCGTGTCCAGCCAATTGAACGCCTTCCGGATGGGATCGCCCCGACGGTCGACCGGGACGAAGGACAGCCCTTGCGCGCTGATGCTCACGGCCAGCACATCCGCCGGGTCGATGCCGGATTCCGCTGACCAGACGCCGCAGAACCGCCTTGGAGACCTCCCACCAGTGGTCGGCATCCTGCTCGATCTTTTCCGCGGACAGCGTGATCAGCGGATAGCCTTGCTCCGCCGACCTCAGCGGGTTCAGCTCGAGATCCAGCAGGGCACCCTTGCAGGACGTGGTTCCCAGGTCCAAGCCGATCAGAGCCTTGGGCATCTAGTTCTCCCGATGCAGGAAGGCCTTCAGGATTTTCATGGGGTCATCCTTCAGCTTTCGGTAGCCCCGCTGCTCGTCCTGGCCGAAGGAGAGCCCATAGTCGTCCAGCGTGTAGAAGATAAAATTCAGGACCCCGCGCAGGCCCTTTTGCCTCCGAACCAACTCCCGGGCTTTCTCCACCTGATTGGGGAGCATCATGGAGCTGAAGTAAACCACCTTCCCGCCGGTGTCCGCATTCATCCTTTGGATTTGCTCGACCTGACGGATAATGAGATCCATATCCCCCATTGAGGAATTGTGTATGCCTTTCAGATTCTTGGTAGACAGGACGGTCTTGAAGTTTTGGCTGCCGTCTCCGCACCAGTGCAGGATGCCCCCGCCGATTTCCCCGAAAATGATTTCATTGTATGGATGGATGAACTCGAGGTACATCTGCGGGGAGAGCGAGATGAGGTTGTCCTCGGACAACCGGCATCGCCCGCAGCCTTTGGGGAAGAAGAGGCCGGTCCATTCGTGCAGGCCGTCCTGCTCCTCGATCAAGGGATAGAGCTGCTTCAAGAATTCAATCAGTGTTTCGGTGATGATACCCAGCAGCGCCTTGACCCGCCGCGGTTCGTCGTACAGGGCCAGGTAGAAGCTGCTGGCCCCCATCAAGTCTATGGCCACCGACAGGGGACCTTGAATGTCGGTGATGCTCACGGGCAGAAGGCCCCGCGTCTCCGCCTTCCAGTAATCGATCCATTCCAGGATCCTGCTGGTCAAGCCTGTTTTGGCGGGGTTCGGCTTCTTGAGCCGGTCAATATCGCGGGGAGCGTGGATGATCGGGCCTTCGATCCAGGGGTCCTTGTCTTCGAAGTACTGGATTTTTCCTCCGAAAGCAGAAGCGATGACCGGAGTACCCAGGAAACTGTCGACGTGAGGGAGATAGTCGTCCTCGATCGTTTGCAGACGAGCCGCGATCGATTCGATTTGCGTCCGGAGATTGACTTCCTTGTCGGTGTAGTACTTTCCTGCAGAGCAGGTTGCGCCGGTGGCGATGTTGTAATAGCTCGGTATATACGCGGTTGCTGGAATATGATCCTGTTCTTCCATATTCCAGAAGGCGCCTATGGCCTTGCGGGAGCGCGCGATTCTTTCTGAATGGCGAGCAAGAAAACCTAAATCCACGATACTCTCCTCCTTTCATTGTTTTCAACTTTCATGATATGTTTGCCCATTATATATTGCGCTTTTCGCAAAGGCAAAAGGAAATCTCGACTGTAATGCGAGCCTCCAGATGCTGTGCGAGCGGAACAAGACAGTCCGCCGGCAGGGAAGAGACATCGTTATCGCCTAAAGGAGAGCAACATGGCCAAGGATTGGTGGAAAGCTAGCGCCCGGGACATCCCCAGGATCGTGGTGGAGCCGCCCGGGCCCAAGTCCAAAGCGATGCACGCCAGCGCCTGCCGCTACTTTCACGGGCTGTCCAGCCAGGTGAAGCTGTTCCCCGTGTGCTTCGAGGAGGGCTACGGCATCACCCTGACGCGACGTGGACGGCAACAAGTACCTGGACTTCTCCTCCGGCATCTACGTGACCTCCCTGGGGCACTGCCACCCCAAGATCTCCGAGGCGGTGGCCCACTGGGCCAAGAAGCTGATGAACTGCCACGACTTCACCACCCCGGTCAAGGACGCCCTGCTGCAGAAGATGGCCGCGGTCCTGCCGGGCAAGCTGCACGCCATCCAGTTCTACTCCGACGGCACCGCCGCGGTGGAGGCGGCGATCCGCGCCGCGCGGGCCATCACGGGCAAGCACGAGTTCCTCTCCTGTTTCCGCGACTTCCACGGCAAGACCATGGCCGCGGTGAGCTGCGCGCAGATGTCCCGAGGAGACGTGCTGGCCTACGGCCCGACCCGGGCCCCGGGGTTCTACATGGTGCCGCGCCCGGACCCCTACCGCCCGACCTTCGCCAAGGCCGACGGCACGATCGACACGGACGCCTACATCCGCTTCTACGACACCTTCATCCGGGAGGGGACCGCGGGCAACGTGGCCGCCTTCGTGCTGGAGCCGGCCCAGGGCTGGGGGGGCTCCATCTTCCCGCCCGATGACTTCTTCCCCAAGCTGCGGGCCTTCTGCGACCAGAAGAAGATCCTGCTGTACGCCGACGAGGTGCTCACCGGCATGGGCCGCACCGGGGAGTGGCTGTGCATGAGCCACTGGAACGTGCTGCCCGACATCGTCACCTTCGGCAAGTCCTTCGGCAACGGCTTCCCGGTCACCGCCATGGTGGTGAGCGAGGAGAACGCCGGGGCCCTGGAGAAGATCTCCGCCTCCTCCAGCTACGGCGGCAACCCCATGGCCTGCGCCGCGGCTCTGGCTTCCCTGGAAGTGATCGAAGAGGAGGACCTGCTGGCCAACGTGCGCCGCGTGGGGGCCTTCTTCCAGAAGCGCCTGCAGGCCCTGAAGGCGGCCCACCCCATCGTGGGCGACGTGAAGGGCAAGGGCTTCCTGCTGGGCATCGAGCTGGTGAAGGACAAGGCCACCAAGGAGCCCTTCGAGGAGGCGGGCAAGCTGGTCTACCAGAAGGCCTTCCGCAAGGGCCTGGCCTGGATCCCCGCCGGGCACATCCTGCGCATGTCCCCGCCGCTGATCATGGACGAAAAGTACGCCGAGATGGGCCTGTCCATGATCGAGGAGTCCATCGCCGAGGTGGAGAAGCAGTTCGGTTACCGGTAGGGGATCGCCATGAGCGAAAAACTGGTCGTGTTCGGGGGGGGCGGCTTCGTCGGGGGCCACCTCTGCACGGCTCGCCCTGAGGCAGGGCTGGGAGGTGCACGTCGTCGAACGCCGGCAGTTCCCCGGGGGGCTGCCTGGCGCCGCGCTGGCACCTGCTGGACATCACGGACCCGGCGGCGGTGCGCGGCCTGCTGGCCGAGCTGGAGCCGCAGGCCGTGGTGGACGTGGCCGCGGTGGCCGACATCGACCGGGCGGAGCGGGAGCAGGAGCTGGCCTGGGCCGTGAACGTCGAGGCGGCGCGGATCATCGCCTCGGCCTGCGCCGCCTCCGGGGCCTACTTCCTGTACTTCTCCAGCGACGCGGTGTTCGCCGGCACGGCGCCGCGCTACCGCGAGGAGGACCCGCCCGCAGCCCGTGAACTACTACGGCCGGACCAAGGCCGAGGGGGAGAAGGCGGTGCGGCAGGCCGACCCGCGGGCCGGGATCGTGCGCCTCTCCCTGGTCCTGGGCTTTCCGGTGACCGAGGGCAACTCCTTCTTCGCGGCGCTGGAGGCCAGGCTCAAGGCGGGACAGGAGGTCGTGGCCCCGGCGACGAGATCCGCACCCCCGTGGACGTGCTCACCCTGTCGGAGTGCGTCCTGGAGCTGATCGGCCTGCGCTTCGCCGGGGTGCTGCACATCGGGAGCACGGACAGCATCGACCGGGCCGCGCTCACCCGCCGGGCCGCCGCGCTCCTGGGCTTTCCCGAGGCGCGCATGGTGGCCCAGGCGCGTCACCGCCCCCTTGCCGGGGCGCGCCGCCCGGCACAAGAACGGGATCATCAGCGTGGACAAGGCGCGGGCGCTGCTCGCAGACGCCGCTGCTCAGCGCGGAGCAGTCCATCCGCCGGGCCATCGAGAAAAGGCCATAGGAGAGGCAATCATGGAAAAACCGACCATCAAGTACGAGCTGGAGATCTCGCACGGCAGCATCTACGGCCAGGAGGAGGCCGCGGCGCTGCTGGAGGTGCTGCAAGGCCGGCGCCCCGTCGTGCGGCAAGAAGGTGAAGCAGTTCGAGGAGGCCTTCGCCGCCTACTGCGGCGTGCGCTACGCCCTGACCTGCACCTCCGCGACCACGGGCCTGACCCTGGCCGGGATCGCGGCCGGCGTGGGCCCGGGCACCGAGGTGATCACCACGCCCATCAGCTGGATCGCCACGGCCAGCGCCTTCTCCGTGCTCGGGGCCAAGCTGGTGTTCTGCGACGTGGACCCGCGCACCCTCAACCTGGACCCGGACAAGCTGGAAGCGCTGATCAGCCCGCGCACCAGGGCCATCGTGCCCGTGCACCTGGCCGGGCAGTGCTGCGCCATGGACCGGATCATGGCAGATCGCCGGGAAGCACGGGGTGGCGGTCATCGAGGACTGCGCCCACACCCCGGGCGCGGAGTACCTGGGGCGCAAGGCCGGCGCGCTGGGCGACCTGGGGGTGTTCAGCTTCCACCAGCAGAAGAACATGTGCACCCTGGGGGAGGGCGGCATGGTGACCACGGACAGCCGCGAGCTGTACGAGAAGGTCCTCTCCTACCGCTCCCTGTGCTGCCGCATCTACGGCGGCAGCGACAAGTACCTGCCCATCGACGAGGCGAAGTACCCCATGGGCAAGGAGTACTGGCGCCTGCAGTTCGACGACATCGGCTACAACTTCCGCATGATCGACGCCCAGGCCGCGGTGGGCATCGAGCAGCTCAAGAAGCTGGACGGCTTCAACGCCAGGCGCATCGAGCTGGCCGCGCGCCTGACCGAGAAGCTGCGGGGCGTGCCGGGCATCGTGCTGCCCTGGGTGGACCCCAAGGGCAAGCACATCTTCCACTTCTACGTCCTGCAGCTCACGGACGCTCACCCCTGAAAAAGGCGGAGATGATGTGGGAGCTGTACACGAAGAAGGGCATCAAGGCCTGGAACCACTACATGCCCATCCACCTGGCGGAGCCCTACCGGGCCCAGGGGCACCGGGAAGGAGAGTGCCCGGTGGCGGAGAAGGCGCACGACTATTTCCTGTCGCTGCCGATCCACCCCCGGCTGACCGAGGAGGCCATCGACTACCTGGCCGCCTCGGTGGCGGAGCTGAGCCGATGAGCGGCGGGGAAGGGGCGGCGCGCCGGGCCGCGATCGAGCGGAAGTTCCGCGCGCTGTACGGCGGCGAGCCGGCCGGCTGGGTGCGGGCCCCGGGACGGGCGGAGCTCCTGGGCACGGACACCGACGACCACCTGGGCTACGTGCTGACCATGGCCATCCACCTGGACACCTGGATCGCCTTCCGGCCGTCGAGCATCGGGCCGGGTGCGCCTGCACTCGATGAACGTCGGCGAAACGCTGGACTACCGGCTGGGCGAGGAGCCGGCCGAGCCCAGCCTCGAGCTGGGACCGCTACGTGAGCGGCGTGTCCCGGGTGCTGCGCCTGAAGGGGCACGGCCCTGCCCGGGGTCGACGCGGTGGCCCACTGCACCGTGCCCATCGGCGGCGGCCTGAGCTCCTCGGCCTCGCTGCTGGTGGCGGTCTGCCACATGCACCAGGCGGCCGGCGGCTTCAGCCTGGACCCGAAGAGACCGCGCTGGCCTGCCAGCAGGCCGAGAACCAGGACGCGGGCGTGCTGTGCGGGATCCTGGACCACTACTCCGCCTGTTTCGGCCTGCAGGGCACGGCCCTGCTGCTGGACTGCCGCAGCCTCACCCACGTGGAGGTGCGCATCCCCGCGGACATCCGCATCGTCATCTGCGACACCAACTTCCCGCGCACCCTTGCCGGATCGGAGTACGCCAGGCGCCGGCAGGAGTGCGACGAGGGCACCCGCCTGCTGGCCGCGCAGGACCCTTCCATCCGGACGCTGCGCGACGTGAACACGCCGCTGTTCGAGCGCCTGAAAGAGGCCCTGCCCGAGGTGCTGCGCCGGCGCTGCCAGTTCGTGTTCGAGGAGAACCAGCGGGTGGTGGCCTTCATGGCGGCGGTGGTGCGCGACGACCGGGCAGGCCATGCGGCAGCCTGTGCGAGGGCTCCTTTTTCGGGGAGCGGGACCTGTACGAGAAGACGGTCCCCGCCATGGAGCGGATGTACGAGGCCATGAGCGGCGCCCCGGGGGTGATCGCCGCCCGGCAGTCCGGCGGGGGCTTCGGCGGCTGCATGCTGGCCTACGTCCAGGCGGAGCGGGTCGCCGAGTTCGCCGAGCAGGTGCGCCGGCGGTACAAGGAGGAGACCGGAATCGAGGCCACGATCCACGTGACCGAGCCGTCGGCCGGGGCCGGGGCGCTGGAAGCGGTAGGAGGTATGCCATGGCGGGAAGCGGCGGCGCGCAGGGAGCGGATCGGGGACCTGGAGGCGGTCGTCTTGTCCTGCGGGAGCCTGGAGGCCTGGGTCGTTCCTTCCCACGGCAGCAACCTGGCGCGCTTTTCCGTCGGCGGCCGGGCGGTCATCGATTTCGACCCGGCCCTGCTGGCCGAAGCACGACTACACCGGCACGCCGGTGCTGTACCCGACCCCCAACCGGGTGCGCGATGGGGTGTTCCGCTGGAAGGGCCGTGACTATCGGCAGGTCAAGCGCGGGAAGACCATCGTGGAACACGGCCTGGTGCACGGCGAGCCCTGGGAGTGCGGGGAGCCCGCGGTCGAAGCGGACTCGGCCTGCCTGCAGACCTGGCTGGAGTTCCGGCCGGGGAGCGCGGTGTTCGAGGCTTTCCCTTTCCCCCACCGGCTGGGCCTGGAGTTCCGCCTGAGCGAGCGCGGCGTGACTGTAACCTACACGATCCACAACCAGGGCGAGGCGGAGCTCCCGTTCGGCTTCGGCCTGCACCCCTATTTCCAGAAGCTGGCGGGGGAGGAGGGCACCTTCGTCTGCCTGCCGGCGGACTCGGTCATGGAGGCCACCTCCGACCTGCTGCCCACCGGCCGGCTCATGGAGGTGGCCGGCACGGCCTGCGACCTGCGGCGGCCCGTGGCCGTCGGGGCACTGGACCTGGACCACGTGTTCACCGGCCTGCGCCCCGGGGAGCACGCCCGCATCGAGTACCGCGGGCTGGGGATGACCGTGAGGCTGGAGGCCACCCCGGATTTCTCCCACCTGGTGCTGTACACGCCGCGGGCGGAGGGTTATTTCTGCCTGGAGAACCAGACCTGCTCCACCGACGCCCACAACCTGTTCGACCGGGGCTTCCGGCGGGAATCGGGGCTCAAGATCGTGAAGCCCGGGCGAGACCCACCGGGGCTCCGTGACGTACGCGGTGTCAGCATTGAGGGAGGACGATATGCTGATCGATTTCCATTACCACCTGGCTGACGCGGACTCCGCCGTCCATGATCTGCTGGCGGACATGGACCAGTCCGCGGTCGATTGGACCCTGCTCATGGGCGGCCCGACGGACGCCTGGTGGGACTACAAGCAGTGCGGGTTCGCTCCCAACGAGCGGGTGGCCAAGGCGGTGAAGGCCCACGCCGACCGCCTGCTGGGCAACGTGTACATCGACCCTCGCGAGGCGGACGCCCTGGGCACCCTGAAGCGCTACCTGGACCAGGGATTCCGGGCGGTGAAGCTGTTTCCCCCGGCCGGTTTCCAGCCCAACACGGAAGCCTACTACCCCCTCTACGAGGAGATCGAACGGCGGGGCGTGCCCATCCTGACCCACACCGGGCAGACCAACATCCGGATCGTGAGCAAGGACCCGAAGATCCGCAGGGCCACCGACACCCGCTTCGCCCACCCCATGAACTTCGATCAGCTGGCGCGCCTGTTCCCGGGAATCCCCTGGGTGTTCGCCCACAGCGGCTACCCCCACTTCCTCGAAGCCTGGAGCGTGGCCCACGCCAACACCAACGTCTACCTGGATATCTCCGGCTCCGGCCCCTGGACCGACGGCATCCCCCTGGTCTACGCCGCCATCGGCGGGCAGAACTGCATCCCCATCGATTTCGCCCGCGTGCTGTGGGGCAGCGACAACTGCCTGCCCCAGGCCGAGCACATCGCCCGCATGTCCACCTACATGCGCCAGATGGGGGCCGGCGGGGAGCAGCGCAAGCTGATCTTCGGGGAGACGGCGCGCAAGCTGCTGAAACTGGGTAGGGCGGGGGCCCGAGCAGAATTGCGATTGCGCCTTTCCGCGCCGATTGGCTATACTGAGGAATTACCGGTCAGTGACCGGTAGCAAGATTGAAAGGAGGTGGTGGCAGCAGCCCCGCGGTTCTTTTGCTTGTTTTTCAAATGAAAGCTTAGGAGGAGGAGTTGCTGTGAAAAAGACATTCTTGCTTTTTCTGGCCTTGTTCCTGGCGTTCGGCATCGGCGGCGTCACCGCGCAGAAGATCACCCTGACCGCCGTCATGATGGCCGGAGACATTCCGGAAGAAACGCAGGCTTTCCTGGACCAGTTTTCAAAGGAAAACCCCGACATCAAGATCGACTTCACGAACGTCGCTCAGGATCTGGAGGCGTACCTGCAGCCGAAGGCGGCGTCGGGGGAGATGCCGGACTTCATCTCCGTCAACGGCGGTTCGTTCGGCGCGGACCTGGTCGACCGGGGCATCCTGGTCGATCTGAAGGACACCTTCGCGTCGAAGAACACCGTCGACGCGGTGAAGCCCCAGTTCACCTCGCCCAAGGGCAGGCTCTTCGGCATCGCCGGTGGCGTATCGACGAGCCTGATCTACTACCAGGTGCAGGCCTTCAAGGACCTGGGCCTCACGCCCCCGGAGAACTGGGAAGATTTCCTGGTCCTCTGCGAGAAGATCAAGAAGGCGGGCAAGACCGCGATCCTCATCACTCCCGGGGATGGGACGATGTCCAACACCCTGTGGAGCCACGGATTCGCCAACAGCGTCGTTTCCAAGTACCCTGACTACGTGAAGCGCTTCCGCGAAGGAACCATGCCCCTGGACACGCCGGAGTTCGCTGAGGTCTACGCCAAGGGCAAGACGCTCTTCGACAAGGGGTACACCCAGCCGGGCGCGGTGAGCACGAAGTACATGGAAGGCAACCAGATGTACATCCAGGGTGAAGCGGTCCAACACTTCGCCGGAAGCTGGCTGGCCGGCTCGCTGTTGAAGACCGACTTCGAGACGGGCGTGTACATGCCGCCCTGGAACGCGAAGGGCAAGACCAGGATCCCGATCGTGGCCACGGAGACGGGGTGGGGGGTTTCGGAAGGGCCCCATAAGAAGCAGGCGATCATGCTTCTGGACTGGATCAACGGCAAGGGTTTCCACTACTACCAGAACGCCCGCGGCAACATTCCCCACCTGAAGGACCCGATGGGCCCGGTCAAGCTGGACGACCGGATCAAGACCTACCTGGACAAGCTGTACTCCTACAAGCAGACCGCCGGGCTGTGGTTCGAGTACATTCCCGCCGAGACCATGATGCTCACCTTCCAGCTGTATCAGGAAGTCCTCACCAGTCAGAAGACGCCGAGAGAGGCCGCCGCCGCTTTCGACAAGGCCGCCAAGGCCGCGGTGAAGAAGTAGGCTGACCTGGAATGTCGGGCGAGGGACGCCTCCCGGCGTCCTTCGCCCTGTTTTTTCAGCGGCGGAGGTGCTCATGGGCAGGGCGGGGCTATCCCAGGTTCAGAAGCGGCAACTGGTCTGTTTCCTCTTCACCCTGCCGGCCCTTGCCATCGTGGCTGCCTTCTTCCTGTTTCCCATGCTGCGGGCCCTGCTGCTCAGCTTCACGAATTGGGACGGCATCGCCCGCTCCTACCGGTGGATCGGCCTGCAGAACTTCCAGACCGTGGTATCCGACAGCGCCTTCCGGCAGATCGTGTTCAACACCCTCTATCTGACCATCATCTACGTGCCGGTGCTCAACGTGGTCGCCCTGCTCCTGGCCGTGGGGGTCTACAACGCGGGCAAGGCGGGAAACCTCTACAAGGCGATGCTCTTCTTTCCGAACCTGCTTTCCATGACCGTCATCGGTCTGATCTGGAACATCATCTACAGGTACAACGGATTGTTCAACCAGTTCCTGAAGGCGGTGGGGCTGAAGGTCCTCGTCCAGGACTGGCTGGGACAGGTCAACACGGTGCTGCCCGCCATGAGCGTCACCATCATCTGGTTCGCCGTGGGCTATTACCTGCTCATCTACCTCGCCGGGTTGAACACGGTACCGGTGGAGATCTATGAGTCCGCCGAGGTCGAGGGAGTGTCGGCTTGGCAGAAGCTCGTCCGGATCACCATCCCGCTGATCGCGCCGTCGATCACCATCAACGCGGTGCTCTCCACGATCGGTATCGTCACCCTGTTCGATCTGCCCTTCGTGCTCACCGGGGGCGGTCCGGGCTTCAAGTCCCAGACCATCGCCATGCACGTGTACGCCTACGCCTTCCAACAGCTGCGGACCAGCTACGCATTGGCGCTCGCGGTAATCCTGGGAGCTTTTGCCATCCTGATCACCTCGCTCCAGCTGAGATATCTGCGTCGGCGGGAGGAGGTCATCCTGTGAGGTACAAACGGCTCCTGGGCTTCCGCAGGCGTGCCCGGGTGGGAGTCAATGTCGTGATGGTGCTCATCGTGCTCCTGCTGATCATTCCGCTGTGGTACGTGCTCAACAATGCCTTCAAAGTCGAGAAGGAGATCCTCCGGCGTCCCCTGGTCCTGCTGCCCTCCGCGGTGACCCTGGACAGCCTCATCCGGTCCTTCAAGGCCATGAGGTACCCATTGGTCTTCATGAACTCCGTGATTGTCTTCGCGCTCTCCTGCTCTTTTCTCATCTCCTTCGGCTCTTTGGCCGCTTTCGGCATTGCCATGGCGAAGAGTAAGCTCCTGAATGCCGTGTATGTCGTGTTGGTCGCCATGATCACCCTGCCCTTCCAGCTGGCCATGGTGCCGCTCATTTTTCTGCTGAAGGGCCTGCGGCTGATGAACTCCTACCTGGGGACCTCCCTTGTCTACAGCGGGTGGTTCCTGCCCTTCGTCATTTTCCTGTACACGGGTTTCATCCGCACCGTGCCAAAAGAACTGGAGGAAGCGGGCCGCGTGGACGGCTGCGGCCTTTTCCGCAGCTATCGCTCGATCTATATACCGCTCCTGAAGTCCATCACCGGAACCGTGCTCATCCTCCGCGGCGTGCCGATATGGAACGACCTGCTCGTGCCTATCATTACGATCTCCCGCGCGACGATGAGCACCCTCCCCTTGAAACTCTATTCCTTTATCGCGTCGTCCGGATCCAGCGCCACCCGTTGGAACCTGGTATTCGGCAGCACGTTCCTGGTCAGCGTGCCCATCCTGCTCGTTTTCCTGTTCCTCCAGCGGTACTTCGTCCGCGGGGTGGCGGCGGGCGCGATCAAAGGCTAGCCCGAGGAGGCAATCCATGAACATCGTGCACGTGGCGGCGCACCAGGACGACGAGGGGCACACCCTGGGCACCCTGCTGAAGTACCGGCGGCAGGGCGGGCACAAGATCACCCTGATCTGCACCACCAATGGCGACAAGGGCCTGAGCTTCAGCCCGGAGATTCCGTATACAGAGGCTGCGGCCATCCGTGACCGGGAAATGAGGGCGGTGGCCGGCGCCCTGGGCGCGGAGTACGTCTGCCTCGGGGCGGAAGACGAGTTCTTATACGACACCAAGGAGATGCGCCTGAAGCTGAT
Organism: uncultured Spirochaetota bacterium; assembly: GCA_963736785.1. Classification (GTDB taxonomy): domain Bacteria; phylum Spirochaetota; class Spirochaetia; order SZUA-6; family DRHE01; genus MIBK01. Next base: position 63,655 of record CAVTQG010000031.1, on the reverse strand, counting down.
CGACGCCCTAGGGCCGCCCGAGCGGACCTGATCTTCACTCACTGGATCTACGACTACAACCTGGACCACGTCACGACCAGCACGCTAGTGTTCCAGGCCTCGATGAACTCGATCATCGCCTCCATGGCCACCTCGCACCCGGCGCTGAAGACCACGCCCAAGATCTTCTACTGGGACGTCGGCGACGGCTTCGGCTTCGAGGGCACTCACTTCGTCGAGTTGAGCGAGGAAATCGTCCAGGAAAAGGTGCGCATCATCCGGCTGCACCAGAGCCAAATGGAGGTGATGCGCCAGGTCGGGCCGGATTTCGCGGATATGCTCTTCGAGCGGGCCCGCAGCGGTGGGGCAGCGGGTGGGGGTGCCGTTCGCCGAGATGTTCCGCCCCTGCCTGGCCAGCCGCAGGACGCCGCTGGCCAACATGCTGCCCTGATGCGCCGGCGGAAGCCCGCCCTTTCTCCCCGGGAGCGCGTCCGCCTTGCCCTGCGGGGCGAACTGGCCGACCGGGTGCCCTTCACGGTCTACTGGCTGATGTTCCCGCGCGGGGAGGCGGAGCGGGCCTTGCGCAATGCGGGCACGGCGGTCGTGGAGCGGGTGCCGCTGTTCCGCCTCAGTCACCCCGGTTTCGAGGTCCTGAACCACGAATACCTGCAGGATGGCGTCGCCTGTCTGCGCAGGGAACTGCGCGCCCCGCGCGGCTGCCTGCACGCCACCTACCGCCGGGAAAGCGGGTACGGCACCAGCTGGTGGCAGCTGGACCACTACGTCAAGCAGCCCTCCGACTACGACTTGCTGGAGCGGTACCTGGAGGCCCGCACCTATCACCCGGACTACGAGGCCTTTGCCGGGGCCGTCCCGTGCCTATGGCGAAGACGGCTACGTGGTGGGCAACACCGAGTACAGCCCCCTGAACCTGCTGCTCTACGAGTTTCTGGGGATGGAACGTTTCTGCCTGGACCTGGCCGACCGGCCGCAGAGGGTGCTGCGGCTCTACGAGCTGCTGCGGGACAGGCAGCGGCGGATGTTCGAGATCTGCGCCGAGTCCCCGGCGGAGCTCGTACTGTACGACGGCAACATCAGCCAGGAGGTGATCGGGGAGGAGCGCTTCCGCCGCTACTATCGGCCATGTCATGATGAGTTCGCGGCGCTGTTGCACCAGCAGGGGAAACTGGCCGGCTGCCACCTGGATGCGCGCCTGGCCAGCCTGGCCAAGGCCGTGGGGGAATCGAAGCTGGACGTAATTGAGGCGTTCACGCCGGTCCCTACCTGCGACATGACGGTGGCCGAGGCTCGCCGCGCCTGGCCGGGCAAGGTTCTGTGGATCAACTTCCCTTCGTCGGTGCACCTGGAAGGCGAAGGACGCATCCGGGAGGAGCTTCGCCGCATCCTGCGCGAGGCCGCCCCAGGGGATCGGTTCCTGATCGGTGTCACCGAGGACGTTCCGGAGCAGGTCCGGCAAAGCAGCATGCAAGTTATCAGCAAGGGGCTGCGTGATTGGGGCGAGCTCCCGCTGGCGGTGAAAGCTTGACTTCCATGACGAGGTGTGCAAGATTTAGATCATTATTACCGGTATATGACCGGTAAGGAGGCAGAGAATGAGACGGAAGACCTTGTTGAGATGGGTTTGGATTGCGCTGGTCCTGGTTTGCGGGCTCCAAATGGCAGTTGCCGGAGGTCAACAAGCGAAGGGGGTAACCCTTACCAGCTACGCGGTGCCCAACGATTGGAAGGAAGGCGGACAGGCACTCTACGATGCCTTCATGAAGAAACACCCCAATGTCAAAATCGAGGATATCCCTTACACCACTGATTCCCTGACCTTCCTTAGGACTCGAGGCGCCGTGAATGACCTGCCTGACGTCCATGAGATCAACAACGATGAAGCAGGCTTGCTGTTCGCCAAGGAAGGGAAGCTCATGGACTTGCGGGGTTTGGAGGCGGCAAAACACGTCTATCCGAACCTGCTGAAAGAATACACCATTTCCAGCGGATTGGTGTTCGGATTCACCCAGGGCTCCTCGACGGCATTCATCTACTACAACAAGGAATTGTTCAAAGAGCTGGGTCTGGAAGTGCCGACCAATTTCGATGACTTCATCGCGGTCTGCGCAAAGATCGCAGCCAAGGGGATCACGCCGATCGGGTTGGCCGGGCAGGACCCGTGGAATACCGAGTTCGCCTTCGACTGGATCTACGCCAACCAGGTCGCCGTCACGCTCGGTCCCGGCGGGTACCAAAAGAAGCTGGCGGACGGGAGCTTCAGCCTCGACAACCCCGAGGGCATCGAGGTGTTCAGAAAGATCAAGAAGCTCTCCAGCTATTACCAGAAGGGCGTGACGAGCGACTCGGAGACCTCCACCCAGGACCTGTTCGCAAAGAAGAAAGTGGCGATGACTTTTGCCGGAAGCTGGAACGCCGCGCTCGCGGAAAGGTCGGGCTTCGCCGGCGCATTTTTCCCGCCCTTCGGGAAGAAAGGCGCGCAGCAGTGGGTGGTCAACAGCCCGGAGTCGGCGATCGGGGCCTCGAACACCCACACCGCCCCGGAATACGTCGACGCCAAGAAAAAGTTCCTCGAATTCTGGTTCTCCCCCGAAGGCTATCAATTGATGCAGAACGCCAGGGGCAATATCCCCTCAATCGACAACGCGATCAACGTGAAGATCATGCCTGACATCCAGGCCCTGCTGCCCGTTCTGGGCAAGAGCCCTTCGATTCCCTTCCTGATGAACACCTACAGCACGGCGGCCAGCGACGTGTTCATCTCGACGCTCTCGGGGATTTTCATCGGCAGCACTGCGCCTGAAACCGCGGCAAAGAAAATCACCGAAGCAATCAAAGCGAACCCCAAGAGCAAGTGAATTGAATCGGCAAGGCCGGGCTTGGTTCCTGAAAGGGAGCCAAGCCCGCCTTTTCAGGAGCCGACAGGCCGACGAATGAACGACAAGAAGAGGGTCCTGACCGGAATTCTCTTTCTGCTGCCGATCACCCTGATCATGCTGGTTCTTTTCATCATTCCCGTTTTCCAGACCTTCTGGCTCAGTTTCCGGGACTGGAACGGCATCAGCGCGGAATCCAAGTTCATCGGGTTTGGCAATTTTCAGGCCCTTCTGAAATCGGACAGTCTCCGGCAGACCATTCGAAATACTCTCGAACTATTTGCGCTGGGGACCGTACTTATCAACGGCATCGCTCTTGCCGCTGCGGTGTCGCTGGACCGCAAAGGCCTGGTACACACCAGCGCCTACAAGGTCCTCTACTTCCTGCCCACGGTGCTGAGCCCCGTAGTCGTCGCCCTGATCTGGAGAGCGATGTATTTCACCGATTGGGGGGTGATCGATACCATCCTGCGGTACGCCGGAATATCCTCGCTCAGCAGGGTGTGGCTCGGCGAACCCGGCGTCGTCATGATTTGCCTGATCGTCGCCTACGCCTGGTATCAGATCGGAACCGCTTTGGTGATCTACCTGGCGGGACTTCAGAGCATCCCCGTGGAGCTCTACGAATCCGCCATGATCGACGGCGCCGGCAGGTTTCAGCAGTTTCGCACCATCACGGTTCCGCTCCTGGCCCCTGCCATCACGATCAACGTGCTGTTCGTCGTCGTGAACGCCCTGAAGACCTTCGATTTTCCCTTCGCCTTGACGGAAGGCGGCCCGGAGTACTTCTCCCGGGTCGTCACCTTGCAGATCTATTTCTATGCCTTCCGTGGAATCAAGTACGGGCTGGGGACGGCCCTTTCCGTCGTCTATACCCTGTTCATCCTGCTGCTTTCGGTCGGTCTGGTGAGAATGCTCGGCAGGAGGGAGGAAAGATGAAGGCGGCCAACAGGCGGAAACTGCCTCAGGAGCTGGTCCTGATCGTCGTGACGCTCCTCTTCATCCTTCCCCTTTACTACGCGGTGATCAATGCCTTCAAGAGTCAAGAAAACGTTTCCCTGCATCCCTTCACGATATGGTTCGACACCTTCACTTTGAAGTACATCCGTGATTTCTTCATAAACAGGCAATACCTGCGGACTCTCTTCTATTCCGGGTCGATCACGGTCCTGGCGGTGGTGATGATCATTTCCCTCTGTTCCCTGGGCGCCTTTCCCCTGGCTAATGTGCGCAGCCGGATTTTCAAGGTCTACTATTTCGCCATCATCGGCGCGATCGTCCTGCCTTTTGAAATCGCCCTGATCCCCCTGGTCATCGTTCTGAAAAACCTCCATCTGAGCTATACGGTGTGGGGGATCGCACTCGTGCATACCGCCTGGAACGCTCCGTTCGCGATATTCCTCTACACCGGTTACATGAGGACGATCCCGAGGGAACTGGAAGAAGCCGCGATCATCGACGGGTGCGGAATGTTCCGGACATATTATCATATCTATCTTCCCCTGATAAAACCGATCACGGCCGCCTGCATCATCATCTTCGCGACCTGGGTGTGGAACGACTTCCTGGTCGCCTACGTGGCCCTCCGCAACCCGCAGCAGCTCACCATGCAGGTGAACCTCTATTCGAGTTTGGGCAAATACCTGCAGCAGTACAATGTATTGTTCGCCGGCATGATCCTGGTGTGTTTGCCAATACTGGTGCTGTTCCTCTTCATGCAGAAGCATTTCATCAAGGGCCTGACCGCCGGCGCCATCAAGGGCTGATTGAAAAATTTCTTGACGGCGGCACCTCGATCGTGTAGGATGTTACCGGTAGCTGACCGGTAACATTCCATCAAGAGCAAGGAGGAGAGGTAAGCGCATGAAAAAGATTCTGGTTCTCGTCCTGGCCCTGTTGTGTCTGGGCGCGCTGGTGTTTGCGGGCGGCCAAGGCGACAAGGCCAAAGCTGCGGCCGGAGGTGTACGCACCACCGCGCCGCGCGCCGACGCCACCCCCGGCGCCTCCATCACCCCGACGGACTTCCCCCCTGAAGTGCTTCCGGGGCTCGCCAAAATCGGAGCGGTGCCCAAGAAGAAGTACAAGATCGCCTTCTCCAACGGCGACATGGGCAACGTCTGGCGCCGCACCTTCTGGGAGGACATGGAGGACTACGCCAAGCAGTACAAGGAACGATTCGGCATCGAGTTCATCGAGGCCAATGCCGGCAACAACACGACCAAGCAGCTGCAGGACAGCACCAGCCTGATCGCCCAGAAACCGGACATCCTCATCATGTCTCCCAATGAGACCGGGCCCCTGAACGTCCTGGTGGAGATGAGCGCCAAGGCGGGCATTCCTCTGATGACCGTGGACCGCGGCCTGGACGAGACGCCGGGCAAGGGCGCCTACATCGCCACGATCCAGATCGACGGCTACCGCAGCGGCATCGCCAACGGGGCCGCCCTGGTGGCGGCCCTCACCAAGAAGTACGGGTCGGCCAAGGGCAAGGTCGCCGAGATCCCCGGCATCCTGGGGTCCAGCGCGGCCATCACCCTGTCCCAGGGCATCCGCCGCGTGCTGCGGGCCTACCCGGACATCAAGATGGTTACCGTGCGCCCCGGCGAGTACGACCGGCAGAAGAGCTTCAAGGCGGCGCAGGACATCCTGACCGTGAACCGCAAGGGTGAGCTGGACGCGATCCTGTGCGCCAGCGAGGACGCCGCCATGGCCGCCCTGGAGGCCATCAAGTCCGCCGGGCGAAACGAGCTGCTGGGCTGGATCTTCAGCGTGGACGCCTCGATCGAGGTCCTGGAAGCCTGCCTGAGGGGCGACATCGCCCAGGTGAGCGAGGAGCCGCCGTACTTCGGCATGATCACCTTCGAGTACGCCATCCAGTACCTCAACGGGGCGAACATCCCCTCCATCATCCCGCTGCCCCAGAGGAGCTTCTTCGCCAACACGAGCGAGTCCAAGGCCAAGCTGCAGTTCGTCATCGACGAGGGCAAGAAGCAGAAGATCACCTTCGCCCCGGCCAGCGCGGGCGGCTTCGACATCTTCGCCATTCCACAGGAGATGCAGTCCAAGTTCTACCCCAAGCCCTACTGGGACCAGCCGGCCGACTACCTGAAGGAGATCGAGCCGTACACGGAATGGAAGTAGTCTGAGGGATAGCTGCTGAGCGCGGCTGCGGGTCCGGCCCGGTGAGCAAACCGGGCCGGCCTGCGGCCGCTTGAGCATAACCATGGCACTGCTGCAAACCAGGGACATCAACATCGGCTTCTTCGGGGTGCAGGTCCTGTTCGACGTGGACTTCGACCTCGCGGCCGGTGAGATCCATTGCCTGTGCGGGGAGAACGGCGCCGGCAAGAGCACGCTGGTCAAGATCCTCACCGGCATCTACACCCACTACAGCGGCGAGGTCCTGATCGAAGGGCGCGTGGTGCGTATCGCCAGCGCCCGCATCGCCCGGGCGAGCGGCATCTTCGCCGTGCAGCAGCACCGCGACCTGGTGCCGACCCTGAGCGCGGTCGAGAACATCTTCATGGGCAACGAGATCCGCAAGGAAGGCCGGGGCCAGCAGCTGGATTTCCCGGCCATGCGGGAAGCGGCCCGGAAGCTGGCGGGGCGCTTCGAGGTCGACCTGGACCTGGAGTGCCCGGTGAGCAAGCTGCGCGTGTCCGAGCAGGGCATCGTGGCCATCTGCAAGGCCCTGGCGTCGCAGAGCAAGGTCCTGCTGATCGACGAGGCCTCGGCCCCGCTGGACAACACCGAGCGGCAGACCCTGTACCGCATCCTGCAGCAGCTGCGCGACGACGGCAAGGCCATCCTGTACATCTCGCACCACCTGGACGAGGTTTTCCACATCGGGCAGCGGGTCACCGTGCTGCGCAACGGCCGGGTGGTCTGCACGGTCGCCGTGAAGGACATCGACTACGACGGATTGATCGGCGCCATGACCGGCTCGAAGCGGCTTTATCAGCGCGCCGCGAAGGCGGCGGCGTTCGACGCCGGGCAGCGGCCGCTGCTGGAGTTCCGCGGGGTGGGCAGCCCCCATCTGCAGGGGGTGAGCTTCAGCCTGAACCGCGGGGAGATCCTCGGCTTCGCGGGGCTGGAGGGCTCGCACAAGGACGAGATCGCCAGGGTCATCTACGGCCTGTCGGACTACACCCGTGGGGAGGTGTTGTTCGACGGGCAGCCCTTCCGGCCGGCCGAACCCCTGCGGGCCATCCGCAGCGGAGTAGGGCTGGTGCCCACGGACCGCAAGAACGCCGGGCTGGTGACCTGCCGCAGCGTGGCCGAGAACGTGATCCTGGCGGCCATCAACAAGGCGGGCCGGGCCCTGGTGGCCCCCTCCTGGATACGCCGCGTCGCCCAGGCCAATGTGCGACGCCTGGGGATCAAGACCTCCGGCGTGGCGCAGCTGGCCGAGTACTTGAGCGGAGGCAACCAGCAGAAGGTGCTCCTCTCCAAGTGGCTGGAGGCCGATGCCGATCTGCTCCTGCTGCTGGAGCCCACGGAGGGGATCGACGTGGGCACCCGGGCGGAGCTGTACGAGATCTTCCGCGGGCTGGCCGGGCAGGGCAAGTCCCTGCTGCTGTTCACCAGCGACATCGACGAGCTGCTGGTGCTCTGCGACCGCATCCTCACCTTGTCCGAAGGCCGGGTAGTGCGCGAGTACAGCGCCGAGGCCGCCGGCAAGAACGAGATCCTGAGCGACATTTTGAAGAAACAAGAAGGGGTGAAGACCGATGCTGCGCTCCGCTGACCTGCGCCGGTTCCTCAGCTCCTACAACATGGTTCCTGTGGCGGTGGTCCTGCTCGCCTTGAGCACGGCCATCAACCCGTCCTTCATGAGCCACTTCAACATCCTGGCCATCCTGCTGGACACGGCCATCTTCGGTTTTCTGGTCCTCGGCGAGGGGCTGGTCGTCCTGACAGGGGGGATCGACCTCTCGGTCGGCAACATGGCCAGCATGTCGTCGGTGGTCATGGTCTGGGTCATGAAGAACCTCTACGGCGCCATCCCGGACGGCTTGAACGTGGTGGCCAGCGTGTTGGCGGCCCTGGCGCTATGTGGCCTGGTGGGCTTGCTGACCGGGCTGTGCGTGGCCAACCTGGGAATCCCGCCGCTGATCGCCACCCTGGGTTCCATGTGGGTCGTGCAGGGAGTCGGGTACGCCTTCCTGAAGGGGGTGCCGACGCAGTACCCCATCCGGGCCTTCAAGACGATCTTTGCGGGGTCCCTCGGGCCGGTGCCCTTTTCGATGCTCTACCTGCTGGCGGCCAGCCTCCTGCTGGCCATGGTCCTGCGCAGGTACCGGTACGGCCGCTGGGTCTACGCCGTAGGCGGGAACGAGTACGCGGCCTACATCTCCGGCATCAACGTGCGGGCGGTGAAGCTGGCCGTCTACACCGCCTCCGCCGTGCTCTCGGGGCTGGCCGGCGCGCTGGTGGGGGCGTTCAGCAGCGTCGGCTACCCCAGGGCCTGCAACGGGTACGAGCTGTACGCCATCGCCGCCATCGTCATGGGGGGCATCGCCCTGACCGGGGGAGAGGGGAAGATCTGGCACGCCCTGGCCGGCCTGCTCGTGCTGCGCATCGTGAACAAGCTGATGATCTTCAGCGGGCTGTCGGGGTACTTCGAAGGGATGGTGGTCGGCGCCATCCTGGTTCTCACGCTCTTCGTGGGCTCCATCCGCAGGAAGGCGGCGCCGGGCGCGGAACGACCCGCCGTGGAACCCGCCGGCGGCGAACAGCGGGGGGGGCGGCCATGAGCGGTCTGAGCGTGGATTCCGCCAGGAGCCGCACTTCGCTGGCCGAGTTCCTGCGCCGCTACAACGTCTTCCTGACCCTGCTGCTGCTGGTGCTGTTCGCCGCCGTCTCCACCCGCGGGCTGTTCCTGGATTCGCAGAACCTGATCAACATCGGCGAGCGCGCCTCGGTCGTGGGCATCGTGGCCCTGGGTCAGATGCTGGTCATACTCACCGGCGGCATCGACCTGTCGGTGGGCGGGATCATGGCCATCGTGCTCACCGTGTTGTCCAAGGCGGGGAGCGCCGGGTTCCCGACGGGCCTGGCCATCGCCCTGGCCGTCCTGACGGGCATGGCCGCGGGGCTGGTCAACGGGTTCCTGGTCTCCCGCACGCGGGTGCCGCCGTTCATGATCACCATGGCCACCATGCTGTTCTACTTCTCCCTGGCCAACCTCCTCACCGGGGCCAGCCTGCTGGAATACCACCGGCTGCAGCGCTTCATCAACACCGCCTTCGGCCTGAACAAGCTGGGCGAGAGGCTGCTGCCGACCGCCGTCTGGCTGGTCCTGTCCGTGCTGCTGATCCTGGTGCTGGGCAGGACGCGCTACGGGCAGAACGTCTACGCCGTGGGCGGCAAGGAGCTGGCGGCGCGGCTGTCGGGGATCCGCACCGGGGCGGTCAGGCTGTCGGTGTACGTGGCCAGCGGCTTTTTCAGCTCGATCGCCGCCATGGTCCTGGCCTATCGCCTGAGCGCCTCCAACCCGGACATCGGCACGACCGCCATGCTGGAGTCCATCGCCGCCGTGGTCTGCGGAGGCACCAACATCAACGGCGGGGAGGGCAGCATCTACGGGACCCTGATGGGGGCCATCGTCATGGCCGCCCTGCTGAACCTGCTGAACCTGTTGAACACCAACCCGTACATCCAGGAGGCGATCAAGGGCCTGATGCTGGTGGCCTTCGTGATCTTCATCCAAATCATCTCGAGGAAAAGGTAGCACGCCATGGGGACGTGCCGCTTCGCCGAGCTGAAGGATTACCAAGGACCTGGGCCGGGCCCTGGAGGTGCGCAACGGGCGCTTCCAGGTCGTGGCCACCCTGGACCTGGGGCCCCGCATCATCCGCTTCGCTTTGGGCGACGGGGCCAACATCTTCGAGGACCGGGCGCCCGTGACCGAGCGCTTGACGGCGACACCTGGCGGATCTACGGGGGGCACCGCGTCTGGCACAGCCCGGAGGCCTTCCCGCGCAGCTACATGCCGGACAACTCGCCGGTGGCGGAAGTTCGAGAGGCTGGCCGACGGCCTGGTCCTGCGTCAGGCGGAGGAACCCTGGACCCACATCCGCAAGACGCTGGAAGTGCGCCTGCTGGAGGACCGGGTGCGGGTGGTCAACACCCTGGCCAACCAGGGTGCCTGGCCGATCGAGCTGGCCGTGTGGTCGCTGACCGTGGGAGCCAGGGGCGGCCGGGAGGTGATCCCCGTGGTCCAGCGCAACACCGGCCTGCTGCCCAACCGCTCCGTCGTCCTGTGGCCTGACTCCCCGATGAACGACAAGCGGGTCTACTGGGGCGAGCGCTACATCGTGGTCGACAACGACACCGCGGCCAAGACCTCCTTCAAGCTGGGCGTGCCCAACGAGTACGGCTGGGCGGCCTACTTCAACCACGGCCTGTGCTTCCTGGCCAAGTACGAGCACCAGCGGGGAGCCGCCTACCCCGATTTCGGGTGCAGCTGGGAGACGTTCACGGCGGACTGGGGGGTGGAGCTGGAGTCGCTGTCGCCCCTGACCCTCCTGAAGCCCGGGCGGTCGGTGTCGCACGCGGAAGAATGGTTCCTGTTCGACGGTGTGCGCAAGCCGGCCCTGGTCGAGGAGCAGATCGCCGAAACGATGGCCGGAATCAGGGAGCGCGCCGGCATCCAGCTGCCGGTCGTCACGCCTTTCAATTGGAAGGACGCGAAGGAAGACTGAAACGGCATGGAGAGTTCCTCGGTCCCCAAGTTCCAGCACGTTGCCGACTACATCAAGAACCAGATCCGCAGCGGGCGCTACCGCATCGGCGAGATCCTTCCGGGGGAGCGCGTCCTGGCCGCGGAGCTTTCCGTCAGCCGTCCCTCCGTGAAGCGGGCCATCAAGGCCCTGGAAAAGGCCGGCATCATCGAGTGCAACCCGTCGATCGGCTCGATCGTGCGCCAGCCGGTGACCGAAAAGCTGCTGGTTGGCTACCTGGTGCCGGACCTGCAGGACCCCTTCCACCTGGAGCTCATCCGCGAGCTGGACTCGCTTCTGCACAAGCACCATGGCGCCCTGCTGATCCGCCAGGGCACCGATGACAGCAGGCTGGAGAACATGGGGCTCACGCACATGGTGAAGCATCACAAGCTGTACTCCCGGAACCATCCAGAGGCGCTGCCGACCATCTACACCGGGGACGTTCCCGGTAAGGCCAATATGATCGTGTCGGACGTGCCGTCGGGAATGGAGCAGATCTACTCCCACCTGAGACAGCTTGGGCACAGGCGCATCGCCTACGCCAGTCCTTTCCGCGGCGAGGAGGATCTGCAGCACAAACACTTGCTTCGCCTGTTGTCCGGTGACCGGCTGCCGACTCCCAAGGCCTGGCATTTCCAGGTGGATCCGCTGGACAGCGAGGGCTGCGAGGCGGTGCTGAAGTCGATCCGGCAGGCGGCCAGGCGGCCGACTGCGCTGGTGTGCTACAACGACTGGCTGGCGATTGCGCTGCTCAAGGCCGCCCGCGAAATGGGGTTGGATATTCCCGGCGAGCTGTCCATCACCGGCTACGACGACCTGTACGTGAGCAGCCTGCTGCACGTTCCCCTGACCACCGTGCGCTTTTCCAGGAAAGAGTCCGCCAGGAAGATCATCGATATCCTGCTGAAGGGACGGACCGGGAAGTTCGAGACCGCGGTGGTTCAGACGCGGCTGATCGTCCGGCAATCCACGCAGGTGGCGGCCAGCTAGAATGCAATTGGAGGTAACCATGGCAGTGAAGGACAAAGTACGGGTCGGCCTGGTCGGCGTGGGCTGGATCGGGGCGCACCACGGGTCGAACCTCATGCAGAACCCCCAGGCCGAGCTGGTCGGGGTGTGTGATCCCGACCAGGACAAGGCCAAGGCCTTCATCGAGCGCGACGGGGAGCCGCGCCCGGCCGTATGCCAGGCTGGAGGACATGCTCAAGCAGCCGGACCTCGCCGCCGTGGTGATCGCCTCGCCCAACGGGGCACACGCCGGGCAGGCCATCGCCGCCGCGGAGGCCGGCAAGCACCTCTACCTGGAAAAGCCGATGGGCATCACCCTGGAAAGCTGCCGACAGGCGGCCCGGGCGGTGGCCAAGGCGGGCGTGAAATGCCGGCTGGGCTACCACCGGCGCTTCAACCCGCTGGTGGCGCACGCCAAGAAGCTCATCGCCGACGGGGAGCTGGGCGAGCTGGTGCTGGCCGAGTCGGATTACTTCCACCACGTCCCGGGCAACCTGGACATCTGGGAGTGGCTGGGCAAGACCGACATCGCCGGCTCGCTGATCCACGCGGGCACCGGGCACAACGTGGACCTGCTGCGCTACTTCTGCGGCGAGGTCGCCGAGGTGTCCTGCTTCAAGGACATCCGCATGCCCAGAACCACGCAGATCCAGACCGAGGACATTGCCCTGCTCAATCTGCGCTTTGAAAACGGCGCGCTGGGTCGCGTCGGGCTCTTCCTGGGCCCGATCCTGCCGTTCACCTTCACCCTGCGCCTGTTCGGCACGCGGGGCAGCCTGGACAACAACCGGCTCTGGCTGGACACCACTCCTGAGTTTGCGGAAACCGGCCACGAGCAGGACTACATCCGCCTGCCGAAGTCGTGGGTCCCGGACAACGTGCAGGGCGGAGTCTCGGAAACCTGGAAGGCATCGCTGGATGCCTTCATCGATGAGGTGCGAATGGACAGGAAACCGGATAATGACGCGGTGAGCGGCTTCAACACTGCCGCGGTCTGCTTCGCCGCTCTGCAATCGGCGGCGGACGGCAGAAGCGTGCGGCCGGAACGACTGTAGGAGGGAACGATGGCGGAGAAGAGCGACAAGACCGGGCAACGGGCTCATCACCTGATCGACACGAAGTTCGCGGCCCGGGAGCTGCGCCGGCTGGGCGAGCCGGAGCTGACCTACCTGGCCGAGGTGCTGCGCGGCGAAACCTTGAGCAACTACATCAGCGAGTCCAGCATGACCCGCCGCTTCGAGGAGGCCTTCGCGAAAAAGGTCGGCGCGAAGAAGGCCATGGCCAAGAACAGCGCCATGTCCGGGCTGGTGGAGGCGGTGAGCGTTTCGGGGGCGGGCCCCGCCACCGAGGTGATCGTGGACCCGATCGTGCACTTCGGTGGCCTGGCGGCGATCTACTTCAACGCCGTGCCGCGCTTCGCCGACGTGAAGCGGGACACCTACAACATGGACCCGGACTCCCTGCTGGCCAACATCACGCCCCTGACCCGGGCGGTGATCGTCACGCACATGTGGGGGCAGTGCGCCGAGATCGACACGATCGCCGAGATCTGCCGGGACAAGGGGCTGTTCCTGATCGAGGACTGCGCCCACTCGATGAACGCCACCTGGAAGGGCAAGCACGCGGGCACCTTCGGGGACCTGGGCGTGTTCAGCTTCCAGGAGTTCAAGCAGCTGTCCACCGGGGACGGCGGCATGACCGTGACCAACAACGAGGAGCTGTTCGAGAAGATGCGCACCGCCTGGTGGTTCTCCGGGGAATCGCCGAAGTTCGTGTACCTCAACTACCGCATGAACGAGGTCACCGCCGCGGTGGGGCTGGCTCAGCTGGAGAAGGTGGACGGCATCATCGACGGCACCTACAACAAGACCCTGGCCATCCTGGACCAGGCCATCGCCGGCTGCGAGTGGCTCAAGGCCCGCCAGGTCCCGAAGCAGGCCCGGATGAGCGGCTACTGGTGGGCCTGCACCTGGGAAGGCGACAAGCACGGCCTGTCCTACGAGCGCTTCAAGCAGGTGGAGCAGGAGCTGGGCATCGGCCTGCGCTTCGGTTTCAACTTCTACCCGGCCTACGAGTTCCCCTTCTTCCGGGAGTCCACCGCCTACCGCACCCAGCCGGACTGCCCGGTGCGCTGCCCCTTCTACACGGCCAAGAGCAACTACCGCTACACCTGGGGCCTCACCCCGGTGACCGAGGACCTGATGCAGCGCCTGGTCACGGTGAACCTGATCTTCCTGTCCATCCCGGCTGCCAGCCGCATGGCGGAGCTGATCCGGGAGGCGATCCGGAGAATGGAAAGTAGTGCGATGTTCCCGGCCGAGGTGAAAATCGCTCCAGACCTGGTGCTGCGCTCGGTGCGTGACGAGGACGACATCCAGCGCTTCGGCGCGGTGCTGAGCAGGCACCTGAACATCGTGGAGGGCCTGACCGCCGACTGCCTGTTGCGCTTCCACCCGGAGCGCAAGCTGGACGAGTTCCAGATCGTGGAGAACACCGCCACGGGCGAGGTGGTGTCCACCAGCTGCTTCTTCCCCTGGCGCCTGAGTTTCGCGGGAACGCAGCTCAACGCCGTGCAGCTGGAGATGATCTTCACCCACCCGGAGTACCGGAAGAAGGGATTGGTGCGGCGGCAGATCCAGCGGCTGCACCAGATCGCCGAGGATAGGGGCTACGATATCCTCATGCTCTGGGGGATTCCCTTCTATTACCGGCAGTTCGGCTACTCCTACTGCGTGGAAGGCCTGGCCACGCAGTCGCTGCCGGCCTGGCGCGTGGAGGAGGCGCCCGCCGCCGCGCCCTGCCGCCTGCGGGCGGCCGGCCTCGAGCGACCTGCCCGCTGCTGGCCCGGATGTACCCCCGCTGCGTGGCGGGCCTGGACGTGCTACCTCCAGCGCGGCGAGGCCCACTGGCGCTACCTGCTGGAGTCGGCGAAATTCCCGATCTTCGTGGTCGAGGCGGCGAAGGACGGCGGCGCGCCTGGGCTACGCGATCCTGGTCAGGAACAAGCGGACGGTGCACATTTTCGAAAGCGGCCTCCCGGACCAGGAGACGGCGCTGGCCCTGCTTCAGCTGCTGAAGAAGGATTGCGACGAGATCCTCGTCAACTGGCCGGCCGGCGGAACCCTGGCCGGGCTGGCCCGCAGCCTGGGCAGCATCCTGACCCGCAGCACCCAATGGGAGTTCCGCCTTCCTTCCTTGAGCCGTTTCCTGATGAAAGTCGCCCCCGTGCTGGAAAAACGGCTGGCCGGCTCCGATTTTCGGAACATCACGACCGATTTCGTGCTGAACCTGTTCACCGAGGCCTGCCTGATCCGCATCGCCGGCGGGCAGGATCGCCGAGGTGAAGCCCCTCGGCTTCGTGGACACTTCCATGGGCGCGGATGGCGGGACTCTGAACATCCCTCCGGATGCCTGGATGCGGCTGTTGTTCGGCGACCGGGACCTGGATGAGCTGTACGAATCCTGGCCGGACATCGTCGTGAAGCCGAAGGACAAGGCGCTGGTGCAGGCCCTCTTCCCCAGGATGCAGGCCTACCTGTACACGCCGTACCATTACTACGGTCCGGAGATCTACACCCTGGAAGAGAAATATCTGGGGTTCTACCTGTAGTGAGGTCGACGACCCGCGATGGCTTTCACGCCGGCGGTGGCCTATAATGGGTGCCGAAATACTGCGTTAAGGAGGAAAACGGAGATGAACGGTCGAGTGGCAAGAGTCGTTGTCTTTTTGTCGATCGCGCTGTGCCTGCTTCCCCTTGCGGTCTTCGCGGCCGGCGGCGGGGAGGCGCAGAAGGTCACGCTGCGGGTGTGGAAAGCGCCCTACAGCGACAATGACTACGGCCTGCTGGAAGGGGCTTTCAACGAGTTCAAGGCTGCCCATCCGCAGGTCACGATCGAGTTCGTCGTGACACCCTGGGAAACCTGGGTGGAAAAGTACACCGCGGCCTTTGCCGCGGGCGACCCGCCGGAGGTCTTCTCCGCGGCCCAGTCGTTTCCCTACAAGTTCATCCAGGCGGGCCAGGTCGTGGCCCTCGACAAGCGGGGCTGGACCAAGGCGCTGAGCCAGATCATCCCCGAGAACCTGCTCGGCGCCTACTCCTTCGAGGGGCACACCTACGGCGTGCCGTACTCCTTCGACGGGGTGACTCTCGTGTACAACACCCAGCTGTTCAAGGACGCCGGAATCGGAAAGCCACCGGCCACCTACGACGAGCTGGTGGACCAGGCCAAACGGCTCACGCAGGACAAGAACGGCGACGGGGAGCCGGAGGTCTGGGGCTACGGCCTGATGGGCAACGAGAGCGGGGAAGCGGTGAACATGTACTATGCGCACCTGATGGCCTACGGAGGACTGGTGGCCGCGCTGGATGGCTCGCGCTGCCTGCTGGACAGCCCCGAGTGCGTTCGCGGGGTCCAGTTCATGGTCGACTTGCTCAACAAGCACAAGGTCAGCCCGCCGATCGGCCTGTTCGAGGGAAGGGCGCTGCAGAGCGGGTTCCTGCGGGGTGAGATCGCCATGATGGGCACCAACCCCTGGTTCCAGATGATGTCCCGCCAGGAAAACCCCGACCTCGCGTGGGAGGCAGCCCTGTGTCCCACCGCGGCGCCGGGCGCTCCACGCAACGCCACGACGGGGGCCGGGGAGGGCTGGCTGATCAGCGAGGCCTGCAAGGACAAGGAGCTGGCCTGGGCGCTGATCCAGGCGCTCACCAAGAAGGAGCACGTCCGCAAGTACCTGGAAGCGGTGAGCGTGCTGCCGTCTCGAAAGGACCTGCTGGGCGAGATGTACCAGGACAACGCGTTCATGAAGAAGAACCTGGAATCCACGGCCTATTACCTGCCAGTGGCCGAAGTGGCCCTTCATCGAATGGGACCTGGTGATTCAGGAGATCCAGCAGGCGATGCTCGGCAAGAAGACCGCCGAGGCGGCCATGAAAACCGCCGCTTTCGAGCTGAACAACAAGCTGCAGGAAATCGGCTGGTATAAGTAGCGACCTGGAAATCGGGGCGGGGCGTTCGGCGAGGAGCGCCCCCGCCGCAGCATCCGTATGGGCAGCACGACTCTTCTCGAACCGCCACGCCTACCTGTTCCTTGCCCCGAAGCTGCTGGTCTTCCTGGCACTGATGCTCGCGCCGTTCCTGGCGACCATCGTCATGAGCTTTCAGACCGGCGGCATCCTGCAGAGCCTGCGATTTGCCGGCTTTCGGAACTACTTCAACATCCTGCGCGATCCCGTGTTCTGGGTTTCCATCCAGAACACCTTCGTCTACTCGGCGATCGTCATCGCCGGTTCCCTGGTGCTGTCCCTGCTCGTGGCCTGGCAGCTGGTCGGCGTCGGCATTCGCTGCAATCCCTGTTGAGGGCCTGCGTCATTTTCCCAACGCTCGGCTCCCTGGTGGTGGTTTCGGCAATCTGGAGAATGATGCTCTTTCCCAAGACGGGCATCATTCCCTCCCTGTTCTCCGCGCTCGGCCTGCGGGCGGTGAACTGGTTCGGCGACCAGCGGCTGGCCCTGGTCACGGTGGGAGTGGTGGACATCTGGTGGGGGGTGGGCTTCTACTCCATGATCTTCCTGGCGGCGCTGCGGGCGATCCCGGGCGAGCTGTACGACTCGGCGAAGATCGACGGCGCAGGCCAGGCCCGGACGTTTTTCCGGATTTCCCTTCCTTTGATCAAGCCGAGCGTGCTGTTCGTCCTGGTCATGGCCACCATCTGGAACCTGCAGGCCTTCGACCTGATATACACCATGACCCACGGGGGGCCAGGGTACGCGACGACCACGATCGTCTACTACATCTATCAGAAGGCCTTCCGGATCGACGACATGGGCAGGGCCGCCACCATGAGCGTGGCCATCCTGATCATCGTCTTTGCCATAACCCTGATTCAATTCAGGGCTTTTCGGACCGAGCTCGAGTACTAGAGCGCGAGCATGGCCAGGAAATACGAGGTCGGGGCGCAGGGTGAGCTGCCTACCTGATTCTGGGTGTCGCCGCCTTTGCTGTCCGTCGGGCCGTTCGTGTTCCTGGTGAACACCTCTCTGCACCACACCTATACCCTGGCCAGCCTGCTCGCGGATTTCTTCCGCCGGATCATCGCTGCGCAACTACGGCTACCTGCTTTTTTCCACGCTCTTCCTGCGCTGGCTGCTGAACAGCGTGATCGTAACCGGCGGCGACCATCCTTGCCGTGCTGTTCATCGATTCCCTCGCCGGGTACACCTTTGCCAAGAAGAACCTTTCCAGGGAAGAACCTCATTTTCTACGTGCTCCTGGCGACATTGATGGTGCCGTTGATCGTGACCTTTCTGCCCATCTACCTGACCATATCGCGCCTGCAGCTTGTCCAATACCTACCTCGGCCTGGTGCTGCCCGCCTTGGCCAGCCCCGTGGGGGTGTTCATGATGCGGCAGTACATGCAAACCATACCCTCGGAACTCATGGAGGCGGCGAGGATCGACGGGACCTCCCGAGTTCAAGATCTACTCCCGGATCATCCTGCCGATCTGCCGATCCCCGCTGGCCATGCTGGCGATCTACACGTTCCTGGTCCAGTGGAACAATTTCCTCTGGCCTCTGATCGTCACGACGACCAAGGACATGTACACCCTGACCGTGGGGCTGTCTTCGATCCCGGTGCGCAGCTACACGGACTGGGGACTGGCCACCGCCTGCGCGGTGCTGAGCATTGGCCCCATCCTGCTGCTGTTCCTGCTGTTCCAGACCCAGTTCATCGAAGGGATGACCGGTTCCGTGTATAAGGGGTGATCACAATGAGGCTGTCCGGATTGAAGGTGCTCAACGACGAGGAGCTGGCGCTCATCGATCGCGCCAGCCGCGAGATCCTGCAGGAGGTCGGCATCAAGATCAAGAGCAGGGAGATGCTGTCCCTGCTGGAAGACAAAGGGGTCGGCGTCGATCAGGACCGGGACTGCTGGCGAAGTTCGAGCCTGATCTGGTGCAAAAGGCCATCGACCTGGCCCCCCGGGAAATCCGGGTCTGCAACCGGGACAAATCCTACAGCCTGCGCTTGGGCGAGGGGCAGCCGCCCCGCTTCGCCTCCGGCCACAATGCCGTCTATACCTGGCATGGGGCGGGCGCCTGCGCGCCTGCCGGCGACCAAACAGGAGGTAGGCCAGTTCGCCAAGCTGGCGAACTACCTGGAGCAGATCGACGTGGTCAGCCCGGAGGCCATGCCCCAGGACGTTGCCCCGCAGTCCTCGCTGCTGCACGGCGTCGATGCGGTCCTCAACAACACGGTGAAACCCATCCTGTTCTCGCCCGAGCACGATCGCGAAGTGGCGGCGATCCTCGAGATGCTCAAGGTCGTATCGGGCGGCGGAAAGATCGGTGAGAATCCGATCGGAATCTGCCAATTCTCCCCTTCCAGCCCCTTGTTCTGGAATGAAGGCACGATCAAAGGGTTCGTCCGGGTGGCCCGGGAGGGACTTCCCTGCACCATCCTGCCGGGGCCCCTGGCCGGAGCGACCTCCCCCTATTCCCTCGCCGGCAACCTGATTCAGAAGAACTGCGAAGTGCTGTCGGGCGTCGTGATCGCCCAGCTGCTCAACCCCGGAGCTCCTCTGTTGTGCTACAACGGCGGCGGGCAGTTCGACATGAGCTCCCTGACGGCGCTGCTGGGAACGCCCGAAGTCACCCTGATCATCATCGCCGGCTCGCAGTTGGCCCGCTACTACGGACTGCCCACGCATGCCTGCATCCCGACCTCGGACAGCCACGAGCTGGACGAGCAGCTCGGCATGGAAAACATGCTGCAGGTGATCGCGGGAATACTCGGGCGGGAGCGACCTGATGGTGAACGCCGGCATGTTCGCCACGGGCGAGACCGCCGCCTTCGAGCAGCTGGTGCTCGACAACGAGCTGTTCAAGCTGGCCCGGCGCATGGCCCAGGGGATCAGCGTCGACCTGCGAGCACCTGTGCCTGGATTCCTTCCGCCGGGCCGGCCCCATGGGGAACTTCCTGGAAGATCCGTCGACCTTGCGATTCCTGCGATCGGAGGAATGGTCGACTTCGCCGGTCTTCACCCGGGAAAAATACGAGAACTGGAAGGCCAAGGGCTCGAAATCCGTGGTGGAGAAAGCGGCGGATATGGTGGAAATCCTGAAGCGGCGCGAGGACGTGGGCCTGGAGCCGGAGAAGCGGCGCGAGATCGCGGCCATCATCCGGGACTTCGAGCAATCGTCCCGTTGAGGCCTGAGCCGGGAGGCGCGATCGTGGAGCAGGAGAGAAGCCTGGTCGAAGGCACCAAGCACGCTCAGGGCCGCTACGGCGGCTTTACCTTCGGCGGCCAGACCCCCGATGGCGTGGTGGTTCATGCGCCGCTTGCCAAAGGCACCGTGTTCCCGAACGGGGCGGCCGCCGCCGTCCTGCTGACCTTCGACGTGGAAGGAACCTATGGGAACGCCGTCGGAGACCTGGAAGCGGAGGTGCGGAACTACTCATCGATTTGCCGGGCTCTGGCAGAGAATCGGGTGCCGGCGACCTTCAACGTCGTGGGGCAAGATGGCGGAGGAGCACGGGGGCGAGTTTCTCGGGGCGCTGCTGGAGGCGGGGTGCGAAATCGCGTCGCACGGGTACGTGCATGACCTGGACAAGCAGTACGGGGGAACCCTGGTCTATGCCGGGCATTTCGGCCCGAAGGAAAACCGCCGCCAGGTTCTGGACGGGGTTCGGGCCGTGGAGAAGGCGGCTGGCGAAGTTCGCCCGGTACAAGGTCCAGGGGCATCCGTCTGCCCTATGGCCACTTCAACGAATATTCCTACGAGGCGATAGCGGAGGCCGGGCTGAGCCTGGTCCAGCAATGTGGGCGGCGATGATTTCGTGGTGCCCGGGCAGGGTTTCGGCAGCCAGCCCTTCCAAATCGGCCTGGGGGAAAAGAAGTACCCCGTCGTCGAGATCCCCCTGGACAGCCAAACCTACGACTGGTCCATCTGGATCGCGGATGCCGGCTCCAATGCGGTGTTCGTCGAGGCGGTTCGGGCTTACTGCCAGAGCCGCGGGCTGCGCCTGGGAACGGACGCCCCGGCTTGGCTTTGAAGTCTGGAAGAGACGCATCGAAGAGACCATGGCTGAGCAGCGGGTCTTCACGCTGCTGTGCCATCCGATCAACCTGACGGTGCCCGGGGAAGGGTGGGGCAATCCGCTCGACGAGTTCCTGTTCCCGGTCATCGAGCTGCTGGGCGAGCTGTCGAGGCAGAAACGCGCTCTGGGTATGCACCTGCGCCCAGATGGCGGAGTTCTACCGCAAGTCAGTGGAATCGTAGCTGCGGGACTAACGGGTTCGCCAGAGCCCCTCGCGCAGGCACCAGCCGTGCTGCCTGTACAGCCCCGGGTTCTCCAGGCGGTGACGGACTTCCTTTCACGATCTACTCGGCGGACTCCTCCAGCGTGCGCCGCCCCAGCTCGGCGCTGGCCTCGTGGGGCGGCAGCTTGCCGTCCACGCCCAGCACCGGCTCTCCCTTGGGCGGGCAGGCGCCCCAGGTCCACGGTCTCGGGGTGCAGGGCCAGCAGGTGCGAGGTCTCCCAGCCCGCCGCGTGGTCGCCGGCGTACGGGTAGCGGTCCTCCAGGAACAGGTAGTCCAGGCAGGTCCAGGCCAGCATGCCGTGGTACTTGCTGTAGCGGCGCTTGTTGAACAGCAGCACCGCGGCGCGGGCGTGGTCGATCAGCGGGTAATGGCCGGCGACGAGCACGCCCGAGCTGGAAGCCCAGGCTCTCCGCCTCGGCCAGGATGTGCAGGAGCAGGCGCTGGTAGTTGAGTACCTGCTCGGTGGCCGAGAAGGGCTGCCGGTCCGGCAGGAAGTTCTCCGGCGGCAGGCCCATGGCTCGGGCCACCTCCACGTGCTCGGCCCCGGTGACGTCCACCAGGGACTCGCTGCGGGTTTCGCCGTAGTACAGGGGCGGCAGGACCAGCCCGCCGCCCCGGCGGGCGCAGAGCACGGCCAGGCCCTCGGCCTGCAGTGTGTCCGCGCCGACGGGGTTGTGCGGGCCGTGCCACTCCAGGGTGCCCAGGGGCACGTAGGCCACGGGGCAGGCCTGGCGGCGCTCGACGATCTGGTCCGGGCGGCACATCCAGTAACGAACTTCCGCTTCCATGGGCCCGATGATGCGCCGCCGGCCCGCGCCGGGTCAAGCGCCGCAATAGCGGGTTCGCCGGGTCGGGCACCGGGTCAGGCGCGCAATGCCAGCAGAAGAATGAACAGGGCCGCCAGGTACAGGACCGAGGCGGCGGCCAGCCGGCGGTAATCCTGGGGTCGGCCACGGCGCGCGGCATAGCCGCCGACGGCCAGGTAGAGCCCGCCCAGCAGACCCGCGCCGGCCAGGTATACCGGGCGGGAAAGACCCGCTGGCACCGTGCCGCCGCTGGCCAGCACCAACAGCACCTGGCTGCCGACCAACAGGAGTCTGGCCTGGCCCCCGCGCTCCGCTGGCAGGACCCGGACGCCGGCCGCCTGGTATTCCGCGGCGTACAGGGCCCCGATGGCCAGGAAGTGGGCGAACTGCCAGAAGAACAGCATGGCGGCCAGCAAGCCCGAGGCCGGCGAGAGCCCGCCGGTGGCCGCCGCCCAGCCCAGCAGCGGAGGGGTGGCGCCGCTGCAGGCCCCCAGGGCGGCGTGGTAGGGGGTGCGCAGCTTCAACGGGGTGTACACGAACAGGTAGCTGGCCAGGGTGAACAGGGCCAGTGCCCCCGCGACCCAGCCGAAGCGCAGGGTGGTGCAGGCCAGGGCCAGCAGGGTCAGGCCCAGGCCGAAGCCCAGCGCCTCTGCAGGCGACAGGCGGCCGGCCGGCAGGGGCCGATTGCGGGTCCGCGGCATGCGGGCGTCCAGGCCGCGCTCCAGGAAGTGGTTGAGGGCGAACAGCCCCGCGGCCAGGAGCCAGAGGCAGCCCACCAGGGCCAGCAGGCCCGCCCAGTCCGGGGACTCGGGCCGGGCCAGCAGGAACGAGGCTGCGGCCACCAGCAGCAGGAGCGCGGTGATGCGCGGCTTGGTCAGCTCCAGGTAGGCCCTCAGGCTCCGGCCCGCGCGCCGGTGAAGCGGTGCTTGCATTTCACCTCGCGTCCGCGTCACTATACGCCCCGCGCCGATTCTTGTCGCCGCGCCGAGGGACTTTTTTTTACGGAAGGCGCATGCCATACTTCTTTTGCCATGAGCTCACGCGAAGCCTTGTCCTCCGCGCTGCGCTCCGATCGGGGGCGGGCGGAGCTGGAGCGACTGTACGGCCGGCGACCTGGGGCCGCGGAGGGCGCCCGGGAACGTTTCGAGGCGCTGCTGCGGCGCCATGCGGAAGCCTTTCCCGCCGACCGGGAGGCATCGCTGTTCAGCGCGCCGGGCCGCACCGAGGTCGGCGGCAACCACACGGACCACAACGCCGGCCGCGTGCTGGCCGCCGCGGTGGACCTGGACGTGGCGGCGGTGGCCGCCCCGTGCGCCGGCGGGCAGGCGGTGATCGAGTCGGAGGGTTACGGGCGGCAGCTCATCGAGCTGGACCGGCCGGAGGCGCGGCCCGAGGAGCGCTTCCAGCCGGCCGCCCTCACGCGCGGCATCGCCGCGCGCCTCGCGGAGCTGGGCTACCGGGTCGGCGGCTTCCACGCCTGCCTGTCCAGCCGCGTGTTGAAGGGCTCGGGCTTGAGCTCCTCGGCCGCGTACGAGGTGGCCATCGGCACCGTCCTCAACCATCTCTACAACGCCGGCGGCATCCCCGCCCTGGAGCTGGCCAAGGCCTGCCGGTACGCCGAGAACGCCTACTATGGCAAGCCCTGCGGCCTGATGGACCAGACCACCTGCGCGGTCGGGGGTTTTGTGGCCATCGATTTCGCCGACCTCTCCAATCCCCGGTTGCGGAAGGTATCGAGCTGGACTTCACCGCCACCGGTTTCGCGCTGGTGATCGTGGACACCGGCGGACATCACGCGGACCTGACCGGGGACTACGCGGCGATCGAACGGGAAATGAAGGAGACCGCCCGCGCGCTGGGCGTGGAGCTTCTCCGCGGCGCCTCGCGGGAGCGCCTGCTGCAGGAGGCCGCCGCCCTGCGCGCCGCCGTGGGCGACCGGGCCATCCTGCGGGCGCTGCACTTCTTCGACGAGGACCGGCGCGCGGCCGAGGAGGCCGAGGCGCTTGACCGCGGGGACCTGGCGGAATTCCTGCGCCTGGCAGTGGAGTCGGGGGAGAGCTCCTGGAGGCTGCTGCAGAACTGCTACCCGCCCGGAGCCGCGCGGGAGCAGGGCGTCGCGCTGGGGCTGGCCGTGAGCGAGACCCTCCTGGCCGGCCGGGGAGCCTGGCGCGTGCACGGCGGCGGGTTCGCGGGCACCATCCAGGCGTTCGTGCCGGAGGCTCTCCTGCCGCGTTATCTAGAGAAGATGGGCGAGCTTTTCGGCCCGGCCGCCTGCCACCGGTTGAGTATACGCCGCTCCGGCGCGGCGATGCTGGACATCGGGGGTTGAGCGCTGCGGCTGAATCACGGGCCGCCGTCGCCCTGCAGCTGCCGGAGTTGCCGGCGCAGCCTCCCTGCGCTCCGGTACAGCAGGGCGTGGATGCCAAGCTGCCGTCCGGCGGCCACGTTTGCCTCCAGGTCATCGATGAATACCGCCTGTTCGGGGCGGCAGCCCTCCGCACCCAGAATGTGGTTGTAGAAGGCGGGGTCGGGCTTGGCCAGGCCGATCAGGTGCGAGGCGTATACGGCGTCGAAGACCGCGTAGTCGCCGTTCTCCTGGTGGATCCGGTAGTGAGGGGCAATGGTGTTCGTGCCGACCACCACGCGCCCCTTTTCCTTGAGCCCCCGCACCAGCTCGAGCACGGCCCGGTTGGGCCGGGGCTGGAAGAGGGTGCCCCACAGGTCTTCCTCGACCTCGCGGCCCGTCAGCCCGGAGAAGCGCCGCCAGAACTCCGCGACCGTGATTTGGCCCCTCACCAGGCTGTCGAATTCCGCCCGTGTCAGCTCGCGCAGGTCCGGGGGATCCAGGCTCAGGAAGTCCGAGATCCGCGCGGAAACGTCGGTACCCAGGCTCACCACTCCGCCCATGTCGAAGATGTAGAGGGCTATCATGCCGGCAGCGCGCTATCGAGCGGGCCCCCGTAGCTCCTGGTATCGGCGGCGGGACTCCAGTTCGCCGCGCAGCAAGCCCAGGTTGATCAGGAGGGTATCCACCGCTCCGTTCCAGTGGGTCCAATCCGGTCCCATCATGGCCGCGCCCATGCGCCAGCGGCGTCCGGAGTGGTGCCAGATCAGGTAGTGGTAGATCTCCGCGGGCTCATCCAGCGGGTTGTCCTTGGCGGCCAGCCCCTGGGTGTAGGCCGACTGCAAAAGACGGTCCACGTAGTCCCAGGCCAGGTTGTAGTCCTCGACCACCTTGTCGAATTCCGCGAAGTAGCCGTCCACCCACCTCGGGCTGTGGCACTGCAGGCACACGCTCTTCATCCGCTTTCGCCCTTCGGCCGCCTGGCCCGCGTCCGGCACACGCTCCAGCACCAGGTCCCCGACCTGCTCGGCGTTCTTCCACTGCGGGACCGATTTCGGCGCCTGCAGCTCCCAGAACAGGCGCTCGCCCACGTCGTGGGTC
Source organism: uncultured Spirochaetota bacterium (assembly GCA_963736785.1). GTDB lineage: Bacteria > Spirochaetota > Spirochaetia > SZUA-6 > DRHE01 > MIBK01. The sequence continues at coordinate 38,468 of CAVTQG010000031.1, read as the reverse complement.
GCCGGCAGCTGCCCCCCGAAGCCGCTCAAGTGGCAGGCGGCGCAGGTGGGCGCCTCGATGTGCTCGGGTCCCCACTTCCCCGCGGGGGCGTTCCAGGTCCAGGACTCGCCGCTGGAGGCGTAGATGTTGCCGTGCTTGGATTCCTCGTAGATCTCGATCTGCGGGTGGTCGGGTCCCAGGTGGCACTGCCCGCAGGTCTCGGGCTTGCGCGCCTGCTCGACGCTGAACTTGTGCCGGGTGTGGCAGGAGGAACAGGAACCCAGGCTGCCGTCCGGGTTGACCCGGCCGATTCCCGTGTTCGGCCAGCCGGACAGCGTGCCGTCGGGCTGGACGACCACGAACGTGCCGTGGCACTGCGCGCAGCCCAGATTGACGTTGTTGTGGCTGAAGCCGGGCCGCTCCAGCAAGCCGGTGGCCTTCAATACGCCGCTGTCGGGGAACATGCTCGACACGTTCCGCCTGGCCATCTGGTCAGGGTCCAGCGTCCGGGCCGTTTCCTGGCTGAAAGGATCCAGTCCGCGCGCGCGGGCCTCGGCATAGTACGGCCGGAGGTTCCCGATGAAGGCGGTCCAGGCGTGCTTGGAGCGCCGGTTCTGGGCCACCGCGTCGGGATGGCAGGAGGCGCAGTACTGCGGGGAGACCACGGCCGTCACCGCGGCGCCGAAGTGCTCCGCGCCGGAAGGGTCCGCGGCGCTCGGGGAGTGGCAGGCCGCGCAGCCCACCCCGGAGGCGGCGTGGCGGCTCAGGCGCCAGGACTCCACCAGGCCGGGGGTGCTGGCCGCGTGGCAGGACAGGCATGGGTCGTCGGGATCCAAGACGGCCTTGCTCGTCGGCTGCGGCTGCTCCAGCGGCTGCGGCGATTGCGGTTCTGCGGAGCCCGCCGCCCAACCGGAAGCTGCGACGGCCAGGGCCAGCGCGAACGATGCTGCGACCTGTCGATGATTCACGCGATACCTCCTTTGCGGCTGCACTTCAGCCGATGAGCCGGACGTCCCAGCCCATCATGCGGCCGAAGGCGGACACCGTCTCCAGGCAGGCCCCGTAGCTCAGGGCCAGGTGGTGGGTGCCGCCCAGGCGGCTGTAGGCAGCCAGGAACTCGGGAAGCGGCAGGGGAGGCTGGAACCAGCCGCGCACGGAGCGCTCCATGCGGTCCGGCCCGGGCACCTCCAGCATCCGGGCCGGAGCCAGGAGCAGGCGGTAGCCCCGCGCGAGCGGCGCCAGGTTCACCAGCAGGAAATCCCCGGGCTTGAAGCGCCCCGCCAGGTACACCGGATTGGCGGCCTGGCTCCATTTGTAGTCCATCTCCAGCAGCAGGGGCTTGCCGGCGACCAGGCGCCAGTTGAGCTCGCCCATGTGGCTCAGGTACACCGTGCCGTGTTCCCAGTCGGGGCAGAACATCTCGGTGAAGCTGGTCTCGGGATAGACGCTGGACAGCGCGGCCACCAGGGCGGCGGTCAGCAGGTCCCCCTCCCCGCCGTAGCCCACCCCAAGGGCCAGCAGCTTGGAGGCGGCCAGGAAGGGGACCGTGTCCAGGCCCCGGGCGCGGTCGATGCTCAGGAAGTTGAAGGAGAAGGCGTCCAGCTTCTCCTCGGCCGCCCACTTCTGCACCGCCAGGCTCGCGCGCAGGCTGCGCTCGTAGGTCTCGGGTTTCACCTCCCGGAACTCGAAACGCTCCCGGTCCAACTCCCGCTCCAGGGAGAGCTCCTCCGCGGTGAGGCCGGCGGCCAGGCGGCGGATGCGCGCGGCCTCCAGCCGCCGGGTCCGAATGCCGAAATCCTTCCTTAAATCAGCCGGGGAGACGTAGAAGTCGCCCATGCCCCGGAAGGCCTCTCCGATCAGCCCGGCGCGGGCGTGCCGCAGGCGATGGGCCATGTGCGCGGCCACGGCGTCCCGGGCTACGCGGTCCAGCACGTCTCCGGACTCCCAGTGGCCGACCTCCAGCTGGAAGGGCTTGCCGCGGCGCAGCAGCAGGTTGCACAGGTCCTGCACGCCGTGGATGCCGTGGTTGTACATCAGCTCCTCGGGGTCCTGCTCCGGGCTGTAGGACCGGGTCGGGGTGGTGTCGCAGAGGATCACCGGCAGGGGGGAGGAGGCCAGCGCGTCGACGGACTCCAGGGAAGGGGAGTAGGCCAGGTGCAGGGTGACGATCGCCTCCGCCCCTTGCCTCTCGAAGCCGCGCACCGCGGCCTGGAACTCCGGCCGGACCCGGCATACGGGGGAGGTGAGCACCTCCAGGCCGCGGACCTCCAGGCCGACCGCGATCTGCTGGTAGAACTTCTCCATGCGGGCCCGAGCCTGGGGCAGGCCGTCGTCGTACAGCTTCAGGTACAGGGGCAGCAGCCCGACCTTGGGCTGGAGGGCGGCCGCGCTCACGGGCGCATCGTCTCCACGGAGCCGTTGCGGTGCGAGGCCAGGGCAGCGGTCTGCAGGGCGTGGGACAGGCGGGTCTCCTCCGGGGTGAAGGTGCCGAAGGCGGGTTTTTCGCCGGCCAGCTCCTGGAGGAACACCGCCCACATCTGCTGGATGGCGTCCGGGAAACCGAACTCGAAGATGCCCCCGGTGATGGCGGGGACCGCGGAAGCGTAGCCCAGGTCCAGGCGCGACCAGGCCTGTTCCTTGCCCCGGGTTTCGCAGTACCAGAAGCTCTTCGGCTCGGCGGTGGAAAAACGCGCCGAGGCCTGAAGGCCGTACACCTCGATGAACCAGGTGTTCGTGGCGCCGGGGGCCATGCGCTTGGTCTCCAGGACCATGGGGAAGCTGTAGCCGTCGTAGTCCACCGCGCAGGAAAGCGCGGCGTTGTCCCAGGTCCGGCAGGGGACCAGGCCGCCCTTGCCGTCGGGCCGCTCGGTGACGATCTTGGACAGCGCGGCGTACACGGTGCGCGGTACCCAGCCGGCCCGGAACGGGATGTGCTGGGTGTGGATGCCCAGGTCGCCCATGCAGCCGTACTCGCCGTTCACCTCCACCATGCGCTTCCAGTTGATGGGCTTGGTTACGTCCATGTCGCTGGAGTGGTGGAAGCCGGCCCGCACCTCCAGGATGCGCCCGAACTTCTTCTCGCGGATCCAGCCGATCAGGCGCTGGGCCGCGGGGAAGTAGGGGAACTCCGAGCAGCAGCGCACCAGCACCTTGGGATTTTCCTTCACCGCCTGCAGGATGTTGGCGTTGGCAGCCTGGTCGATGCCGAAGGGCTTCTCGCCCATCAGGTGCTTGCCCGCCCGGATGATGTCCACGTAGAGCTTCTCGTGCAGGTTGTGGGGGACCGCGCAGTAGACCGCTTCGATGTCCCCGGCGGCCAGCAGGTCCTGGTAGCTCTGGGTGACGATCCGCACCGAGGGGAAGTTGTCCCGGAACCAGATGCAGGCGGCGGGGTTGGAGTCGCAGACGCCGGTGATTTCCGGCACCGGGCCGTCGGCCAACAGGTGGCACCAGCGGGCCGCGGCGCTGGCGAACTCCCTGCCCATCAGTCCCAGGCCGATGATCCCGAAGCGGACTTTTCTGCGGGCCATCTCTTGCCCTCCTTACAGGCTACTGAGCGCCGCATCCATGCGGGCGACCAGCAGGTCCACGATTTTCGGGGTCGCCGTGAGCGGCAGCTTGGTCAGCGCCGAGGGCGGGCACTTGGCCTTGTAGGTCTGGGCGCTGATGTCGATGCCCCCCTCGTTGAGGATTTTGATGAAGAGCACCGCCTTCTCCTCACTGCGGAAGAACAGCGCGGACAGGTGCCGCTGCCCCTCGATGCAGTCTATCAGCCGGGAATGCTTCCTGGCCAGAGCCCGCAGCGCCTTCTCGTAGTACTCGCCCAGCTCCCGGACGTAGCCGGCGTTGGCCTGGACGAACTCCATGGTGATCAGGTAGGCCAGCGAGGCCAGCTCCTCCTGCCCGTTGGTGACCAGCGCCCCGAACTGGTCCAGGTTGTCCAGGTGCGAGCTGAACAGGATCTTGGAGGCCGGGTACTGCCCGCCCGGGAAACCCTTGCCCACGGAGACGAAGTCCGGCCGCAGCCGGTACTCCCGAAACAGGAACAGCTCGGGGCTCCAGATGCAGGACTGGATCTCGTCCACGATCGTGGGCACGTCGTGCTTCCGGCACAGCTCGTAGGCCCGGGCCAGGAAGCGTTCCTTCAGGCGGATACCCCCGTAGTTCATGAGGATCAGCTCGTGGAAGAAGCCGGCCACCTTGTACTTGCCGCTCTCGTAGCGCAGGAGCTGCTCCTCGAAGGCAGCGGAGTCATTCAGGCGCACCGGCTGGACCAGGAACAGGTCCTCCCGGTCCAGCGCAGCGTACAGCTCGGGCCACATGCCGCGCATGGCCTGGGTGAGCAGGGTGGTGCCGTGATAGTTGGCCTGCCTGCCGCCTTCGTTGTCCGCCATGACCAGGAACACCGGGACGCGGCCGTGGTACGGCGGCAGGGGGAAATGGTGGTGCAGGCGGTAGAAACGGGCCAGCATCATCTTCAGGGCGGCCTCCACCGCCAGGCTGCCGGTCTCCAGGTTGATCACCCGGTTCAGGGTGTGCGCCTGGCGGGATTCCAGCACCCGGTCCAGCGCTTTGCGGTCGCCGCGCTTCAGGCCGTTGGCGGTCCGGACCAGCTCTTCCTCCAGGAGGCGGGTGATGTGCCCGCGCGTGTTGTTGTGGGTGATGTTGGCCACGCCGAGCTTCTTGGCGTTCTCGATCAGGCGGTAGCCGGGGAAATCGTGCCCCAGGGAAGCGTGGTAGTGCTCGCTCTTGGAGATCAGGTACACCATCCCGTCCTCGGCGATGCGCAGGCAGCCGAAGCCCACCAGGGGGGATTGGGCGAAGTGGGAGGCCTTCAGGAAGGACCGGCTGCCGGCCCCGCGGGCCGAAGAGGCGAAGCCGGCCACAACCTTCTGGCCGACCGAATCCGCCAGGCGGTCGCCCTGCTCCCGGAAAGAAGCCGGATAGAAATCCACCTTTTCCTCGGCAATGGCCTGGAGCGCGCCGGCATCCGCCCCGTCGGCGAACGCTCTTGCCTCGCAGACGGCTTTCAGGTAGTCTGCGCCGAGCAGATCGGCGAGCGAGCATCGGAGGTTCGACAGGTGGGACTTCATCTTTGCCATGTGCCCGAGTATAGCATAAAATGATTATAATGAGCAAATCGTCATGAGCGGGCGGCCAACCGCCGACGCCAATGGCGGGCTGCGCGCCGAGAATAGCGGGCTTCGCGCCGCGCTGAGCCTCTTTCGCTTCTATTTCTTCGATTGGGACGGCTGCCTGGCCCATACCCTGCCGTATTGGCTGGCCGGCTACCGGGCAGCGTTGGGAAGGCGCGGCCTGCACCCCTCCGACGAGGTCATCGTGCGGGAGCTGTTCAGCGACTGGTCCGGGCCGGCGCGCTTCGGGGTGGCGGATCCTGGGCCTTTTGTCGAGGAGATGGCCGTCTACCTGTCGGAGCACGCCGGGGAGGTCCAGCTGAACCCGCACGTCGTGGAGGTGCTCACCCGGCTGAAGGGGTTGGGCCGGACCACCGCCCTGCTCACCGCCTGCCGGCGCGACATCGTGCTGCCTACCCTGGCCCGGCACGGCGTGAGCCCTCTGCTGGACCTGGTCCTGGGATTCGAAGACGTGAGCCGCCCCAAGCCCGACCCCGAAGTCGTGCTGGTGGCCCTGGAACGCCTCGGCGCCGAGGCGCAGGAGGCCCTGTTCATCGGCGACAGCGACAAGGACATCCAGGCCGCCCTCGCCGCCGGCGTGGAAATGGCCCTGTACCTGCCAGAGCACAACCGCGCGTACTATAGCGACCAACTCCTGCGCTCCTGGAATCCCGGGCGGGTGATCCACGACTTCCGGGAACTGCTGCCGGCCGAAAGCTGAGGTCGGGAGTGGATCAGGTCCTTTCGATCCTCAATGGCGCCAACCAACGGGGCGGCCGCATGCTTTCGGTCGTGGACCTCCTGGAAGCGGGCACCCTCAGCCTGGCTCAAGCCGCCTGGCTGGTGGCACGAGTGGCGGAGGGCAGCTCCTGGCTGGTCGGCGCCCGCCCGGGAGGCGCGGGGAAAACCACGGTGATGGCCGCGCTTCTGGCCATGGTTCCCGAGGGGCAGAGGGTGCGGCTGACCCTGGCTCGAGGCGGCTGGCGCGACGCCCTGCCCGGGGAGACCGTGGTGTCTTACGAGCTTTCCCCCGGCTCGTACGACGCCTACATCTGGGGCCCGGAGGTGCGCCGCCTCACCGAGCTGGGAGCTTCCGGCTGCCGCATCGTGGCCAACCTGCACGCCGACACCCTGGAGGAAGCCCGCGAGCAGGTGGTCGGGGCCTGCGGGGCGACGGAGGAGGGTTTCCGGGCCTTCGGCATTTTCCTGCCGCTGCGCCTGGCCGGCACCGGGCTGGAACCCCGGCCGCGGATGCAGAAGATCCACTGGGCGCTGGACGGCCGCTGGCAGGTCTGCGAGGGCGAGCCGCCGGCCCGCGGGCGCGTGGAGGGGGAGATCGCCGCTTTCCTGGAGAGCTGCCGCGAACGGGGGCTGTACTCGGTGGAGAGGGTCCGCGCCGCCTGGCTGGCCTGGCGCGCGGGCGAACCGCCTTCCTGAGTGCGCTTTTCTTGACACGCTCAGGGCGATGGCCTACGTTGAGCGGCAGAGGTCCGGCATGAATCCGATACTTTCCGAGCATTTCCAGCACCGGGAGCCTTCCGACATCCGCCTGGCCCAGATCGAGTTCATGAAACGCGGCGAGCCGGTGGAGGCGGTCAACGTGGCCATCGGCAACGTCAGCCTGCCCATGCACCCGGCCATGATCCGACGGATGGCCGCGCTCACCAACGCGGACAGCCCCTTCCACGACGGGGTGGTCAAATACACTCCCACCGTGGGGCTGGAGGAAACTCAGGCGGCTTTCCTGAACGTCATCGCTTCCAGCGGTTTCCCCACCCAGCGGCTGCACGCCCAGATCACCGATGGGGGCTCGCAGGCCATGGAGCTGATCCTGCTGGGGGTCTGCGGCGCCGCGGGCAGCGGCAAGCGTCCCCTGCTGGTCATCGATCCCACCTACACCAACTACGAGGCCATGGCCAGGCGGACCGGCAGGGCCACGGTGTCCATGACCCGCACCCTCGGGGCCGACGGCCGTTTCACCCTGCCGCGCGCGGAGGAGATCGAGCGCCTGATCCGCCGTCACAAGCCCGGTGCGCTGCTGGTCATCCCCTACGACAACCCCACGGGCCAGATGTACAGCGGCGAGCAGCTCCGGGAGCTGGCCGCCCTTTGCGTCCGGCACAACCTCTGGCTGGTAAGCGACGAGGCCTACCGGGAGCTGTTTTACGTCCAGGGCCGCACGGTGAGCGTCTGGGGGCTGACCGACAAGGAGGTGCCCGGCATCGAAGGCCGGCGCATCGGTCTGGAGTCCTCCTCCAAGGTGTGGAACGCCTGCGGCCTGCGCATCGGCGCTCTGGTCACGGACAACGAGGAGTTCCACCGCAGGGCGGTGGCCGAGAACACCGCCAACCTCTGCGCGAACGCCATCGGCCAATACATTTTCGGGGCGCTGGCCCGCGAGAGCCGGGCGGACCTCGCCGCCTGGTACGAGCGGCAGCGGGAGTACTACCGCGGCCTGTTGGCCCGGATCACCGGTGAGTTGAGCCGCCAGGTGCCTGGGCTGATCGTGTCCACGCCGGATGCCTCCATCTATTCCGTGCTGGACGTGCGGGAGGTCGCCAAGCCGGGCTTCGACGCCCAGGATTTCGTTATGTATTGCGCCCGGCACGGGGCCGTGGAGCTGGAGGGCCGCCGGTACACGCTGCTGGTCGCGCCCATGGCCGGGTTCTACCGCGACGCAGAGGGCCCCAACCCGGGGCGTACGCAGATGCGCATCGCCTACGTGGAGCCCCCGGAGGCGATGCAGAAGGTGCCGCTCCTGTTCCGCGAGCTGCTGGCCCGCTTCGAGGCCCAGCGGGCCTAGGCGGGCGGGCCGTGGACCTGCTGATCGGCCTGGACGTGGGCACCAGCGCCGTCAAGGGAGTGCTGATTTCCGCCGACGGGGCCAGGCTGGCCTCGGCCCGGCGCGCCACCCGGCTGCTGCGGCCCTCAGTCGGGCGGGTGGAGCTGGAGCCGGAAGAGCATTACCGCGCGGTCTGCGGCCTGCTGCGGGAGCTGGGCTCCCACTCCCCACCCCGCTCGCGGGTGCGCGCCCTGGCCATGGCCGCGGCCAGCGGCAATGTTCTGCTGGCCGACGGCCGAGGCCGGCCGCTGACCAACATCCTGAGCTGGCTGGACAACCGCTCGGTGGGCCGGACCGCCGAGCTGCTCCCGGGCTTCGACCCGGAGGGCTTCCAGCAGGTGGCCGGCTGGTCCTACAGCGAGCTGTTCCCCCTGGCCCAGCTCGGCTGGCTGCGCCGGCACGAGCCGGAGGCCTGGCGGCGGGCCGCCCACGTGGGCATGAACACGGACTGGCTGCTGTACCGCCTGTCCGGCCGGTGGGGCATGGACCCCTCCACGGCGACCACCTTCTACCTGTACAACCAGCAAACCGGCGCCTGGCACCGGCCTTACCTGGAGCTGCTGGGGCTGCGGGAGCGGCAGCTGTCCGCGCTCGCCCCCTGTGGCCAGGCTCTGGGCAGGCTCACGGCGCAGGCCGCCCGCGACACGGGCCTGCCGCGCGGCGCCCTGGTGGTGCTGGGCTGCTTCGATCACCCCGGGGCGGCGCGGGGCACCGGCGTGCTGGAGCCCGGCGACCTGTTGCTTTCCTGCGGCACTTCCTGGGTGGGGCTGTACCCGCTGCCCGAAAGGCAGACGGCGGTCCGCCAGAAGCTGCTGGTCGACCCGTTCCTTTCCCCGCGCGGGCCCTGGGCGGGCATGCTGGCCCTCACGGCCATCGGGGTGACCATCGAGAAGTACCTGGACCGCTTCCTGCTCCAGCCGGGGGAGGAGGCGGCGAGCAAGTACGAGCTGTTCAACGCCGCCGCCGCCCGCAGTCCGGCCGGCGCGGGGGGGTTGCGCCTGGACCTGTACCGCGACCCGACCGATTTCCTGAAAGAGGTGCGCGACCCGCTGGGCGCCCACCCCCGGGAGCACCTGGCCCGGGCGCTGATGGAAGGGGCGGCCCTGGTCACCCGGCGCAAGCTGGGCGAGCTGACCACCGCCGGCATCCGGGCCCGGCGCCTGGTCATGGTCGGAGGCCCGGCCGAGAGCCCGGTCTGGCCCCGCATCGTGGCGGAGGTCTGCGGTCTGGAGCTGGCGCTGTTGAACGGGCAGACCGCCGGCGCGGTGGGCGCGGCCATGCTGGCCGCGATGGGCGCCGGGCTGCACGCCAGCGAGCAGGAGGCCTTCGCCGCCATGGGCGGGCAGGCCGTCAGCATTCGGCCGGAACCGGCCGCGGTGCGCGAGTACGAGGAGCTCTACGCGACATGAACAAACATGAGCTGCGTTCGATCCGGCTGCTGGAGATGCTGCAGCACGACAAGCGCCTGAACGTGCAGTCCGTGGCCCGCAGCCTGGCGATCTCGGAGGCCACCGCCCGGCGATTCTTCAGCCAGCTGGAGGAGGAGGGCAAGGTCATCCGGATACACGGGGGCGTGCAGCTGGCCCCCCAGCTGGGCTACGACTACTCCTTCCGGACCTCGGCCGCCCACCAACAGCGCCAGAAGCAGCTGATCGGAGTCCGCGCGGCGGAGCTGGTGCGCGACGGCGAGCGCATTTTTCTGGACTCGGGCACCACGGTGCTGAAGCTGGCTGAAACCCTCTCCCTGCGCATCCAGACCGGGACCCTGCGCAACCTGGTGGTCCTGACCAACTCGGTGACCCACCTGGAGAGCATCGCCCGCTGGTGCAAGGTGATCCTGATCGGCGGGGAAATCCGGGTGGAGCGGCTGGACGTGTGCGGCTCCCTGGCGGAGACCAATCTGCAGATGTTCCACGTGAACAAGGCCTTCCTGGGCGCCGACGCGGTGAGCCTCGCCGCGGGGTTCATGACCACCGACGAGCGCACCGCCAAGATGAACCAGATCGTGGTGGAGCGCGCCGACCGCGCCTACGTGCTGGCGGACTCCAGCAAGTTCGGCAAGAGCTCCTTCGTGCGGTACGCCGGCTTCGACCAGGTGGAGGCGGTGTTCACCGATCCGGGTTTGAGCAGGGAAAACCTGAGGGCCTACGCCGAAGCGGGGGCCCGCATCCAGACGGTGAGCGAGAAGGAAGGGTGAGGGCCATGGCGGTGGTCGAAGTGCGGGATTCCGACCGCGAGATCTACGAGCGCTCGCTGCGCGATTTTCTGCCGGACAAGCTCATCGATATCCACACCCACGTCTGGCTGGCCCGCCACGAGCACCGCGCCGCCGGTCCATCCCGGGTGGTGAGCTGGCCGGACCGGGTGGCCCCCGAGAACCCCATCGAGGACCACCTGGAATGCTACCGGCTGCTGTTTCCAGGAAAGTCGGTCACCCCCTGCATCTTCGCGGGGCTCATCGACGAGGTGTCGGCGGAGGCCGCCAACGCCTACGTGGCCGAATCGGCCAGGGCCCACGGCCTGCCTGCGCTGTTGTTCGCGCTCCCGCAGTGGACGGGCGAGGAGGTGGAGCGCCGCGTGCTGGAAGGCGGCTTCCAGGGCATCAAGGGCTACCTGAGCCTGGCCCCGGACTACCTGCCGCGCCAGGAAATCCGGATCTTCGATTTCCTGCCGCCGCACCAGCTGGAGGTCATGGACCATCACGGCTGGATCGTGATGCTGCACGTGCCCCGCGACGGCCGACTGCGCGACCCGGTGAACCTGGCCCAGGTCCTGGAGATCGAGCAGCACTTCCCCCGCCTGCAGCTGGTCCTGGCGCACGTGGGCCGGGCCTACTGCGACGAGGACGTGGGCGACGCCTTTCACGTATTGAAGGACACCCGGCGCCTGGTCTTCGACTTCTCGGCCAACTGCAACGACCGGGTGTTCGAGCAGGCGCTGCGCGCCGTCGGGCCGAAGCGCTTCCTGTTCGGCAGCGACCTGCCCATCCTGCGCCTGCGCACCCGGCGCATCTGCGAGAACGGAGTCTACGTCAACCTGGTCCCGCGCGGCCTGTACGGCGATGTCAGCGGGGACAGGAACATGCGCGAGGTCGAGGGGCCGGAGGCCCAGCGGCTGACCTTCTTCATGTACGAGGAGCTGCTGGCGCTGCGGCGGGCCGCGGAGCGGGTGGGACTTTCGGCCGCGGACTTGCGCGACATCTTCTACGGCAACGCCGCCCGCCTTTTGGAAAGGGCCGGCTACCGCGGGCCGGCGGCCTGAAGGAAGGCGGTCATGCCTCGACCCTATTTCGAGAAGACCCCGCTGGACGACGCGTTCTACGCACAGCACCTGCGGGCGCGGCTGCCGGCGCGGATCTTCGACGTGCACGTGCATCTGAACCTTCCGGAACACCTGGACAAGGTGCCGGAGGAGCGCTGGCGCTCGGACTGGGCGCTGGAAAGCGGGCACCTCCTGCCGGTGGAGGACGCCTACGCCTGTGCCCGGGAGCTATTCCCGGATGCGCGCTACGCGATCGCCGGCATGCCCTGGCCCATCCGCGAGGCGGACCTGGCCGCCAACAACCGCTACCTGGCGGCCGCTCGCGCCGAGGGGCGGATTAGCCCCTTCCTGGCCGTGCGCCCGGAGTGGGACCCGGAGGAAGTCGAGCGCGAGCTGCTGGAGGGCGGCTTCGTGGGCTTCAAGCCCTACGGAGACATGGTGAGCGGGGTGAAGGGGGCGGAGCTCAGCATCTTCGACTTCCTGCCCCGGCGGCAGCTGGAAATCCTGGACCGGCACGGCCGGGCGGTGCTGCTGCACCTGCCCCGACGGGAGCGCATCGCCGATCCGGACAACGTCCGGGAGCTGCGGGAAATCCTGCAGCGCTACCCGCGGGTCGTGGTCATCGTGGCCCACCTGGGCCGTTCCTTCTGCCCCTGGTACCTGCGCGAAGGCCTGCGGCAGTTGGGGCCTGACGCGGAGGGCCTGTACTTCGACACCTCGGCGGTGATCAACCCCGCCACCTACGAGCTGGCCTTCGACCGGCTATCCGCCGAACGCATCCTGTTCGGCACGGACATGCCCATCCTGTTCTGGCACGGACGCCGGACCTGGACCGAGCGGGAGTACCGCAACCTCTGCCGGGAGCCTTTCTCCTGGAACACGCAGCGCGAGAGCCCCGAGGTGGAGGCCGCCTACACCTTGTTCCTGTACGAGCAGATGAAGGCCATCCTGGACGCCTGCGACCGGCACCGCCTCAGCCCGGAGCAGAAGGACGGGCTGTTCTGGTCCAATGCCCGGAGGGCGTTGAAACTGGGGAAAACTTGACAAAGCACCCCTGAGGTGCTTAAAAAATAGCATGTACTTCATCAGGAGTCGGCAATGTCTTACAGCAGTCTGAGCAGACGGGAACGGCAGATCGTGGAGTTCCTTCACAGGAAGCCGCGGGCTTCGGTGGCTGAAATCCTCAAAGGAATCCCCAATCCCCCGGGCTATTCCGCGGTGCGCGCCACGGTGAACATCCTGGAGCGCAAGGGCCACCTAAGCCACGTTCAGGAAGGAAAGAGATACCTGTACAGCCCGGTCGCAACGCGCAGGAAGGCGATGCAGGCGGCGGTGCGGCAGCTGTTGAGCACCTACTTCGACAATTCCGTGCAAAACGCGGTGACCGCCCTGGTCGCGCTGCACGGCAAGGACCTGAGCGCTGAGGAGGTCGAACGCCTGGAGGAATTGATCCGACGGAGGAAATAGGAGGCTCCTTCGTGATCGATCCTCTACCGCAAGTAGCCGGTCCGGCGCCGCGCGAAGCGCTCCAACAGGGGGCCGCCCAGGATCAGGGCCAGCGCCGCCAGCTGCAGGGGACGGATGGGGGTGCCGCGGAACACGGCCAGGTAGACCAGGGCCATGAAGGGGGTCAGGTAGACCAGGGTGGAAGCCAGGGCCGTGTCGCTGCGCCGCAGGGTCAGGACCCAGAACAGGGCGCCCAGTCCGTTGGCGCCGGCGCCCACGGCGGCCAGCATGAGCCAGGCGCGCCCCGAAGGCGGGGTCAGGCGGATGGCCCCCGCCGCCGCCAGAACAAGGGCCAGGATGGTGAAGCAGACGAAGGAGGCCGTCAGGTATAGGAACAGGGCGGTCAGCGGCTCGCGCTCCCCCTGCCGTTTGGACCACACCGAAAAGAGGCCCCAGAAAAAAGCCCCCGCGGCGGCGCTGGCGTAGGCGGGCAGGTTCTCCGCGTGGAAGCGAATCCAGTTTCCCCCGGACACCAGCAGGTACACGCCGGTGAAGGCGATGAGCATGCCCAGGACCTTGTTCCAGGTAAGAGGTTCCCGCAGCAGAGGCACGGACAGGATCAGCACCCACAGGGGCCACAGGTAGTTGATGATGTTCGCGTTCCCGGCGGCCTCCGGGGCCAGGGCGAAGGCCAGGTAGTACAGGGCGGTGTAGGGGAAGTTCGCTCCGGCTCCTAGGCCCAGCATGGCGGCGAGCTGCCGGCCCCGCAGGGCGCGCAAGGCCGGCCAGCGGCCGAAAGCGGTCACGGCCAGGGCGAGGGTCAGGGTGCTGAAGCCGCTGATCAAGGCATTGGCTTCCCAGATCGGCAGCTGCTTGGATACCTCCGAGACCAACAGCGGCGTGGAGCCCCACAGCAGGACCGTGGGCACCAGGAACCAGAGCCCACGCGGGGAAGGCTTGAGCGCCAAGCGCTACACCTCCACTTGCTCCAGCAGGCGCGCCCCGTTGTCGTGGAAGATGGCCCGCAGCTCCCCCGCGGAAATCCCGGCCTGCTCCGCCGCCCGGCGGATGGCCAGGACGATCTCGTAGACCATGAAGCTGGCCCGGATATCCGGTGAGGCCACCCGGTAGGCGCTGGGCGCCGGGCCGGGCAGCACCAGGTCCACCCAGTGGTCCAGCGCGTACACGCGGCGGCCGCGCATGGCCGCCACCGGGAAGTCGGTGGCGAACAGCAGCCGCTCCGGGCCCAGCTCCTCCATGACGATCTGCAGCACGGTGGGGTCCATGACCATGGCGGTGTCCAGCCAGACGTTGTCCAGCCCCTTCAGACAGCCCACCGCCTTCTGCATCTCGTCGGGCAGGTAGCAGCGCCCGCAGTGGGCCAGCACGATCTGGGCGCGCGGATAGTCCCGGGCCAGGGTGCGCACCCCCTCCTGGATGACCGGGTCGGCCAGGCGGCCGGCGCGCGGAACGTGCAGCAACACGATCAGACGGCGGCGGTCGGCAGGTTCCATCTCCACGGGACTGAGCATGTCCTGGATCGTGCGCTCGCCGTAGTCGTCGCCCAACCAGTTCAGGAAGACCTTGTAGCCCTTGTAGGCGCGCGTGGCCAGGGCGCGCTCCAGCTCCTCGCGCATCATCAGGCCTTTGCCGGCCAGCATCAGCGGGTGCAGCCAGCCCGACACGGCGGCCTCGGCCAGGTAGCGGTTGGTCTTCCCGATGTCCGCTTGGGGGGTGGGCATGCCGAAGCACACCGCCCGGTAGGCATTGTCTGGGAAGATGCGGCGGGCGTCGGCCGCCAGGCTCTCCACCGGGTATTCGGTCTCCACGACCATGTACCTTCCGCCACGGGAGCCTTCAGCCGGAGCCTGCCGCCAGTGGCTGCGGCTCCACACGTGGGCGTGGAAATCCAGCACTGCCGGCGGCAGGACCGGCCGGACCTCCCCCCGGTAGAAGGGCAGATCGACCTGCTCGCAGCGCTCCTGCTCGGTCATCCCAGGCTGGCTACACCTTCGCGTGCGCCAGACCCAGCATTTCGGCCGTCAGGGCGATCTGACGGTTGAGCCGGCCGTATGCGGCGGTGTGGTGGTGGGAAGGGGCGGCCCGCAGCCAGGCCTCCGAGAAGGGCACGATGCCCCCGCCTTCCCATTGGAAGAAGGTCTGGGGAGCGGCGATGTCGCGCGGCTTCATTTCGATGAATTGGCCCTCCGCCGATATTAGCTGGAATCTTCCGCCGCCCAGCGAGCCGATGGAAGCCAGAGTCACCTCCCCGGGACGGTAGGCGTAGTTGAACGAAGCCCCGAAGCCGTGCACGCCCTGGTAGTAGATCGTAGGCACGATGCGCACGGGCTGCCGCGGGTCGGCCAGGGAGGGGTTGCCGTGCCCGTCGTGCGAGTTGAACATCAGATTGCGTTTGTAGTCCAGGATGTAGTGCTCCAGGAAGGTGGAGTGGCCGGCCAGCTCTTCCAGCACCAGCATGGAAAGGGCCCGCAGGACGTCGGCCTCGCAGGTGAAGGGCACGTGGTGTTCGAGCATCCGGGAGGTGCCGAAGAACGGGATGATCCCGATCTTTTCGTCGGGCAGCCAGACCTGGTCGAACTCGGCTACCGCGTCGAAGCCGCCTTCGCGCACCACCTGCTCCAGGGCCAGGGCCAGGCGCGCGGAGCGCAGCATCATGGGCTCCTCCACCTCGATGAGGCGGCCCAGGTCCTTCTGTTCCTGGATCAGCCTGCGTGCCGCCTTTTCCCCGATCGCCCCGAAGGCGGAAGTGACCTCGTCGTGGTCGATGGGCCAGCAGGTGGCGCCGAAGCTCTGGAGCACGGCGAAGTCGTCCTGCATCAGGTCGGTCATGCCCTCGTACGGATGCCCGATGATGCCGACCCGGGCGTTGCCCAGGCGCGCCGCGGCCCTGGCCGCCGCCAGCAGCTCGCCCAGGCGCTCCCGGGCCGCCGGGTCGTCGATGGCCCCGGTCGCCAGCCAGAAGCGGCGGCCCGCGCGCGCCAGGCTGCTGGTGAGCTCAGGCAAGCCGGCCATGCCGGAGTTCACCATGATCAGGTCGAAGTCCGCGCTTTCCGGGAACTCGTCGACCAGCTGCGAGTTCCAGACGATCACCGGCACATCCAACTCCAGCAGAGCGCGCATGGGGATCAGGCCCTTCTGGTAGGCCAGCTCCACGACGACCACCACGTCCACGTCCTCGGCCTTCAGGGCCCGGGCCGCCTTCAGGGCCTCCGCTTCGTACTCGAAGAAGCCGGGGTGCACCACCCGCCCGAAGCCTTTCAGCTTCTCGGCGTAGCGCTCGGCCACTTTTCCGGCTTCGGCGCGCATGTGGCCGGTCTTGTTGTACTTGTCCTCCAGGAGTGCGGTGACCAGCAGGCCGATGGTGAACTCTTTTTGTACGATGGGCATGGCAGGCTACCTCACGAAGAAGCGGTATTCGATGCGGTGGCTGTAGGTCCGGCCCGGGAGCAGCAGGCAATCAGGGAAGTGCGGCCGGTTGATCGCGTCCGGAAAGTACTCAGCCTCCAGGCACAGCCCGGAGTGCCGGTTGTAGATCGCCCCTCCGGCCCCGGCCAACCCGTCCAGGAAATTGCCGCTGTAGAACTGCAGTCCCGGCATGGTGGTCCAGACTTCCATCCCCCGCCCCCCCGAGGGTTCGTACAAGGTGGCCAGGCGCCGAAGGGCGCGCTCCGTGGTGCCTCCCACCCAGCAGTGGTCGTAGCCCCCGGGCACCTTGCCGATGTCCCGCCCCACGGGCTTGCTGCGGGTGAAATCCATGGGCGTGCCGGCCACGGCCAGGAGCTCACCGGTGGGAATCAGGGTCTGGTCCACGGGCAGGTAGAAGGGGCAGTCCAGCTCGAGCTCGTGATCCAGGATCGTGCCGGAGCCGGCCAGGTTCCAGTAGCTGTGCTGGCTCAGGTTCACGGGGGTCGGCTGGCCGGCGCGCGCGGAAAACTGGAAGCCGAGCTGCCCGGCTTCGCTCAAGCTGACCGTCGTCTCCACCTGCAGGCTGCCCGGGTAGCCCTCGTCGCCGTCCTTGCTGAGGTGGCGCAGCACCAGCCCGGCGGTGTCGGCCTTCCGGAAGGGCCGCGCTTTCCACACCGCCTTGTCGAAACCTCTAATGCCCCCGTGCAGGTGGTTGGGCCCGTTGTTGCAGGCCAGGCGGTAGCGCCGGCCCTCGATGGTGAACGCGCCCCCGGCGATCCGGTTGGCGCAGCGCCCGAGCAGCGCGCCGAAGTAGGGGGAGCGGGTGGTGTAGCTCTCCAGCTCGTCGAAGCCGAGAGTCAGGTTGGCGATGCGCCCGCGGCGGTCCGGCATGGTGAGGGAAGTCAGGATCCCGCCGTAGCTGATCAGCTCGGCGGTGACCCCGCGGGTGGTGGCCAGGGTGTACTTTTCGACGGCCGTGCCGTCGGCCAGGCGACCGTAGGGTTGCTTGCGCAGCGTCATGGCCCCAGCCTACCACGAGGCAAGCAGCCCGCACAACGATTGTGTTGCTTGACTTCACATCGGGGCCGTGGTGTAATGAATGCAACAATTCTTATCAAGGAGGTCTTTATGAAGCACCTTCGAAGCGTGCTGCTGGTAGTACTGCTGTTGTTGCTCGCGCTGTCCATCGGCGCCCAGGGAAAGAATATCCCGGAGCCGAAGTCCAAGGTCAAATTGGACTGGTGGTACCAGGACTGGTCGGGCGGCATCAACTGGATAAAGGAATACATACCGGTCTTCGAGAAGAAGCACCCGACAATGTGAGCATCAACCTCATCCCGGTGCCCTTCGACGACCTGTACGCCAAGTTCATCCCCTCCATCGCCCAGGGCAACGAGGCGGACATCCTGTTCGGCTACGACGAGTGGCTGCTCGGCAAGGACGTCTCCAAGCTGTTCACGCCCCTGACGCCGACCATGATGACGAAGGAGGAGTTCAAGGAGCTACGTCTACACCCCGCCGCTCAAGAACGTCACCGCCAAGAACGGCGACATCTACGGTGTGCCCGCGCTCACGGGCGCCAATGCCTTCGGTTTCACCTACCACAAGGACCTGTTCCAGCAGGCCGGGGTGTCACGCGGCTGACATCAAGAGCTGGGATGATCTGAAGGCCGCTGCGAAGAAGCTCACCGTCTACAACTCCGACGGGACGATCAAGAGGAGCGGCATCCTCTTCACCTACACCGAGGCGGCCAACGCCCTGCTGGACATGATCCAGATGCAGGGCGCCCGGGACAAGCTGTTCGACAAGAAAACCAACACCTGGAACTTCAACATCCCCGAGGCGAAGAAGGCCCTGGAAACCTTCAAGTGGTTCGTCGACAACAAGTCCTTCGACCCGCAGTCCGGCGACTCCTTCCAGTCCTTCCCCAACAAGCTCGGCGCGATGCTCCTCATCGGGCCTTGGAACGTGGGCGGCATCATGACAAAGTTCCCCGAGCTGCGAGTCGGCTACCTGCTGATGCCGCCGTTCCCCACGGCCAAGGACAAGCTCGTACTGGGCTCGGTCGTGAGCTACGGCACCTACTTCGTCTCCAGGCGCCTGAAAGGCGACAAGCTGAACGGCGCCCTGCATGCTGTTCAAGGAGATGCATGACCAACCCGGCGGACTTCTGCGACATTCCGTTCTACAAGAAGCCGCCGTATGGGTCGGGGCGGTGGCATTCAAGAAATACGTCGACGAGCTGGACAAGCGGCCCGCGGACAAGATGAACGAGTTCGCTCAGACCGCGCTGACGGCGACGCAAAAGGGCCTGCCGGCGATCAACACCTGGACACCAAGATCTCCGAGCCCATCCTGATCCGCCAGGTCATCCACCCGGAAATGGTCAACGTGTTCCTCGGAAAGAAGACGGTGGACGACGCGCTGCAAATACATCAGCGACTTCCTGACCAAGCAGGAAAAACAGCTGGCCCAGTAACGGCAGCTCTCCGGGTCAGCAGGCGCGCCGCGCCGCTGCCTTTTTTCGACTGCCGGGGAAAGGACGGCAGCTCGATGTCCAGCGAAACCCTTCCCCTGCTGAAGAAGCGGCGTCGAAAGCCCCTCAACTCCTTCATCCTCCTGGTGGCCCTGACCGTGCTGGTCTACTACACGCTGGTCGGGATCTGGCCGTTCCTCTACAACATCTGGCTCACCTTCCGGAAGACCGACCTCATCACCGAGGACAAGTGGATCGGGCTTCTCCAACTACGGCTACATGTTCACCGACCCGATCTTCTGGAAAGTCCTCTGGCACAACGCCTATTACCTGGGCGTTATGGTCATCATCGGCATCGTCACCTCCCTCATCCTCGCGGCGCTCATCTACCGCACCCGGGGGGTCATGCGCAAGATCTACACCGCGCATGTTCTTCACGCCCGTCGTCACCTCCATGGTGGCGATGTCGTTGGTCTGGACGCTGCTGTACTTCCCGAAAATCGGGTTGTTCGCCCAGGTCATCTCCGCGCTGTTCGGGGTCAGCCGGGACAAGCTGGTGTTCCTGCAGGGCACCGGCTCGCCCTGCTGTGCATCATGATCATGGACATCTGGAGGGACACGGGGATCCGCACCGTGATCTTCCTGGCCGGGATGGACGAGATCCCCGACTCCCTGTACGAGTCGGCGCACATGGACGGGGCTTCGCAGCTGCGGCAGTTCTTCAAGATCACCCTCCCTCTGCTGACGCCGCAACTGGTCTTCATCGCCGCCGTTTACTCGATCAACGCCATCCGGGTGTACGTGCCGATCTACATGATGACCGGCAGCCCCCCGGGAGGGCCGGCCAACTCCACGATGGTCCTCACCCTGCACATGTACCTGTCGGCCTTCTACGGCCAGAGATTCGGCTACGGTTCGGCGATCTCCATGGTCATGTTCGTGATCCTGTTCGGCCTGGTCCTGCTGGAGATCAAGGCCTTCCAGCAGAAATGGGAGTACTGAGGAGGAACGGCAGCCGATGGCAACCTCTTACCGGTCGCCCGGTTCACCGGCCGCTTCTTCCTGCACCTGGTCCTGATCGTGCTGGGGCTGGGCATGGTGTTCCCCCTGATCTGGATGGTGCTTTCTTCCTTTAAGCCCTCTCTGGAGGTGATCAGCGCCGAGTTCCACCTGTTCCCCAGGACCTGGACCCTGCGCAACTACGTCCGGGTTTTCGAGGAAGTGAAGATGGGCCGGGGCTACCTGAACAGCCTGATCGTCGCCACCGGGGTGACTTTCTTCGTGCTGCTGTCGGCCACGGCCGCCGGGCTACCTGTTCTCCAAGCTGAAGTTCAAGGGGCGGGAGGCGCTGTTCTTCGTCGTGCTGGGCTCCGTCATGGTCCCGCCTCAGATCGTGCTGATCCCGCTGTACATTCTGATCAGCAAGCTGCACTGGATCAACTCCTACCAGGGCATCGCTTTTCCTTTCCTGATGAACGCCTTCGGCATCTTCCTCATGCGGCAGTTCATGTACGGAATCCCCAACGACCTGCTGGAGGCGGCGCGGATCGACGGGGCTTCGGACTTCCGGATCTACTTCTCCGTTGATCCTGCCCCTGGTCCGCTCTTCGATCGCCGTGCTGGGCATCCTGATCTTCCTTTGGACTTGGGACGAATTCCTGTGGCCGCTGGTCACCATCACCAACAACGAAATGAAGACACTGCCCCTGCTGCTGGCCCACTTCACCCAGGCGGAGCAGAAGTTCCCGGGCGATTCCCTGGCCGGGTCCACCCTCGTGATCGGCCCGGTGCTGCTGGTATACGCCTTCTTCCAGCGGCACTTCGTGCGCGGCTTGAGCATGACCGGGCTGAAAGCATAGGCGGCCGTCCATGGCGACCGGCGACCGCAGCGAATCTCTTCCCGGCCAGACCAGCCTGACCTTCTCGGGAACCGTCGGCACGCACCTACCCGGCCGCCGCTTTCCCGAAGCAGGACCTGCTGATCGATCCCCGGCGCTTCGACTCGGAAGGAAACTGGGCCTTTTGCCGTTTCGCTGGCGACGAGGTGCCGGCCGTGCGCATGGGCTTCCAGCGCGGAGGTTTCAACATCGGACCGCCGACCGGAAGCCGGACCGCGATCTGCTGCAGCTGCACCTGGAGGTCATGGGCGGGGACGGCGGTCGGCTCTGGCTGCCCACCGGGCGCTATCCGGCCTCCGCGGCCGTGACCGATCCCGAGCGCCTGGATGTGCGGCTGGAGCAGGACGGGCGGGAGATTTTCCGCCTGCGGGGCTGGCCGGAAATGCAGTGGCATTTCCGCTCCGAGGAAGGGGAGCTTGAGGTGGAGCTCGCCGTTACGATCGACACCGTCACGATCCTGCCGGATTGCCTGCTGCCGCGCTGCGTGTTCTCGATGTGGGAGACGATGGGCTCGGCGAAAGGGCTGGTCCGCATCGGCGGCAGGGAGGTCCGTGTCCAGGGGAAGATCTTCTACGACCACCCACGGATCGTGCACGCCGTGCGCGCCGTGGCGCCCCGCAAGATGTACCTGTACACCACGATGTACTTCGAGGATGGCAGCGGCCTGTTCGGCTACCACGCGGTGGACGAGCGGGACCGGGCGATCCCCTATTACTGCTTCGGGGTATACATCGATCCTGCCGGCAAGGGCAGCTTCCTGCCGAAGGCGCAGACCAGGGGTTTGGAGATCGGCGCGGACAACATTCCCACCCGGTGGAGCCTGGAGTGGGAGGGCGGCGGGGTCGCAGTCGCGGCGGACATCACGGTGCAGGATCTGCCCCTGCAGCGGGCCTGGGGCTCCGCTTCAGCGCCGCGCCGGCGCAGCGACTTCATCATTTTTCCCCTGGTCCTGGACGGAGCAGCAGCGCTCAGCGCCGGCGGCAGGACCCGCCGGCTGGCGGGCTACGGCCTGGCCGAGTACTTCAACGCCGAGCACTGGCCGGCCTGAGGGTCCCCGCTACAACTTCCCGTACTTGTGCCCCGCGTCAGCCAGCGCCGGATCTTGTCCGCCGGCGTGTTCTCGTTGAAGTAGTCCGTGGTGCCCAGGATGAAGTGGCAGCGCCCCCTCACGGTGTCCAGTACCTGCCTTATTGCCGTCTGGATCTCGTGCGCCTCGCCGGTGCGCAGCAGGTCCAGCTGGTCGATCCCTCCCAGCAGGGTAGTGCCCCGCCCGAAAGCGCGGACCGCCTCGGCCAGCACCGTGTCCCCGTACGGGGGTGGGGTGAGCGACTCGTAGGCCTGCAGGCCCAGCCCGGGGTACAAGGGGAGCAGAGAGCGGGCGTACCCGCAGTTATGGTACAGCACCGCCACCCCCTGGCCTTGGATGAAGTCGACGAGCTCCTTCTCGTACGGCCAGATGTACGCCTTGAAGAAGTCCGGCCCGACCATCTTCCCGTTGCCTACGTTCCCGCCGGCGCTCAGGACGTCCACGCCCGGCGTCGATGAGCTGTCTGAACGAAGGCTTTATAGCGGTCCAGGAAGTGGCGCATCAGGGCGTGATAAAAACCAGGGTCCAGCAGGGCGTCGGTCAGCAGATCGTCTACTTTGCGGTAGTAGATAGCCAACAGGTTGAAGGCGCCTTGGATCCAGGGGGCGATGACCCCCGCCTCGCCGGCCGCCTGCTTGGCCCGCCGGATGTCGGTCACTTCCGCCCGCCCCAACGGGGGTTGGAAAGCCCGGAAACGCTCGAAGTCTTCCCGGCTCTTGATCGGGTACTCCACCGCGGAAGCCTCGGCGTCATACTCGTAGACCCAGCGCAACTCCTCGCGGCAGCGCAGATCCCCGGTCGGGGTTCGGATCGCCGTGATCGTGCTGAGGTCCCTGCCGTTCTGGGTGCGCTCGATCCGCAAGTCCCACTGCGGGCCCGGCGGGCCGTAGGCATCATAGGCCGCGGAGCAGTTGCGGTGGATCAGATCGAAGCCATAGCGGGCGTAGACCTCGGGAGTCTTGGCGACCCAATCCACCTCGTGGCTCCCGAAGAATTCCTTGACGTGGTTGACGTGAATGAACGGGGACACCGGGATGCGGTCGACTTCCTGTTGGCGGAACAGCCGCAGAAGAGTCTCGCGTGGTGAGGCAGCGGGCACGTTTCCCTCCGCCGGCATGGTACGAGCGGCTCTTCCGGGTTGTCAAGCTTCCTGCTATATTGGGCCCCTGATGGAGCAGGCACGGTTTCCCCACGCTGCCTTCCGGGTGATGCTGGACGACCAGGAGCTGGCGCTCGCCCGCGGCCTCGACTCCCCCGAGAAGGTCCAGGAATTCCTCTCGCGCGAAGTCGGCTATAACTTCGAGCCATCTGGAATCACGGCCTATGGCCCGGTGGAGGTGCTGCGCCGGCGCACGGCGCACTGCTTCGAAGGGGCGATTTTCGCCGCGGCCCTGTTGTGGTTCCACGGCTGGGAGCCACTGCTGGTGCTGCTGGAGGCCCCGCGGGACTTCGACCACAACCTGATCGTGTACCGCCGGGCCGGCCTGTGGGGCTCGGTATCGCAATCCCGACACGAGGAGCTGCGCGGCAAGCCGCCGACTTTCGCCTCGCTGCGCGAGCTGGTGCTGTCCTACTACCCGGACTACTTCAGCGACTGGACCCATGACCGCAACGATCTGACCCTGCAGGGCTTCTCCCCGCCCATCGACCTGCGCGCCTTCGGGTCGGGCTGGGTCACCTGCTCCGGTGCCTGGCACCTGTACTTCCACCTGCTGGACGGGGTGCGGCTGGAGAGGCTCTTCCCTACGGGCGAGTCGGACCGCTACTACGAGTATCCGCTCGAGGATCTCTACGACTGAGAAAGGCGTTGCGCAGCAGCCCGGCGATCAATAGCTGCCAGGGGTGATACAGCAGGATGGGCAGCAGCACCAGCCCCAGGGCCTGGGGGCTGCGCGCGAAGTAGGCGGAGAGCAGCGGCACCCCCATGGCCATGGTCTTCTGGGGGGCGGCGAAGGCCACCGAAATGAGGTCCTCGCGCGGAAAGCGCAGCAGCCGGGCCCCGCCGTAGGCCAGGGCTACCAGCAGCAGCTGCATGACGGCCAGGTAGGCGAACGGCCACGGCACCCGCGCCAGGTGTCCGAGGAAGGCCGGGTCGCCGGCGCTGGCCGCCATGGTGAAGAAGATGACGCCCAGAAGCAGCGCGTTGCTCGCCTGGGCCAGCGGTCCGCGGCTCGCCTCGGCCAGGGGTTTCAGGAACTGGCGCAGGAGCTGGCCGGCGGCCAGGGGCAGGAGGATTTGCAGGCTCAGGTCGCGGAGGATGGCCGCCAGCTCGCCGGCCGGCAGGCTTCGCCCTGCGCCGCGCAGCAGCAGCGCCAGCAGCAGCGGCGAAAGGAACACCCCGCTCAGGTTGGACAATGCGGAGTTGAACAGGGTGCCCATGACGTTTCCGCCGCAGACCTGGGTGAACACCACGCAGCTGGCGATGGTCGTGGGCAACACGGACAGCGCCAGGGTGCCGGTGGTCAGCTCCGGCCCGAACAGCGCGCGCAGCGGCAGGGAGGTCAGGAAGAACAGCGCCGGGGTCAGCAGGAACAGGAAAGCCTGGATGTACAGGTGCAGCCGCCAGGAGGCCAGGCCCGCCCCGATGGTCTCCGAGGGCAGGGTAAAGCCGGCGATCAGGAACAGGGCCGCAATCAGCAGCAGGCGGGTGACGGAACCGGGATTCAGGCGGCGGCCGGCCTCCGGGGCCAGCAGACCGAGGGCGATGGCCACCAGCATGCCGAGCAGGAACCAGTTGCGGCGCAGGAAGCCTCCGAAGGAGCCGGGCATGGCGCATCCTACCACGCCCGTCTTTACCGCCACAATTCTGCGTGCTACGGTAGGTGCGCATGGCGACGAGGATTCTGGAAGAAAGTCGGGCTGTGGCTGAAGGCTTCCCGTGCCCTGTACACCATCACGGTGCTGCTGCCCTGCTGCCTGGGCGCGGTGGTGGCCTGGCAGGCGGGGGCCCCATTCCAGGGCGGCCTGCTGGCGTTGATCCTGGTGGGCATGATGTTCGCCAACATCGGCACCAACTTCACCAACGACTACTTCGACTACCGCTCCGGGGTGGACCGCCGTGACCGGGGCAGGATGTACAAGCAGGGGGCGGAGGTGCTTTACGAAAACCCCCTGGCCGAGAGCGGCTCGGTGGACGGCTTCGCCGCCTACTTCTTCCCCCCCCGGGCCATCCTGGCTTCCGCCCTGGCCAGCTTCGCCGTGACGGCCGCGGTGGGCGCATACCTGGCGGTGCGGGTGGACTGGCGCATCCTGCCGCTGGGCGTGGCGGGTCTGGCGGCCGGCTATTTCTACACCGCCCCGCCGGTCAAGTTCGGCTACCGCGGCTTCGGGGACTTGATCTGTTTCCTGGGTTCCGGGCCCTTCCCGGTGCTGGGCACCTATTTCCTGTTCACCGGAAGGCTCTCCTGGAGCGCGGCCCTGGCTGGAGTCATCGCCGGGTTGTGGGTGGACGCCATCCTGTACATCGGCAACGTGCCGGACGCCGAGGCGGATCGGGCGGTGGGCAAGACTACGCTGAGCACGCTTCTGGGGCGCAGGGCCGTGCGCGTCCTGGGGCCGCTGTACTACGGGCTGTCCTACCTCCTGCTGGCTGCGGCGGTGGCGGCCCGCCTGTTCCCGGCCTGGGCGCTGCTCGGCCTGCTGCCGCTGCCGCTGGCGGCGCGCGCGCTGGCCATCGCCGGGAAGAACTACGACGACATCCCCCGCTTCGCCCCGGCCATCCTGATTACGGTCCAGGTGTTCGCCTTGTCCACGCTGCTTTTGGGCCTGGGCTTCGTGCTGGACCGGGCGTTGTGACCGGGAGGACGCTGGCTTTCCTGCGCAGCCGGCTGCTGGGCGCGGTGACCCTGCCGGCACTGATCGGGGCGGCCTGGGCCTGGAGGGCAGGGGCGTTCGCCTCAGGCGCGGCCCTGCGCCTCGCAATCGCCCTGGCCGGCCTGGCCGCGGTGGAGTTGATGAACCTGTTCGGCGCGGACTACCTGCGGCACGTGCGTCAGGGGCGGGGGGCGGAAGGCCGGCCGGCGGGCCGGGGCAGGGTGGGGCCGGCGGACGGGGCGGGGCCGGCGGGCGTCGAGCTCGGGCCGCAGCTCCCGGGCAACCCCGTGGCTGCCCGGCTTCCGCCTGCCGCAATCCCCCGCCTGCTGCTGGTGCTGGCGGCGGCCGGTGCGGCGGCCCTCCTGTACTTCGCGCTGACCGTCGGCCCGGGCGTGCTGGCCTTCCTCCTGCCGGCCGCTGCGGTGGGCGCGCTGTACGTGTTCTCGCCGTTCCCCTACGCCTTCCTGGGCACGGCGCTGGTGCCGCCGCTGGTGGCCGGGGGCGTGGCCTTCGTCCTGCTGGGTCGCGCGCCGCCCGCCTGCTTCCTGAGCGCTCTGCCGGTGAGTCTGGTCTCCGCCGGGGTCATTCTCACCTATCAGGTGGCTTACCGCCGCGAGCGGCCGCCCGCCGCCTGGGTGCGGGCCCTGGCCGTGCTCCTGCCTTACGTGCTGGCGGACGTGGTGGTGGCGGCTCTCCTGCTGGCCCGGGTGTACCCGCGGTCCGGGTACTTCGCGCTGCTTCCGGCCATCGTGTTCCCCGGCTGGGCCGCGCGCCTGCTGTTGACCGAACCTCGAGACCCGGTGCCGGCCACCGCCGTGGGCGTATTCCTGCACAGCACGCTGTGCCTGGCGATCGCCGCCGGCTTGTTCTGGGGCTAGGCCGCTTCACGGGCCCGGGTGTCAGCCGGGGGCAGGCGCGGCCTTTTCCGCCGGCTGGCGGCCGGCGTGGGACTCGGCGGGGGGCTTGGGCGGGCAGAAGCGCACCGTGCGCAGCGCCAGCGAGCCGCCGGCCAGGTCGATCAGGTTGAAGCCCGGCGGCTCCTCGGAAAGGGCCGTCCGCGGCGAGTCGGCGTTGCTGTTGAACTGCCAGCTCACCGCCGGGCAGCTGGCGGCCACCACGCCCCGGTGCAGGCAGGTGTGCTGCAGGTGCAGATGGGCGGCGAACACGCCCAGGATGTTGCGGGCATAAGGCGGAATGATCTCCCAGAATCCATCGGCGTTGGCCAGCTTCAGCTTGTCCAGCCAGCCGACGCCCGTGTCGAAGGGGGGATGGTGCAGGAAGATCAGCACCTGTTTCTGCGAGTTGCGGTGCAGGTCCTCGTTGAGCCACAGCAGCTGCCTTTCCTCCAGGCGGCCGAACTCCTTGCCTGGGCAGGCCGAGTACAGCATCACGAAGTGCACCCCTTTCAGGTCGAAGGAGTAATACCCCTGAAACTCAGGGCCGCGCGGCGGCTGGGCGGTCTTGCGGAAGCCGGCCAGGGAGTCGTGGTTGCCGAGCACCGCGTGGACCGGGACCTTCAGATCCTTGAACAGGTCCAGCACCGCCTGGTAGCTGGAGTGCTCGCCGTCCTCCAGCAGGTCGCCGCCCAGCACGACGAGGTCCGGTGCCGGGATCTGCTTGCGGATCACCGCCACGGCCTCGGCCAGGTTGGCGTAGGGGTTCACGCCGTGGAGCAGCTTGCCGGGGGAGCCGGGCAGGTGGAAATCGGCCAGGTGTAGGATGCGCATGGGTCCCAGCATAGCGGGGAAGTGCGGAGTCCCGCAATCCCTCAGGACAGGGCGCGGGCCAGGCGCCGCAGCGCCTCCCGCAAAATCGTGCGGGGGCAGGCCAGGTTCAGGCGCTGGAAGCCCCGGCCGCCGCTGCCGAACATGGGGCCGTCGTCCAACCAGACGCGGGCCCGGTGCAGGATCCTCTGCTTCAGCTCCTCGTCGGAAAGCCCCAGCGCCCGGAAGTCCAGCCAGGCCAGGTAGGTCCCCTCCAACGGGAAAACCCTGGAGGCCGGCAGGCTGTCCGCCAGGAACTCCGCCAGGAAGCGGTAGTTGCCGGCCACGTAGTCCAGCACCCGTTCCAGCCAGGGTGCGCCGTGCCTCCAGGCGGCCTCGGCGGCGGCCACGCTGCAGGCGTTGGCCACGCTGGTCCACAGGGCTTCCTTGGCGGCCCGGAACCTCCGCCGCAGCCCGGGATCGGGGATCACCGCCAGCGAGCCGCCCAGTCCGGCCAGGTTGAAGGTCTTGGTGGCGGACAGCAGCGTCACCGTGCGCCGCGCGACCTCCTCGGACAGCGCGGCGGTGGGCAGGTGGCGATGGCCTGGCAGAACCAGGTCGCAGTGGATCTCGTCGCTCACCACGATCAGCCCGTGGCGCAGGCAAACCTCCGCCAGCCCCGCCAGCTCCTCCCGGCGCCACACCCGCGCCACGGGATTGTGTGGGCTGCAGAGGAGGAGCAGGCGGGTGTGCGGCCTGATGCTGCGCTCCAGCTGCTCCAGGTCCAGGGCATAGCCTCCGCCCGCCAGGCGCAAGGGGTTTTCAAGCACCTCGCGCCCGTTGTTGCGGATGCAGGCCGCGAAGGGGTAGTAGACCGGGGGCTGGATCACCACGCTCTCGCCCGGGGCGGTGAAGGCCAGGATGGCCAGGGTGAGGGCGGGGACCACTCCGGGACAGGGAAGCAGCCATTCGCGCTCGAGGTCCCAGCCGTGGCGGGAGCGCATCCAGGCCGCGGCCGCCTGGAACCAGGATTCCGGCTCCAGGGTATAGCCGAACACCGGGTGCCGGACGCGCCGCCGCAGGGCAGCCCGCACCTCCCGGGGGGCCGGGAAGTCCATGTCCGCCACCCACAGGGGAAGCAGTTCCTCCTCGCCGGCCAGGTGATTCTGGAAGTCCCACTTCAGGGAAGCGGTGCCGCGCCGGTCGATGAGCCGGTCAAGGTTCATGACGGGCGCTGGCTCACCTGGCGGAGGATAGCCTCGAGGTCCTCGGCCCGGAAACGGGTTACGTCCCCCGCGCCCCGGCCCATGGCCCGGATCAGGAGGCGGTCGAGCAGTCTCAGGCTGCCCAGGCGGATCTCCCCGCCCAGGGCCCAGCGGCCGAAGGCGTGCAGGGACAGCCAGTCGGGGAAGGCGGAGTCCAGTTGGGTCCGGGCCTTCTCGCCCTCGTACAGGCAGCAGATGAACAGGCCCACGGGCACGCGCAACAGCTCGGAGCGGTGCCGCTCGCAGAAACGGGTGACTCCGGTTGGAACCTTCCCCGCGTAGATCGGGCTGCCCAGCAGCACCAGGTCGAAGGCGGCCGGGGACAATCGGCCTTCCCGGCGCAGGTCCGCCACCGTGACCTCGCCTGCCAGCTTCTCGGCCAACAGGCGGGCGTACCTTTGGGTGCAGCCGTAGCGGGTGCGGTAGGCGACCAGAGTTTTCACGGCCGGTTCTCCTTCAGGCTTTCGCGGATGTGGTACAGGCGGTTGCGGAAATACAGCACGATGTCGGTCAGGACCATGCAGCCGTTGAGCGCGTAAAGGAAGATCACGTAGTCGTAGCGGTACAGCAGCTTGTGCAGGACGCCGGCCGCGTAGCCGACGAGCACCACGATCAGGAAGACCACGCTCTTGCCGGCGACGGAGCGGGAGGTGAGTGAGCGGTAGATGGAGAACGGCCAGGCCGCCCCGAAGCAGACCAGCATCAGGATCTCGAAGATGCTCGTGCGCATGGGATATCTATAGCACGTCCGATTCCAGCCTGGCCAGCGGCACCAGGGCGCCGCCGGCGGCGATGAACCCGCCCAGCAGGATCAGGCCCAGGGCGAAAGCGCCGCGGTCCCCCAGCACGCCCAGCAGGGAAGGCACCACGCCGCCCCCCAGAGCGTAGGAGACGGGCAGCAGCAGGGAGACCGTCACGTTGTAGATGCGCCTCGGGGTGATGCGGGCTACTGCCGCGAAGGCCACCGGGAAGAAACAGGCGCTTAAGACCGGCTGCACGAAGACGGCCGCCGTGAGCAGGCTGCCGCGGCCGAAGCCCAGGGCGGAGGTGGCCGCGCCCGTGGCCAGCAGGGTCGCGGCCAGCACGGGGCGGGCCCCGAGGCGGTCGGCCAGCCAGCCGGCCGCGAACACCGCGGCCAGACAGGAGATGCGGGACAGGCCCACCAGGGAGTTCACCGTGGCCTGCCCCAGGCCGCGCTCCGCCACCAGGTAGGTGGGCAGAACGGCGAACACCCCGGCCCCGGAGCCGACCCCCAGGGTGAACAGCGCGGCGAAAACCCAGTACGACCGGCGGGAGAGGATCAGTCCCACGTTGGCCAGGCTGGGCGCCTCGCCTCGGAATCGGCCGCTGCGCCCGAAGGCCAGGAAGGCCGCCCCCGCGACCAGGGAGGCCAGGCCGAGGCCCAGCAGGAAGGAGCGCCAGGGCAGTCGGGCGAGCAGGGCTGCGGCGGCCAGTGGGATCAGGATGAAGGCCAGGTTGGGGGCCAGCTCGTGCACGGCCAGGGCCCGTCCCTCCCCGCCGCCGGCAGCCAGGGAGGTGGCCGCGGGGAGGGCGGAGGGCAGGTACAGGCCCGAGGTGGCGCCCACCAGCACCAGGCCGGCGTGGATGAGGCCCAGGGAAGGGGCGCGCGAGATCGCCAATAAAGCGGCACCGGTGGCGAGCGCGGACACGAGGATGGTGCCGCGATGGCCGATCCTGGAGGACAGCAGGCCGGAGAGCAGGCTGGCTGCGCCGTAGCCGATGCTCAGGAACAGGAAGAAGGAAGTGGAACGGGCATGGCTGAGCCCCAGGTCCGCCTCGATGGAGGGCAGCAGCGGGGAGAAGGCGATCCGGGCGGTGAACACGAAGAAGAACACCAGGGTCAGAAGGGCCAGCTGGGGCGCAGCGGCACGGAAGGAGTCTTTTCCGGTGCTCACGAGCCGGTCGGCTTTCAGCGCTTCAGCGGCGAGCCTTCGCGCGTCATGGTACCGGTGCGCAGGATTTCTTCTATCTTATACGTTCCGTACTTTCGAGCTTTCAGGAAGCCGTCCCAGGAGCACTCCGCCAGGCGGCCGGCGTTCAGCAGGTCGTAAAGCCATTCGGAGGTGTACTCCGGGTCTTCCTGCGGGAAAGCGGCCTGGATCTCCAGCAGCCACTTCTGGTTGTACAGCTCCTGGGCGCCGATGTAGGGGGACATGATGATCGGGATGCCCAGGCCGGCGCAGAAGGAAAGCTCGCTGGGCTTGGTCCACAGGATGTCCGTGTGGCGCAGGGTTTCGGCGAACTGGTCGAAGTACTGGTCCTTGCTGGGGCTGTAGAGGATGCGCAGGTTGTCGCAGCCGGGCAGCAGGTCGTTCTTCACGTTCTGGAAGTACTCCTCGATTTCCGCCCGCACCCCCGCGATCAGGTTGAGGACCACCTCGCCGGCCTTGAGCTTGTCGCGCAGGGAGCGCGCGATCTGCCAGCCGATCTCCCGCTGGGCGCCCGCCCCGCCCACGGCGTAGGTGATCGTCAGGCGCCGCTTCCGCTTGAAGCGGCAGGCGCCGCCGCCCAGGAAGTGGGCGACGCTCTGGCCGTGCAGAGGCCAGAAGCGATCCTTGGTGTCCAGGTAATGCAGGCGCTGGCCCTGGTCCTCGCGCAGCACGTCCAGGTCCTTGTTGCCCAGCAGCGACTTGGGGAAAGGAAAGCCGGTCAGGAAAACGCGCTCGTCGGGCACGCCGTATTGGTTCAGGCGCTGAATCGCCCGCCCGCAGGGCGCCAGGTAGTGGATGCGGCTTCTGTGCGGGTTCTCCGGAACCCAGGCCCGGCTGACCTCGGCGTCGCAGATGATGCAGTAGATGCGCCCGTAATCCGCCAGGTCCGCCGCGATGGCCGGCGCGAAGTAGGAGGTGATCAGGGGCAGGGGCTGCTCCTTGAGCTTCTCGATCAGGCCCTTGCACAGCCCGCGTTCGATGAGCTTGGAGAGCAGGCGCACCTGGAACGAGGGATTGGACAGGTCTCGGATGGGATAGAACGAAGGGATGCTTTGCAGCGCGTCCAGGATGCCGAACAACGGCTTGCCGACGACCGGCACCGAGCGCACGCGGGACAGGAACTCGTACATGCCCCGCAGCCGGTCCCACTGTTTTTTCTCGGCGGGATCCGTGGACTGGGAGCCGCCCACGGCGATGATTCCCCCCTCGGCCAGATCCATCAACGGGTAGGTGGCCCGCTGGTGGCCCAGGCCCATGTCCACCGTCACCACCCAGGCGCGAAGGTCGCTCTGGCGGGGGGGACGCACCGGGCGCGCCCTGTGCGGTGGTGAACCCGCCGCGCGGCGCGCGGAGCCCGCCTTCGGCGCGGACTTTCCGCGCTTCGGCTTCGGCGCCCGCTGCGACTTTGCATTTCCCCCAGCCTTGATCTTGCCGGCCATAACACCTCCACGGCGTATTGCGCGCCTTCGATTGTACCTCGGCTGCCCCACGAGCGCCAGAGGAGAAGGAAAAAACAGCGGCGGGCCTACGGCAGCTCCCCGCGCACGCCGCGGAAGGCCTCCAGCGCCCGCTCCATCTCGGCGCGACCCAGCGCCGCCGAGGCCTGAACGCGCAGCCGGGCCTTGCCCTCGGGCACCACGGGGTAGCCGAAGCCGGTGACGAAAACCCCTCGCTCCAAGAGGCGCGCGCTCAGGCGGATGGCGGAGGCGGTCTGCCCCACCAGGATGGGGATGATGGCCGAGGGGGCCTCCAGGGGACGGAAGCCCTGGGCTCGGAGTCCCTCGCGCAGGAAACGGGCGTTCTCGTGCAGGTGGGCGACCAGCTCCGGGTGGGCGTCCAGCACCTGGATGGCCCGCAGGGCGCTGGCGGCAATGGTGACCGGCAGGGCGTTGGAGAAAATCTGCGGTCGGGAACTCTGCGTGGCCAGCTCCACCACCTGGCGGCTGCCGGCCACGAAGCCTCCGGCCGCCCCGCCCAGGGCCTTGCCCAGCGTGCCGGTGAGCACGTCGATCTGTCCGGAAAGACCGAAGTGCTCCAGGGTGCCGCGGCCGGTGGCCCCCATCACCCCGGTGCCATGGGAGTCGTCCACCAGGACCGCGGCGTCGTGCTTGCGCGCCAGTTCCACGATGCCCGGCAGCGGGGCCAGGTCCCCTTCCATGCTGAACACGCCGTCGGTGGCGATGAGGCGCGCGGAAGCGCCCCGCGCCTCGCGCAGCTTCTTTTCCAAGTCGTTCAGATCCGCGTGCCGGTACACCAGGCGCTGGGCCTTGGACATCCGCGCCCCGTCGATGATGCTGGCGTGGTTGAGCTCATCGCAGATCAAGGCGTCCCCCTCGCCGGCCAGAAGGGGCAGGATTCCCGTGTTGGCGTTCCAGCAGGAAACGTAGCTCAGGGCGGCCTCGGTGCCAAGGAACGCGGCCAGGGCCTCTTCCAGCTCCCGGTGCGGGGCGAAGGTGCCGCAGATGAAGCGCACCGAGGCGGTGCCCGCCCCGTAGCGCTCCAGGGCGCGCTTGCCGGCTTCGATCAGCTCCGGGTGGTTGGCCAGGCCCAGGTAGTTGTTGGAGGAGAGGATGAGCACTTCCCCGTGACCCTCCATGGATACCCTGGCGTCCATGGGGGAGGTGAGGATGCGCAGGGTTTTGAGCGTGCCTTGAGCCTTCATCTCGGCCAGCTTCTCGCCCAGGCGCTGATGGAAGCGTGCGTTCATGGCCCTAGTATACGTGCACTTGGATTCTCTGTTCAAATGCAGGATGCTGGGGTTAGGAGGCGAAGGCATGACGGCGCCGATCCGGGAGTTGAAAGTCGATCGCCTGAACGTCAAGGTTTTTGCGGACCGCGCGGCCCTGGGACTGGCGGCGGGGCTGGCGGCGGCGGCCCGGATCCGGGCGATGCAGCAGGAACAGGGGCAGGGGCTCCTGAACCTGCTGTTCGCAGCCGCCCCGTCGCAGGAGCAAACCCTGGAAGCCCTGCGACTGGAACCAGGCATCGACTGGGGGCGGATCGACGCCTTCCACATGGACGAATACCTCGGCCTGCCGCCCGGCGCGCCCCAGTCTTTCGGGGGCTACCTCAAAGACCGACTTTTCGACCGGCTGCCGTTCCACCGGGTGTTCTATATCGACGGCAGCGCGGCGGATGCGGCGGCGGAGTGCGAGCGTTATGCCCGGCTGCTGCGGGAGCACCCCCTCGGTCTGGCTTTTCTGGGAATCGGGGAAAACGGCCATCTGGCCTTCAACGATCCAGGCGTTGCGGATTTCCAGGACCCCCTGTGGGTCAAGATCAACGGACAGCTGGATGCGGTCTGCCGGCAGCAGCAGGTGAACGACGGGCAATTCCGCACCCTGGCGGAGGTGCCGACCCGGGCCATCACCCTGACCATTCCCGCCCTGTTCTCGGCCCGCGGCGCGATGGTCGCGGTGCCCGGCGTCCGGAAGCGGGACATCGTCCGGCGCACCCTGCAGGGACCGATCGACGCATCCTGCCCGGCCACGATCCTGCGCCGGCACGCCAATGCCTGCCTGTTCCTGGACCGGGACTCCGCCGCGCTGCTGTGAGAGGCGGCCAGCGAGGAGCGCTCATGCGCAGCACACTGCACAACGCCCGGCTGCTCACCCCCTTTCGCGACATTCCCCTGGGCGGGGTCGTGGTGGAGGGGGCGCGGATCGCTGAAGTGTTCTCCGGCGAGCCGGGGGCCAAGAGGGCAGGGGAGCGGCGGGTGGACCTGGGCGGCCGAACCCTGGCGCCGGGCTTCATCGAGACCCACAGCCACGGCGCGGGGGGCCACGATTTCATGGACGCAACAGCCGAGTCCGTGCTGGAAGCCTGCCGAATGCACCTCCGTCACGGGGTGACCTCGATCTACCCCACGACCCTCACCAGCTCCATGGCCCAGCTCACCGGCGCGCTGGAGCTGATCCTGCAAGCAGGCGAAGCGCGGGAAGGCATGCCCTCGATCCTCGGCGCGCACCTGGAAGGCCCCTACCTCTCCCCGGAACAGAGCGGAGCCCAGGACCCGCGCTATCTGCGGCTGCCTGACCGGCGGGAGTACCTGGACCTGCTGGAGCGCTTCGACTTCATCCGGCGCTGGACCGTGGCCCCGGAGCTGCCGGGCGGTTTGGCCATGGGCCGCGATTTGGCCGAACGGGGGATCGTCGCCTCCATCGGGCACTCCAACGCCGTGTACGAGGAGGTCCTGGCCGCCTTCCAGAGCGGCTACTCCCTGGTCACCCACCTGTTCAACGGCATGTCGCGCCTGGTGCGCAGGGACGCCTGGATGCACCTCGGGGTGGCCGAGAGCGCCCTGGCCATCGACGGCCTGGCGGTGGAGATCATCGCCGACGGGAAACACCTGCCGGCCCCACTGCTGAAACTAATCTACAAGATAAAAGGCCCGGAGGGCATCTGCCTGACCACGGACTCCATGCGCGCTGCCGGACAAGAGGTGAAGGAGAGCACCCTCGGCAGCCTGAACGGCGGCCAGCGGGTGCTCATCGAGGACGGGGTGGCTTTCCTGCCCGACCGGGCCAGCTTCGGCGGCAGCATCGCCACGGCCGACCGATTGGTGCGCACCATGGTGCGGCAGGCCGAAGTTCCGCTGGCGGAGGCGGTGCGGATGCTCAGCCATACGCCGGCGCGGGTGATGGGCATCGATGGGCGCAAAGGCAGCCTGGAACCCGGCAAGGATGCCGACCTGGTGGCCTTCGACGCAGACATCCGGATCGGCCTGGTCATGGTGGAGGGTGAAATCCGTCTGAACGCGCTCTGATCGCGGTGCCTGCGGGCCGGGAGTACCCGGGCTTGCGCCGCCGGCGCGATCCGGGCTATGCCTAAGCGTGGCCGAACACCGACTCATTCAGACCGACCGGGAGCTGGCCCGCCTGCTGGAGCGCCTGCGCCAGGACAACCCGCAGGCCGTGGCCGTGGACCTGGAAAGCGAACACAACCTGCACAGCTACGGCATCCACGTGGCTCTGGTCCAGCTCTACGACGGCCGCCAGGCTCACCTCATCGACACCCTGGCCGTCAAGGACCGGGGGCTGCTGCGCGGCCTGCTGGAGGAGAGCCCCTGGGTCAAGGTCATGTTCGACGCCTCCGGGGACCTGGCCACCCTGGGAACTGCCATGCAGATGTCCATCCGCCCCGTGTTCGACCTCGCGATTGCGGCGCGCCTGCTGGGGCGGCCCGGCTCGCTCGCCAAGCTGCTGAATCCGGAAAGCGACGGGGGCGGGGGCAAGTCCAAGTTCCAGAAGGCCAACTGGCTGAAGCGGCCCCTGCCTCCGGAGCAGCTGGAGTACGCGGCTGGCGACGTGCTGCCGCTGCTGGGGCTGGCCGATCGCCTGCTGGCCGAGATGGTGGAACGGGGGCTGCTCTACCGTTTCCTGTCCGCCAACGCGCACGTGCAGGAGAAGACCCGCGCCCGCGACCCGTACCAGGGCTACCGGCGGCTGCCTGAGTTCCGGCGCTTTTCGGCGGAGCAGAAGCGGGCGCTCGCCCTGCTGTGGCGCGCCCGGGAAAAGTACGCGGAGCTCCACGACCTGCCCCCGCACAACGTGGCCGCGCACGAGGTGCTGGCCGGCATCGCCCGTGCCGCCCCGGCCGACCCCCGGGAACTGGCCGAGGCCCTGGGACGGCGCCGATCGCGGGTGCGGATCGACGTCGAGGAGCTGGCCGCCCTGATCCGCCAGGCGGGGCGGAACGGGTAAGGAGCCGCTCAGAGCGAGGAGCCCGACGCGGAGGGGGCGACCGGCCTGGTCGAGGGGCCCGGCGCATGAGCCCGGAGCCCGTCCGCTGCCCCTGGCCGGCCGGCGACCCGCTGATGCTGCGCTACCACGACGAGGAGTGGGGTGTGCCGGTGCACGACGACCGGAAGCACTTCGAGTTCCTGATCCTGGAGGGCGCCCAGGCCGGCCTGTCCTGGACCACGATCCTCCGCAAGCGCGAGGGCTACCGCGCGGCCTACCGGGGCTTCGACCCGGCCGCGGTGGCCCGGTTCACCGAGAAGAGCGTGGCCAGGCTGCTGGCCGACGCGGGCATCGTGCGCAACCGCCTGAAGATCGAGTCCTCGATCACCAACGCACGGTGCTTCCTGGCCGTCCAGAAAGAATTCGGCTCCTTCGACCGCTACCTGTGGGGCTTCGTGGACGGAAAGCCCATAGTCAACCGTTGGACCCGGCTGGCACAGATCCCGGCCAGCACGCCGCTGTCCGACCGGGTCAGCAAGGATTTGAGGGAGCGGAGTTTCCGCTTCGTGGGCACGACCATCATGTACGCCCACCTGCAGGCGGTCGGCGTGGTGAACGACCACCTGCTGAGCTGCTTCCGGCACCCCCAAGCCCGCTAGCTTCGCCGGCTTTCGCTCAGGTATTCCCCGATCCGGCTGCGTAGCCTCGCCAGCACGCGGCGGTTGGAGGCAAACGCCAGGTCGGAGGGGACCTCCGACAGTGCGAACCAGCGCGCCTCGGTCACGTCGTCGGCGGGTTTCAGCTCGATTGCCGGGGGCAGGGTGCACAGGTAGAAGACGCTGAACGTGTAGCGCGCCTCGCGGGGCACGTCGTCACGGATGTACTCGTCGATTTCGATGGCGGCGAGGCGGGGTTCCAGAAGCGGAACCGACAGCTCTTCCAAAAGCTCGCGAGCCAGTCCCGGCTCGGGAGGTTCGCCGTTGCGCAGGTAGCCTCCCGGCACGTCCCAGCAGCCGCGGTAGGGATCGATGGCCCGCCGGGTCAGCAGGATCAGCTGCTGCGGCCCGTCCGCCCTCACGATGAGCGCGGAAACGCAGGGTTTGGAGTTCAGCCAGAA
Organism: uncultured Spirochaetota bacterium; assembly: GCA_963736785.1. Classification (GTDB taxonomy): domain Bacteria; phylum Spirochaetota; class Spirochaetia; order SZUA-6; family DRHE01; genus MIBK01. The sequence continues at coordinate 1,386 of CAVTQG010000031.1, read as the reverse complement.
ATCGTGCCCGCAGCTGCCGCAGATGCGCAGATCGTCAGACCCGAGGCTTTGCCCTTCCGGCGGAAGGACGAGCCGGCCGCCGCAGACCGGGCAATACGAATAATGCATCCGTCTCTATATCAGTACCTATAATAGTCCGCCTTGTAGGGCCCGTCGGCCGGCACGCCCAGGTAATCGGCCTGCGCGGCGGTGAGCGTGGTGAGCTTCACGCCCAGCTGCTCCAGGTGCAGGCGGGCCACCTCCTCGTCCAGCTTCTTGGACAGGGTGTGCACTTTCACCTCCATTTTCCCTGAAGCCAGCTCCAGCTGGGCCAGGACCTGGTTGGCGAAGGAGCAGCTCATCACGAAGCTGGGGTGCCCGTTGGCGCAGCCCAGGTTCACCAGGCGGCCTTCGGCCAGCACCAGGATGGAACGCCCGGACTTGAGGGTCCACAGGTCCACCTGCGGCTTGATGTTGCTCTTCTTCAAGCCCGGGGTGCTGTTGAGGTAGCGCATGTCGATCTCGGCGTCGAAGTGCCCGATGTTGCAGACGATGGCCCCGTCCTTCATCTTCTCCATGTGCTCTCCGCGGATCACGTCCCGGCAGCCGGTGGCGGTCACGAAGATGTCCCCCAGGGGGGCCAGCTCCTCCATGGTCGAAACCGCGTAGCCTTCCATGGCCGCCTGCAGGGCGCAGATCGGGTCGGCCTCGGTCACGAACACCTGGGCTCCGTAGGCCCGCATGGAGTCCGCGCAGCCCTTGCCCACGTCGCCGTAGCCGCAGATCACGGCCTTCTTTCCGGCGATCATCACGTCGGTGGCCCGCTTGATGCCGTCGGCCAGGCTCTCCCGGTTGCCGTACAGGTTGTCGAACTTGCTCTTGGTCACCGCGTCGTTGACGTTGATGGCCGGGAACTTCGAGCTCGCCCTTCTCCTGCATGTGGTACAGGCGGTGCACGCCGGTGGTGGTCTCCTCCGAAACCCCGCGGATCTTCTTGGCCGCCTGGGTCCAGCGCTTCGGCTCGCGTTTCAGGCCCGCCTTCAGGCGCGCCATGACGACCTCCATCTCGTGGTGCTCCTGCGGCTTGTCGGCCAGCGTCGGCTCGGCCTCCACCTGCGCGCCCAGGTGCACGTACATGGTGGCGTCCCCTCCGTCGTCCACGATCAGGTCCGGCCCGGAGCCGTCCGGCCAGGTCAGGGCCATCTCGGTGCACCACCAGTACTCCTCCAGGCTCTCCCCCTTCCAGGCGAACACGGCCGCCGAGCCGGCGGCGGCGATCGCCGCGGCGGCGTTGTCCTGGGTGGAGAAGATGTTGCAGGAGGCCCAGCGCAGATCCGCGCCCAGCTCCTTCAGGGTCTCGATCAGCACCGCGGTCTCGATGGTCATGTGCAGGCTGCCGGTGATTTT
>CAVTQG010000030.1:0-75451 GCA_963736785.1 uncultured Spirochaetota bacterium | reverse complement strand
GCAGCTCTGTAACCGGCAATGTGAGCGCGGGTGCTGCTTTTACAAGTGGGGACGGCGCGAAGGTCAAGGGATCGGTTTCTGCGAGTGCTGCCTTTACGAGCGGTGCCAATAGTACTATCGGTGGAAACGTGACAGTTGGCGCCGATTTTTACAAGCGGTGCCAATAGTGTTATCTCCGGCAACGTATACGTTACGGGTGACATGACTCTCGGTCCGGCAGCAAGGTTCTTGGCTCGGTTCACAGCGGTAGCGGGGTGATCACCTTTGGCGCAGGCTCTACCGTTGGAAGTGTAAAATAGCGGAAGGCAGTTCTTATTAGATTTTCCGGCGTTGCCGGGGAATGTTGGTTATACGGATTCCGAAGGAGAAACTACATGAAAAAAGTATTCATAGGGCTATTGATTCTGACAGTTTTTGGTGCCGTAGTGGCAACAGCTCAAACGGCTACGAATGTTACAACGTTGGCTGCTGGTGCTGTTATTGGTGATATCAATTCTACGGCTGCGTTTACCGCAGGACCGATAGCGCCGTCAATGGTTATGTGACCGCTGTTGCTGCTGTTACCCTTGGCGCAGGTTGCTCTGTAACCGGCAATGTCATTGCTGGCGCTGCTTTTACGAGTGGCGATAGCGCGAAGATTAGAGGATCGGTTTCTGCCAAAGCTGCTTTTACCAGCGGTGCCAATAGTACCATCGGTGGAAACGTGACAGTTGGCGCAGATTTTACAAGTGGCGCTCACGTAGTTGCCGGCGATGTGTATGTTACTGGTGCTGTTACTCTCGGAGCCGGCAGCCGCATCCTTGGCTCGGTTCACAGCGGCATAGGCGTGATTACATATGGCGCAGGCGCTACTGTCGGTAGTGTAAATTAGTCTTTGTACCTTTTAAGTAGCAGTCGCCCTGAATTAACTTTCGAGGTCAGGGCGACTGCCTTTGTCTTCTCTGCACAAAAGAACGCGCTCAGTAGATATGGAGCAGGCCTTCCATGAAGCTGATGATTCTTGTCTTTGCATCGGTTCTTTTTTTCAGCCGGCGTTCTTGATGCCCAGGTAATAAGAAAGTTCCGGCCTCGTCGTTTGAGACTGTTACTATTATCTATACGGCAAATACCCGGGGCTTGCACGCGGCTACTCAAACCGACACGCCTGCCTCAGGCCCTGCAGACTATCATCAACGAGCTCCGCAAGGAATATGAAGACAACTTGCTTGTAGATCTTGGCAATTTCATGGGTCGGACTCCAACTACCATCTTGACACATGGCAAACTTGATTTTCAGGTCTTGGAACTGCTTGGCTACGATCTTATCCATATCTCCAATGATGAAATTGTGGCAGGAGCTGAGAACCTGACTATACGTATTGCGGATACAAAGATTCCGGTCTTGGCCGGCAATTTGAATATCGCAGGAAGCACTGCCTCAAAATGGATCATCCTGTCGTGCGGCAATCGTAAAGTAGGTTTTGTCGGAGTGACTTCAGCCACTTTTGATAAACTCGTAATAGAGAATAAGCGTCAAGACGTTGTAGTCGAATCGGCAGCATCTTATGTTACCAAAGCGATTGAGGAGATGGCCGGCAAGGCGGACATCGTTGTGGCTCTGACCGACCTTGCGGAAGACGAAATTTCCAAATCCGCGACATCCCCGGCCTTGACCTGATTATCACTACAGGCGGCGACTCGGTAAAACCCGGATCAGACTGGATTTCCGTTGGGTTTCCGGGGACAAAAAGGCTGCCGGTTGCACGCACCCTATCTTCAGGCGCCGCCGTTCATGTGCTGGAACTTCACGGGTTTTCTGACCAAAACAAGTGGACCGTGGATGAAATTGTGGGTGAGGTCTATACGGTCACAAAAAACACGCCGCGCGAAAACGCAACGGACAACTGGTCCAATGGCAAATCGACAATTATTTGATAATCCACGATGGCAACAAAATACTCGGAGAACTCGAAGAACCTCTTTCTAATGAAAACGGCAGGACTCAGCAGACAGCTTTGGGGAAAGCAGTCACAAAGCTCATGCGCAATTTGTCAAAGTCCCATCTGGCGATCTTGAATTCCGGCGCGCTCAAAAACGGCCTTCCTAAAGGCCCGGATGCCGGAATGGGACTTGATTGAGGCCGTACCTTACCCGAATAATCTGGTTGTTATGAAGCTGACTGGGGCGCAGATAGAGGCTCTGATTTCCAGGTCACAGAGCAAATCCGGTGAAAGCGGATATCTGCAGTTTTCAGGTCTTACCACAGAACCGGCAAGCTTGGGCAATCGCATCGGCGGTCTCAAGATCGCTCCTAAGCGTTCTTACAGTGTCATCCTGCTGGATTTTTTGGCTCAAGGCGGCGACGGCTACAGTGAACTGAAAGACGCGGAAATTGTCAAAAAAATCCCTATAACATTGCAGGACCTATGCCGCGAGGCCTTTCGAGAATACGGCTCGCTGATAGTTGAGGGACTGTCCATGGATCGCAGAAGCCGATTTCTGGTTTGCAGAAATTCCACATCGCCGCCATGGTCAATGCCTTCATCGCCGATCCGTCCAACCTGCGTTTGTACCCCGATGAGGTGACGCTTATCGGACAGCAGCTCATCTCCTGGAGCTTGGAATCGCGCCTTGACGTCATCCGCATGAATTTTATTTCTGGTTTTGAGAATTTTGTTGAAGTGCAGTACGGTCTATCCTGGGATCAAGACTGGACACCCACCCAAACACTGGACACTATCCGGGCAGGCACCCAGTTTTCGTTGTATCTGTCAAACCTGCTTTTTGGGGGGGTCAGAATTCGATCCATATGTTTCCGCCGTCCTGGCAACGGTTCTGCTTCATCCTGATCCGACAGATCAAATTTCTGACCCAAATCTACCCCGACCAAGCTCCTTGAAAGTCGCGGGGGTGTGGAATTTTTCTTATTCCAGCTTATGTCTGTGAAATTGGGTATCAGGTGGCAGAAGCAGCCATTTGACTGGAACCTACCAGCCGTAACTGGTTTGGAAGGAATCCTCGCCTTCAAGGTAGACATCTTCAAAGACGTCCTCTCGTTTGATACAACCACAGATGTATTCTCTTCCTTGGATTTTAGCAAAAGGAACCACTATTTCCTCTGTCAATCGCGTATTCTTCGCAGTGAAAGACAATCTCAAAATCGGGCCCCGCTTCCAGTTGTTTTACAATCCCAAGGTCGGGCACCTGGCTTACTTCTTCGATGTGGCCATAGTTATGGATTTCAATTTCTAGGATTCACGGTAGTGCTTAATCAGAATTGTGGGTTCCGGAAGAATTGTCCGTCGGAATCCGGATATTCTGTCCGGTTGACTTGTTAGCGCTGCAGGGGCGAACTTGCATGCTCGAGCTGCTTGGTCCGAATGGAGGGGCCGTCAAGGTGCAGGAGCCTGCCGCGCTCCAGCACTCGGTCGACGATGGCTGCGGCAAGGTCCTCGTCGTGTAGGACAGCGCCCCACTGCTTGGGGTGCTGGCTGTTCAAAACCCTGCAAATGCAGCTGCTGCCGTTGGTGAGCGAATCCTGTAGCCTGGAGCAACTGAACACGCTGCTGGGACAGTGGATCGAGACGGACTACCACCAGCGCCTTCACTCCTCCACCGGGCAGGCGCCGCTGGAGCGCTATCTGGGACAGGTGCAGCTGCTGCGTAGCGCCCCCAAGGAGCTGCGCGATCACTTCCGCAACGTGGCCCGCCGGCAGGTGGACAAAGACCGCAGCGTCTCGCTGAACGGCCGGCTCTACGAGGCCCCGGTAGGGCTGATCGGGCAGACGGTCACCCTGCTATACCACCCCGAAGATCCCAGCCGCATCGAAGTGTTCCTCGAGGGCTGCTCCTACGGCTTTCTCCCGCGCCTCGTTCAGCAGGTTCACATCCGTGGGATACTTGATATCCGCCGGTGCCACCGTGGCATCCACGATCAGCTGGCCGCCGTTTCCCGGAGGATCGGTGTCCTTGGGTTTCTCGGTTTTCTTCTGGGCACGCTGTGCAATCTTTTCCTGCACCCAGTTCAGATCCTCCATCCCCAAGCGCTTGCGGAAGTGCACCATCATCGAAGCCTCAAACGGCGCTTCACTCCGATAGCTTTCATATCCCAGGAAATACTGCAGGTAGGGGTTCTCCCGGATCTGCTCCACCGTCTCCTCGTCCGAAAGCCCCAGGCGCTCCTTGACGATCAAAGCACCCAACGCGATCCGCACGTTCTTGGCCGGTGCGCCCATGCCGCTGTCGGCGAACAGCTTCTCGTAGCGCTGCTCAACCTCGGTCCAGGGAATCAGTTTGGCCATGCGCACCCAGCGGTTGTCGCTATCGAGGTGCCCACCAAAGGGAAGAAAGAAACTTTCGAACTCGGGATGCTGGACGTGCTTTCGATACATGCTGGCGTTTGATCTGCAAGGGTTTTTCAGGGTTTGCCCTGTTTCCCTTGCAGCCCTCCCGCAAAATATGTAGCACAAGTCATTGCCGAAAAGCAAGTTGCTACTTTTTCAGGAAGCCTTACATAAGACATCATACAGGCCCAGCGGTCGAGATTTGTATCGACAAATGGGCCCGGCATAACCGCCTCTGCGTCCAACTCACTTCATGAACCGTCCCCTGCCTGCTTGTGCATGGTCTGCCTCCTTCGACGGCCTTTCCCGCGCGGACCGAGTATACCAACTAATTTAATAAGATTTCGGGTGAAGAGGGAATGGCAACGGGCCCACTGCCATGGGTAATCGCGCGTGCCGGACCCCACCAGAGGGGCCCGGCATCACCGCCTCTGCATCCAACTCACTTCATGAATTGCATCACTTCTTTCGCAAAGGTACGCGTATTTATAGGCTTACAAATGAATACGGCATTCGGTATGGCTTTTATCTCTTCTATGCCTTCCGCCAGCACAGAAGCAGTAACAAAAACGATAGGAATATTGCGTGTCTCATTATCTAGAAGCAATATCTTGGCGGCTTCGGAGCCACGCATATCGGGAAGCCGCATATCCATGATGATAATGTCCGGTTTTTCCTTCCTGGCAAGGGCAATTCCGCTGGAAGCATTTTCGGCTGTAAAAACCTCGAAGCCAGCGACCTCCAAAAGGTCCTTTTCCAGCATAAGATTGTTTCTATTGTCGTCGACAATCAATGCTTTCTTCCGCATTTCACACCTCTCTCCGGGCTAGCAATAGGCAGAGTAAACCGGACCGAGGTGCCGCACCTCAAGCCCTTCGATTCTACAGAACAGCTTCCCACCATGTAGCTCCACCATCTTTCTAGCAAGCGGCAAACCGAGTCCGGTCCCCTCGGTCAACCGAGAATATGGGGTATCGACACGGAAAAAACCCTCAAATATCCTTTCCATGTTCTCAGGAGCGATACCGACCCCCGTATCCCAGACCACTACTTCAATCTCGGAATCCGCTCTCTTCGCCCGCATGCCCAATTTGCCGCCTTCGGTGGTAAACTTAACTGCGTTTGAAAGCAGGTTGTATATTATCTCTTTTACCTTGAGCTCATCAGCCTCGATATCCGGCAGATCCTCGGCTATATCAATCGACATATCAATCTTTTTCTTGCTGGCCATATCCGCAACAAGCATTGAGATTTCCGTCAATATTCTTTTCATGGGTAAGCTGGATAAGGCCAGCTTCATCTTTCCGGCTTCAACTTTGGCCATATCAAGTATCTGGTTGATCAGCAAGAGAAGGTGTTTTCCGCTGGATAACACGTTGCTCACGTATATCTTCTGTTTTTCATTCAGCGGCCCGAACGTTTCGTCGTATAATACCTCAGAGAAACCGTTAATGGAGTTGAGCGGTGTCCGTAGCTCATGCGACATGTTGGCCAGAAACTCAGACTTTACCCGAGCGGTACGTTTCAGCTCGGCGGCCAGTTCCTCTAACTCTTCATGGGCTTTTTCCAGCCCATTTTCTATTTCCCTTCGCTCGGTGATGTCCTCGATGGCCAACAGGATGATCCGCTCTTTCCCCGACGCTCTTTGAATTTGCCGGGCATTCAAGAGCATGATGCGCCTGCCAATGGTGGTAAAATCGTGTTCCACCTCATAGTTGTCAAAGGAGGTCTTTTGAGGAAGGATGGTTTCCAGGAGTTCCCGCAGCTTGGGGATATTCCACTGCTTATTGCCCAGGTCATAAATGAGCTGTCCCACGGTCTCTTCAGGCTTTACCTTGAAAACTCCATAGAAGGAACGACTGGCGGTGACTACCCTCAGATCCTGATCCAGAACGAGTAGGGGCTCGCGCACCGTGTTGATCATGCTCTCGGCGTATTCGCGGGCTTCATCTTCTGATATTTTCGTTGCTTCCAGTTCTCTGCGGGTTTTTTCCAGCCCGTTTTCTATCTCCCTTCGCTCGGTGATGTCCTCGATGGCCAACAGGATGATCCGCTCTTTCCCCGACGCTCTTTGAATTTGCCGGGCATTCAAGAGCATGATGCGCCTGCCAATGGTGGTAAAATCGTGTTCCACCTCATAGTTGTCAAAGGAGGTCTTTTGAGGAAGGATGGTTTCCAGGAGTTCCCGCAGCTTGGGGATATTCCACTGCTTATTGCCCAGGTCATAAATGAGCTGTCCCACGGTTTCTTCAGGCTTTACCTTGAAAACTCCATAGAAGGAACGACTGGCGGAAACCACCCGTAAGTCTTGATCCAGAGCTATCAAAGGTTCCCGTACGGTGTTGATGATGCTCTCTGAGTATTCCGGGGATCCTGTTACGGTTTTTTTTCGGGACGTATCTTGTCTCCTTGCTTTCAAGATAAACTATCGCCTAACGCAGTTACAACAGAGTGCTGGTCTGGCTCACACCAGTAACAACTCGGCCCTTATCTGGTGAAGGTCATCTTCCACGAATATGTGCTCTCCCTTTTGCATTCTCTTCTCGAGAGTAAGATAGATTCGAATGGCCTTCCTGATAACCGCGGTTTTGCTCATATCGTTCCTGAGAGCCAACTGGTCCAAGGAGTTCATCTCCTCTTCCGAAAGGTTCAGCGTCATCGTTCTTTTCTCTCCCATGATGGTCCCTCCAAGTCATAGAGTATTGCACAAGGCACAAAATATCAACGGAAGTGCCCTATCCTTTAGCTATTGATAGTATAATTAATATACTAAATATACTTGACTATTAGCTATATTATGTATATTCTCAATATTAGAGGTATACAAGATGAGAACATTTACGAGAGGTTCTGGGCGGGTTTGGGATTCTAATGTTGGGCCTTTATCGCGGCATGCACTTCCCCGATGATGTCGGAGCTGAGCGATGTGTCGCAGCAGGGATAGCTCTTACAGGCTCTGAGGCGCCGAACCTTGGTTTGGCCGCTTCCTTCGCCGTTTTTGGTGGTGGTGCCGGCATTACCAACCAGGGAACCGCGACTGCGATTACGGGGGATATGGGGACCACAGGTGCTTCGACGATGATCACTGGATTTCACAGTTCAACCTTCAGCTATGCGGAAACGCCCCTGAATGTTGGAGCGGTGAATGGCAACGTTTATACGGACGCTCCGGAAGGAACTGCAGATACGTTTGCGTTTGCAACGGCGGCCGCCGCTGATGCGCTGACGGCATTCAACGATCTGGCCTCACGACCCGACGGTATTGATCCCGGCGCGGGCCAGCTGGGCGGGCTTACACTCCTCCCCGGTGTCTACAAAGCGGCTTCGGGTGCATTCCTGATCACGGGATCGGATCTTACTCTCGATGCGCAGGGAAACGCGGATGCGGTGTGGATCTTCCAGATGGCGAGCTCGCTCACGGTCGGTACCCCGGTGGCCCCGAGCAGCGTCATTCTGGTCAACGGCGCCCAGGCCGGCAATGTCTACTGGCAGGTAGGGAGCGCGGCGACTATCAACGGAGCCGGTGGTGGCTCCATGGTGGGAACCATCATAGCGAGCGCGGGAATGACCTTCTCGACGGCTGGCAACTTGACCCTCACGACCCTGAACGGCAGGGCGTTGGGTCTCTTCGCATCGGTCACCATGGTGAACACCGTCATCAACGCCAACGGCGTGCCGGCGGTAGTGGTGCCCGTCGTTGAACCGCAGTAGTGCCCAGCATTACAGTGACGGGCAGCACAGCGGCCGACGTGGTCGCGGTACCGGGCAACGGCTTCATCAACGTCGAAAACAACGGCGGTCATGTTGCGGCTACTGAAACCGGAACGGGAACGATCGACATCGTCAACACGGGTGGGGCGCTTACCGCGACCAACACTGGCAACGGTGTGATGACGATCAACAGCACGGCCACTGGCGCCGTGACGGTTACCAACACTGGTAATGGTCGCGTCACGGTGACTGCCACCGGTGCGGCTGCGATTACCATCACCCACACCGGCGATGAGGACTTTACGTACCCCAACTAACTGAGCTACTGCGGCTGTAGCCTGGGGGCTGTCGGGAATGCAATTTCCAGACAGCCCTCCTTTTTTGCTTTTTCACGTGGCATATAGTTGGCGAATAAGCCAGCCACTCGGGGACGAAGCCCCTTCGGAAATCACGACGCGCAGTACCAGGGCTCAGCGCGCGGCCAGGGCCTGCAGGATGCGCTCGGGGGTGGCCGGGATGCGGGTGAGCCAGATGCCCAGGGCGTCGTGCAGCGCGCTCACCACGGCCGGGGCGGCCATGGACGACGCGCTCAAATGAGCCGGAAGGGGCGAGTTCTCCCCTGACCGGCTTCAACTACTCGAAACAGGGATCGGCTTCCTCCCCGAACCAGACCACGGCATAAGAACCGTAGATGCCGACGCCCACGGCTTTCCACCGGATCCGGGCCCAGACCCCGGAGTTCACGATCACGGCGTGGTGCAGGGGACTTCCCTTCCAGGAGGAAAGGGCCGTCTCCGGATCCTGCGAGGCGCTGTTCCAGGCGGAGATTTCATACCCGTTTCCCGGGTAGCGGGTGAGCTCCCGGGGCTTGTCCCACATGCACTGCGCCCGGGCGTGGTCGTCCGTATAGCAGCAGGGGGTCCAGGGGCCATTCGCGGACCAGCTGTGGAAGTTGCACTTTCCCGACGGCGGATGGGCCTGCAGATCGCGGACATGGGCGCGGGCGACGAAGGAAAGACTCGAGGACCAGGGAATCGGAGGCAAGCCCTGGGAGCGGCGGTGCTCCATCAGCAGGCGGTACAACCGCTGCTCACTGGCGGACGCAATGGTGTCGCAGGGATTCGCGGGCAGGAAGCTTTCGGGCTTTTCTGCCGCTTCCGCGGCTTCCAACCCGCCGCCCAAGGTGGAGCAGGCCACAGCGCCCAGGACAAGGATCGTGGCGGCTATGCAGCGCGCCCAAGAGCGTAAGGTCATGCGCTTCCTCCCTTGGCCAGGGCCTGCAGGATGCGCTCGGGGGTGGCCGGGATGCGGGTGAGCCAGATGCCCAGGGCGTCGTGCAGCGCGCTCACCACGGCCGGGGCGGCCATGGACACGGGCAGCTCGCTCATGCCCTTGGCCCCGTAGGGGCCTTCCTCGTGCGGGTTCTCGACGATGAGGCACTGGATGGGCGGCACCTGGGTGGCGCGCCACAGGCCCAGGCGGGCCAGGGTGTCGGTGAGGATGCGGCCCTGCTCCAGGCGGAACTCCTCGGACAGGGCGTAGCCCAGGCCCATGACCACGCCCCCCTCCATCTGGCCCTCCACGCTGGCCGGGTTCACGGCCCGGCCCGCGTCGGAGGCCGCGATCACGCGCAGCACGTTCACGCGCCCGCTGGCCGGGTCCACCTCCAGGCTCACGGCCTGGGCGCCGAAGCAGTAGGCGGCGTGCAGGCGCCGCTCGCCATCCGGGAAACCGCCCCCCGGCTCGCGCAGGTCCGGCCAGGTGCGCGGCGCGGAGTAGCGCACCTCGGCCTTCAGCGTCACCCCGTCGGCGGCGGCCAGCCCGGCCAATTCCGTCCAGCGCGGCCAGCTTCCGGCCGCTGGCCGACTCCACGAAAGCGTCCCCCCGCAGCCCGATGCCCTGCGCCGGGACGCCGAACCTCCCGGCCAGCCATTCCAGCAGCCGGGCCTTGAGCTCCCGCGCCATGGCCAGCACCGCGTTGCCCGACACGAAGGTCTGGCGCGAGGCGGTGGTGATCAGCGAGGCCGGGTCGCGGTCCGTGTCCCCGGATTCCACCACCACCCGGGAGTAGGGCCAGCCCAGCTCCTGGCAGGCGATCTGGGCCATGACCGTGTCCGAGCCCTGGCCCATGTCCGCGCTGCCCACCCGCACCCGCAGCAGGCCCGCGGGCAGGATCTCGCCGCTCGCCCCGGCGTAGTCGTCCAGGCCGGTGCCCAGGCCCACGTTCTTGTAGGAGCAGGCCAGGCCGGTTCCGGCCTTCCAGCCGGCCCGCGGGGCGAGCGGCGGGGCGCGGCGCAGGGCTTCGCGCACGGCCTCCAGGCAGGCCCGGGCGCCCACGCTGGAGCGGATGCGCTCGCCGGTGACCGTGGGCCTGCCCTCCTCGAGGATGTTGGCCAGGCGGATCTCGAAAGGGTCCAGGCCCAGCCGCTCGGCCAGGCGGTTCAGCTGCACTTCCGCGGCGAAGGTGGCCTGCGGGTTGCCGAAGCCGCGCATGGCCCCGCCGGGCAGGTTGTTGGTGTACACGCACAGGGCCTCGATGTCCGCGTGCGGCACCACGTAGGGGCCGGCCCCGAAGCTGACCGCGCGCTGGATCACCACTTCCCCGACCGAGGCGTAGGCGCCGGAGTCCGCCAGGATGCGGGCCTTTACGGCGGTGATCTGGCCATCTTTCTTAACCCCCGTTGTATAACGGAGGCTGGCGGCGTGCCGCTTCACGCTGGCCCGGATGGATTCCCGGCGATCGAAGCGCAGGCGCACCGGGCGGCCGGTCTTCAGCGCGGCCAGGGCGGCGATGATCTGGACCGTGACGTCTTCCTTGCCGCCGAAGCCGCCGCCCAGGGGCAGGTGGGCGATGCGCACCCGCTCCTCGGCGAGGCCCAGGGCCGCGGCCACCTGCCGCCGGTCCTCCCAGGGCCCCTGGCTTCCCACGTGCACCGTGACCCGGCCGTCGGGCTCCGGCACCCCGATGCCGCACTCCGGCTCCAGGTAGGCGTGCTCGATGAAGGGCGTGAAGTACTCGTCCTCCAGCACCTCCTCCGCCTCGGCCAGGCCGCGCTCCACCTCGCCCCGGCCGGAGCGCTTGCGCGCCACCACGTTGGCCGGCAGCGCTTCGACTCCGCCCAGCCTCCGGCCCGCCTTCGCTGCCCACCCGCTCCGCCGTCCGCTCGTGCACGCGCGCAGCTCCGGGAGCCAGGGCCTCCCCGGGGCTGGAGATGACGGGAAGAGGCTCGTAGCGCACGCGGATGTGCTCCAGCGCCTCCCGGGCGGCCTCCTCGCTTTCGGCCACCACCGCGGCCAGGGCGTCCCCCACGCAGCGCACCTTGTCCGCGGCGAACACGGGCTGGTCGGCCACCAGCAGGCCGAAGGCGTTGCGCCCGGGCAGGTCCCGCGCCGTGAGCACCGCGACCACCCCCGGGCGGGCGCGGGCCGCGGCGGGGTCCAGCTCCACGATGCGGGCGTGCGGATGCTCGCTGCGCAGCACCGCGGCGTGCAGCAGCCCGGGGAAGCGCAGGTCCTCGGCGAACTTCAGCTCCCCGGTGGCCTTGCCCAGGGCATCCACGCGAGGCACGGGCCGGCCGAAGGGCGCCGGCTCGTCGGGCAGCAGGCCGGCGCGCGGGAAGCTGTCCTGGCCTTGCCGCAGCCACTCCGCGGCCCGGTGCACCGCCTTCAGGATTTTCACGTAGCCGGTGCAGCGGCAGAGGTTGGACGCCAGGGCCCGGGCGATCTGCCGGTCGGTGGGCTGCGGCTCCCGGTCCAGCAGCGCCTTGGCCGCCAGGATCATCCCCGGCGTGCAGAAGCCGCACTGCACGGCCCCCTCCTGGATGAAGGCCTGCTGGAGCGGATGCAGCCTCCCGGGCGCGGCCAGCCCTTCCAGGGTGAGCACTTCCGCCCCGTCCAGGCCGGCCAGGGGCTGGCGGCAGGAAAGCACGGGCCGGCCGTTGACCAGCACCGTGCAGGAACCGCAGTGTCCCTCCGCGCAGCCCCGCTTGGCCGCGGTCAGCCCCAGCTCGTCCCGCAGCCAGTCCAGCAGCGTGCGCGCCGGCCCCGAAGCCGCCTCCAGCGCGCGCCCGTTGACCGTGATCCTCAATGTCCGTTCCCGTCCCCGTTCTCGCGGTACAGGAACATGGGCGGGATCAGGGTCCAGATGGCCAGGGCCGCCGATCCGTACCACGGCTCGTACCAGGGGGGCTGCAGGAAGCGGACGGGACCCTGCCCCAGGGCGTAGATCCAGATCAGCATGGAGATGCAGGATATGGCGAGCTGGGCCGCCGAGCGCACCCCCATGGCGAAGCGCAGGTACAGGGGCGTGAGCGCCACCAGCAGCCCGGCGACCACCAGGTGCGGGACCGGCTCCGGCGGCAGGATGCCCAGCACGAACAGGTAGACGGCCACCACCTCGCTGGGGATGAGCTTGAGCAGGGCGGTGAGGAAGCGGTTGTCCTCGCGGCGAATCGTGCGACCCATGGCTTTCAGCTCCTTTTGCGGGAGGGCAGGCTTACAGGCGCGGCCCGCACCCCCCAGATCTGTTCGGCGTATTCGCGGATGGTGCGGTCGCTGGAAAAGCGCCCCATGCGGGCCACGTTCAGGATGGACATGCGCGTCCAGGCCTCCTGGTCGCGGTAGGCCGCCGCCACCCGCTGCTGGCAGCCCAGGTAGGAGTCGAAATCCTCCAGCAGCATGTAGGGATCCCTCTCCAGCAGGCTTGCTACCAGCGGGTGCGAAGAGATCCGGCTGACCGGGGCTCAGGGCCCCCGAACCGATCAGGTCCAGCGCCCCCCGCAGCTGCAGATTGGCCCGGTACAGCTCCCGCGGGTCGTAGCCGCGGGCCTTGCGCTCCGCCACCTCGGCGGCGGTCAGGCCGAACAGGAAGAAGTTCTCCTCGCCCACCTCCTCGCGGATCTCCACGTTGGCCCCGTCCAGCGTGCCGATGGTCAGCGCCCCGTTCAAGGCGAACTTCATGTTCCCCGTCCCCGAGGCCTCGGTGCCGGCGGTGGAGATCTGCTCCGAGAGGTCGGCCCCCGGCATGATGCGCTCGGCCAGGCTGACCCCGTAGTTGGGCAGGAACACCACCTTCAGTCCTCCGCCCAGGTCCGGGTCGTCGTTCACCCGTTCGGCCGCCGCGTGGATCAGGCGTATGATCAGCTTGGCCATGGCGTAGCCGGGCGCCGCCTTGCCCGCGAAGATCACGGTGCGGGGCACGACCTCGGTCCCCGGATTGGCCTTGAGGTGGTTGTACAGCGCCAGCACGTGCAGCACGTTCAGCAGCTGGCGCTTGTACTCGTGGATGCGCTTGACCTGGCAGTCGAAAAGCGAGCGGGGGTCCACCGTGATCCCGGTGAGGCTGCGGACGCACTCGGCCAGGCGCTGCTTGTTGGCCAGCTTCACCTCCCGCCAGCTTTCGCGGAAGCGGGGGTCCTCGGCCAGCGGCTCCAGGCGCCGCAGCTGGTCCAGGTCCCGCACCCAGTCCTCGCCGATGCGCTCGCTGATCAGCCTCGACAGGCCCGGGTTGCACAGGCGCAGCCAGCGCCGGGGGGTGATGCCGTTGGTCTTGTTGTTGAAACGCTCCGGCCACAGCTCGTAGAAATCGCGGAACAGCTCCGCTTTGAGGATCTCGGAGTGCAGGGAGGAGACCCCGTTCACCGAGTGGCTGCCCACCACGGCCAGGTGGGCCATGCGCACCTTCTTCTCCCCGTCCTCCTCGAACAGGGACATCCGGCCGAGGCGCTGCGGGTCGCCCGGCCAGCGGGCGGAGACCTCCGCCAGGAAACGGCGGTTGATCTCGTAGAGGATCTGCAGGTGCCGCGGCAGCACGTAGCCGAACAGGCTGACCGGCCAGCGCTCCAGGGCCTCCGGCAGGATGGTGTGGTTGGTGTAGCCGAAGGTGCCCACGGTGATGGCCCAGGCCTCCTCCCAGCCCAGCCCCTCCTGGTCCAGCAGGATGCGCATCAGCTCAGGTATCGCCACCGCCGGGTGGGTGTCGTTCAGCTGGACGGCCACCTGGTCGGGGAAGTCCGCGAAGCCGCCGGAAGAGCTCTTCTTGAAGCGCCGCAGGATGTCCTGCAGCGTGGCGGACACGAAGAAGTACTCCTGCTTCAGGCGCAGCTCCCGGCCCTCGAACACGTTGTCGTTGGGGTACAGCACCTTGGAGATGGTTTCCGACTGGGCCTTGTCCGACACGGCGCGCTCGTAGTCGCCGTGGTTGAAGTAGTCCAGGTCGAACTCGCGCGTGGACTTGGCCGCCCACAGGCGCATGTTGTTCACCGTGTCGTTGCGGTACCCGGGGATGGGGGTGTCGTAGGCCATGGCCATGATGACCTGGGTGTCCGCCCACAGGAAGCGCAAGGCGCCATCGGCGTCCGTGCGCGAGCTGACCTGGCCGTAGAAGTGCACCGGGTACAGGTACTCGGGTCGCTCCACCTCCCAGGGGTTGCCGTAGCGCAGCCAGTTGTCCGGGGTCTCCACCTGGGCTCCCCCGCGGATGCGCTGGAAGAAGATGCCGTACTCGTAGCGGATGCCGTAGCCGTAGGCCGGCAGGGCCAGGGTGGCCATGGAGTCCAGGAAGCAGGCGGCCAGGCGTCCGAGGCCCCCGTTGCCCAGGCCCGCGTCGTACTCCCAGTCCTCCAGCTTCTCCAGCTCGTAGCCCAGCTCCTGCATGGCCTGCGTGGTCCGGCCCTCCAGGCCCAGGTTGAGGATGGCGTTGCCCAGGGCCCGGCCCATCAGGAACTCCAGGGACAGGTAATACACGCGCTTGGACTTGCGCGCGTAGTAGCTCTGCTGGGTCTCGATCCAGCGCTCGAACAGCCGGTCGCGCACGGTCAGGGCCAGGCTCTTGAAGTTGTCGTGGTCGGTGGCGCTGTACTCGTCCTTGGCCAGCGCGAACTCCAGGTTGTGGACGAAGGACTCCTTGAGGGACTCCACGTCCATGCCCAGGAACTCGTTGTTGGAGGGGGTCAGGCGGAAGGGCTTGGGCCGGCCTGCGCCGCGGGTTTGCGCGCGGCCTGGGCCCCGGGCTTGCGCGCAGCCTGTCGCGCCGCCGGGGCCCCTGGTTTACGCGACGCGGGCTTGCGGCCCTTGCCGGGCTTCGCGCCGCGAGGCCGGGAAGACGCCTTCTTTTCCGAGCTGGCCATGACCTATTGTAGCCGATGGCTCAGGGAGTCAGCAACGTTTTCAGCGCCTCCAGGCTGGGCTCGATCACCGGCGCCGCGGCGGTGGCGCGCTGCGCGGCGCCCACGTCCTTCAGGCCGCTGCCGGTCAGCAGGACCAGCACCGGCTCGCCGGCGTTCACCAGCCCCTGGGCCAGCGCGCGGCGCAGGCCCGCCCAGGCGGCCGCCGCGGCGGGCTCGGCGAACAGCCCCGAGCGCCCCAGCTCGGCGATGCTTTGTAGTATCGCCGCATCGCTCACGGTGAGGTAGGCCCCGCCCGTGCGGGTGGCGGCGCGCAGGGCGCGCAGCCCGTCGGCGGGCAGGTCCACGGCAATGCTGTCCGCCAGGGTGCGGGCCCGCACGGCGCGGATGGTCTCCGTGCCGGCGGCGAAGGCGGAGGCGATCGCCGCGGAGCCTTCGGCCTGCACCCCGAACAGGCGCGGCCCGCGCTCCAGCAGGCCGGCCTGGACCAGGTCGCGGAAGCCCTTGTCCAGCCCGGCGATGATATTGCCGTCGCCCACGGGAACGAAGACCGACAGGCGCATCTCTGGCCGCCGCCCGCCTCCCCCAGCTCGCCGCGCTGCCAGGCTTCCCAGATCTCGAAGGCCGCGGTCTTCTTGCCCTCGGCGCTGAAGGGGTTGTAGCCCGTGTTGCGGCAGAACCAGCCCAGCTCCTCGGAGGCCCGGCGGGCCAGCTCCGTGGCCTGGTCGTAGCTGCCGTCCACCAGCAGGACCCGGGCCCCGTACACCAGCATCTGGGCGATCTTGGCCGGCGGGGCGGAGCGCGGCGCCAGGATCACCGCGGGCACCCCCAGGCAGGCGGCCATGCCGGCCAGGGCGGCCCCGGCATTGCCCGTGGAGGAAGTGACCACCACCTCGGCGCCCACCTCCCTGGCCCGGGCCAGCACCAGGGAGCTGGCCCGGTCCTTGAGCGAGGCGGTGGGGTTGCGGCCCTCGTCCTTCAGCCAGAGCCGCGGCAGGCCCAGGCGCGCGCGCAGGTCCGGCACGGAATACAACGGCGTGGCGCCCACGGCGCGGAAGGGGGTGCCCTGGCCGCCCGGGTCGCCCACGGGCAGCAGGGGCAGGTAGCGCCAGTGCGAGGGTTCGCCGGCGGGCGCCCGGCCCCGCCACGCCGGCGGCGGCCAGCTCCCCGCGCGCGCGCCTCAGGTCCAGCACCACTTCCAGGCAGCCGCCGTCGCGCGGGCACAGGTAGCGCGGCTCCTGCGGGCCGTACTCCGCGCCGCAGGCGCTGCAGCGATAGCCCTCGAAGCGCACGGCCCGGGCCACGGCCTCAGCCCCGGTAGGCCGCGGTTCCGGCGGCGGCCAGGATCTCGCCGAAGTAGACGCGGTGGTAGTCCTTGTCCGGGTAGTTGCCCTCGATGTAGCCGGCCACGAAGTGCGCCGGGTCGAAGTCGCTCCAGTAGATCTTGCGGCACTCCAGCACCAGCTCCGCCTCGGCGAAAACCGGGGCGGCCACGAGCCGGCCGGCTTCCGGGGTGAGGCCGGTGTGCTTCACCTTGTCCACCTGGCGCCCTGAGTTCGCCCCGCACCAGGCCAGCTTCTTGGAATACTCCTTGGAGAACTGGCACAGGGTGAAGTCCGGGTACTTCTCCAGAAACTCATAGGTGTAGCGGGTGGGCCGCACCACGATCATGGCCAGCGGGCGTTCCCACATGCAGCCCAGGCCGCCCCAGGCCACGGTCATGAAGTTGAAGGCGCCGGAGGCGAAGTCTCCGGAGGCCAGCAGGAACCAGCGCTTTTGCCAATCGTGCACCGGCAGGCAGGTCAGGCGGTCCGGGGCTATCTCGGCTCGTTTCACTCTTGCACCTCCTTCCGCAGACTAACGGGCCGCCCGGACCGTGTCAAACCAGGATCACCGGAATGAAACGATGTTTCAAAATCTTCTTGACAGGAGCAGACCGGCACTGATATAATGAAACACCGTTTCAATTTAGAGAGGGTGGTCAGGTGAGCCGGGATTCTGTCCGGGCGGATTCCATCCAACGCTTCCGGAAGGCGCTCTCGCAAAGAGCGGTGGTGGGGACGTTCTCCAAGTCCTCGGACCCCGCTTTCATCGAGATCATGGGTCACGCCGGCTTCGATTTCGTGGTCCTGGACCTGGAGCACGGGCCGAACACCGTCCTTTCCCTGCAGAACCTGATCCGGGCCGCCACCGTAACGGACCTCCTGCCCATCGTCCGCGTCAAGGCGCACACCCCGTCCCAGATTTCCGAGGTATTGGACGTAGGGGCCGGCGGGGTCCAGGCTCCGAGCATCGGCAGCAAAGCCGACGCGGAAAAGGTGCTGCAGGCGGCGCGCTTCGCTCCCCTGGGCATGCGCGGGGTGTGCCGCTTCGTCCGGGCCGCGGACTACTCCTCGCTGGACCGCTACGACTACTTCGCCCGCGCGAACCAGACGCCGATCGTCCTGCAGCTGGAAGGCGTGGAGGCCGTGAGGAATCTCCGGGAAATCCTCTCGGTCCCGGGCGTGGACATCATCTTCATCGGTCCCTACGACCTTTCGCAATCGCTGGGCGTCCCGGGCGACGTCGACAATCCCCGCGTGGCGGAGGCGATGAGCGGAATCGTCGCCGAATGCCTGGGGCGCGGCGTGGTGGTGGGCACCTTCGTCGACACGATCGAAGGGGCCAGGAAGTGGCGCGCGGCGGGCGTGAAATACCTGTGCTATTCGGTGGACGTGGGCCTGTTCACGGAGAAATGCCGCGAGACGGTCCGAAGCTTGCGGGATATCGGGGATTGAGGAGGGCTGGCCATGAAGCTTGGGGGCAAGGTAGCGGTGGTCACCGGAGGCAGCATCGGCATCGGCGCCGCAATCGGGCGCCTCTTTGCCCAGGAAGGCGCGCGCGTGGCTCTGATCAGCAGAACCGCCGCCGACGGCGAGAAGACCGCACAAGAGCATCCGCGGCCAGGGCGGGGACTGCCGGTTCTACGTGGCGGATGTTTCCAAGTCGGACCAGGTCGCCAGGGTGGCGGCGCAGATCCTCAAGGATTACCCGCAGGTCGACATCCTGGTGAACAACGCCGGCATCTGGCGGCCGGGCCGGGTCGTCGACCTCGACGAGAAAACCTGGGACAGCGTCCTGGACACGAACCTGAAGGGCATGTTCCTGGTCTCCCGGCATTTCCTGCCCGGCATGATGGAGCGCAAAGCGGGGGTGGTCATCAACGTTTCGTCGGTCGCCGGTCTGGTCGGGGCGCCGGACGCGTCCTGCTACGCGGCCTCCAAGGGCGGGATCGTCAACCTCTCGCGGAGCATGGCCCTGGACTTCGCGCCCTACAACATCCGGGTGAATTGCCTGTGCCCCGGCATGACCGAAACGGCGCAGGGAGTCTCCGTGGTCGCCCATTACAAGCCCGGTGGGGACCAGACGGAGGAAAAGCGCAACTGGCAGCCCCTCCGGCACGTCGGCACCGCCGACGACGTGGCCAAGGCGGCGCTGTACATCGCATCGGATGACGCCGCGTTCATGACCGGCTCCATCTTCGTGCTGGACGGCGGCCTGACGGCCCAGTAGGAGCGGATCCCGTGCGAAAGCCCGAAAGGAGGTGGGCAGACAACACAGAGAGCTTCTGCAAGAAGTGTGCTTGAGAATCCTGAAGTTCCTATCCATTTCAAGGAGGTTTTGAGAATGAACGGAAAGAAGCTGGTAGTCATTCTGCTGACCCTGGTCCTGCTGCTGGCGGTGAGCCTGTCGCTCAGCGCCCAGAAGAAGACCACGCTGGTCGTGATGATCCGGGGACTGGACAACCCGTATCACGCGAACTACGCGGTGGGCGCCAGGGAACTGGGCAAGAAGCTGGGATTGTCCGTCGATGTGCTGTCCAGTGAGGGCAACAGCCAGAAGCAATTCGCCGACCTGAGAGCGGAAATCGCCAAGACCGGCGGCAACATCGTCGTGAGCGTCGACCCCAACGAAGCCCCCGACGTCGTCCCCATTGCCAAGATGCTCGAGTCCGCCAAGGCCTATTGGATCAACTGGTGGAACAAGCCGCCCGACGTCAAAGTGACCAGTTATAAGTACTGGGTGTCGCACGTGGCCTTCGACGCCGTCGGCCAGGGCTATTACAATGCCAAGGAGCTGTTCAAGACCTTCGAGACCCCGAACCAGGGCAAGATCGTCGCCATCCAGGGCATGCTGGCCAACAATGCGGCCATCGGACGGTTCCAGGGTCTGCAGAAGGCCTTGAAGGAGTTCCCCGGCGTGACTCTCCTGCAGTGGGAAGGCGCGGAATGGGACACGACCAAGGCCTACAGCGCCACCAAGGCACTGCTGGCCGCATACCCGGACGTCGACGGGGTGTGGTGCGCCAACGACAACATGGGCATGGGCGCCATCCAGGCCCTGAAGGAAGCCGGGCTCGCGGGCAAGGTCCTGGTGACCGGCACTGACGGCAATCCCGAGGCCTTCGATGCGATCAAGGCGGGATACATGATCTCGACCGAATTCCAGGACTCCCGCTACCAGGCCCAGCTCGGCCTGACCATGTGCCTCGCGGCGAAGGACGGAAAGCTCAATGTGGCCAAGCTCCCCGCCAAGTACCGCAGCTGGTTGATCCCCGGGGTCAAGGTGAACCGCGAAAACGTCGACGAGTTCGTGAACGAGTACATCAAGAAGATGCCCACCTACGATTTGTCCGACTTCTTCGCGAATTGGGCGGGAGAAGCGCAATAACGCTCGCCTGAATGGATGCACCTCCGCACGGGGGCTTTGGCCGCCGTGCGGAGGATTTTGCTCCCTTGCCGCCATGGTTCTGGCGTTCTACATTCGCCGAAGGAGGGCTGACGACTCATGACAGAAGTGAGCAGCAAGGGAGGCCGCCTGGCTGCCTGGCGGAAACGGTTGCCCGCTCCCCTGGCGGCCGCGGGCAGGTGGCTTCGCCGCACCGGCACGGTTGCCCAGATCCTCTCCCTGGTGATCCTCGTGGCCGTGTTCGCCATCGGGACGAAGGGCAAATATCTCTCCTGGACCAATATCCAGACCATTCTCAGCCTGGCGGCGATTCCCGCGATTCTGGCCATCGGGCTGCACCTGACCGTCGTGCTCGGAGGGATCGATCTTTCCGTGCAGGGCGTGGCGTCGCTGATTGCTGTTTTCGTCGGGCTGCTCATGAAGAATCAGTACAACAGCAACAATGTGGGGTTGTGGATCATCCCCATTTCCATGGGGCTCGGGGGGGTGGCGGGAGTGATCAGCGGCCTGCTGAACACGGGCTTGAGAATCCCCTCGTTTATCGCCACTCTCGGCATGAGCTGGGTGCTCTATGGGCTGGCTGTCTACATCAACAGGGCCGTCAATGTCATCATCCAGGACGAGAGGATCTTCAGCGCCATCAACGGGATGGTCTTCGGCGTCCCGCAGATCGCGATTTTCGCGGTTGTTCTTACCGCCATCATGCAGTTCATACAGAACCGCACGCAATTCGGGCGGTATTTGTACGCCATCGGCGGCGATGAAGCCCTGGCCCAGCAGGGGGGCGTCAAGGTCAACCGGATCAAGATCGCCGTCTTCACGATCGCGGGGATCATCTACGGGCTCGGATCGCTCCTTTTTGCCTGCCGTCTGGGCGTCGCCACCTCAAGGATGGGAAACGGCCTGCTGTTTCCCGCCATCACCGCGGTCGCCGTCGGCGGCGTAGCCCTGACCGGAGGCCTCGGGGGGGCCAAGAACGCCGCGCTCGGCGCCCTGATCGTCACGGCGCTCAATGACGGTATGGTCCTGATGCAGGTGAACCCGTACGCGCAGCAGGCGGTGAATGGCCTCGTTCTGATCGGCGCCGTCGCTCTCACCCTGGACCGGAAGAAGCTCGGCTTCATCAAGTAGGACAAGGCGGGAATATGAACGATACGGGCAAAACCCAGGAAGCTGTGCTGGAGCTGAGCCAGATTACCAAAGAGTTTCCCGGGGTGGTGGCGCTGGACAGAGTGGACCTGACGATCCGTCGCAACGAGCTGCTCGGGCTGGTGGGTGAAAACGGCGCGGGCAAATCGGTGCTGATGAAGATCATGATCGGGCTCCTCCAACCGGATGGGGGGACCATCAAGCTTCACGGCCAGCCGATCACCCTGAAGAGCCCAGCCGATGCCATCAGGAGCGGCATCGGCATGGTCTTTCAGGAAGGTTCCCTGGTTCCCAACCTCTCCGTCACGGAGAACCTTTTCCTATGTCATGAGGCGGAATTCCGCCGGGTCGGCATCCTGTCCCTGCGGCCAATGCGGGCGGCCGCCCGGGAGCTGCTGGCCCAGATGAAGCTCCACAGCATCGACGTGGACCTGCCGGTCGCGGAGATCAGCTCGGCGGAGCGGCAGATGGTCGAGATCGCGCGCCTCTTGTGGCTTTCCAGGCTGTACGGACAGGAGAATCCCGTGTTGATCCTGGACGAGCCGACCACGGTGCTGGCCGACAGCGAGCGGGAAACGCTGTTCGAAATACTGCATGAGCTCAAGAAAAGGGCCTCGATCGTTTTCATCTCCCATCGCATCCAGGAGGTCCTGGAGAACTGCGACCGGATCGTCGTTCTGAAGGACGGGAAGAATGTCACGGAGATGCCCGCCGCCGAGTCGCGCCTCCTGAAAATCGAGCAGCTGATGGTGGGGCATTCCTTCGCGGTGGACCGCTTCCACCAGGATGAAGAGTGGAGGCAGTCGGAAAAAGAGATCCTGAGAGTGGAAAACCTGAGCAAGGCGGGGCTCTTCCAGCCGCTTGACTTCACGGTGCGCGAAGGGGAGATCGTCAGCCTGATCGGGCTGGTCGGCTCGGGGAAGGAAGCGGTCTGCAGATGCGTCGCGGGTCTGGAAAGGGCCGACACCGGCGCCGTAATCCTTGACGGGCGCAAGCTGCCCAGCGGCTCTCCGAGCGCCGCGGTCAGGGCGGGGATCGGTCACATCCCGATCGATCGCCGCAGCGAGGGCCTGGCCCTCATGATGAGCGTGGCCGAGAACGTGAACCTCCTGGTTCTCAACCGCCTGAAGACGGCGGGCTTCCTGAGCCCGGCGCGCGAGAAGAAGAACGCGCAGCACTGGATTGCCGAATGCCAGATCAAGACCCCCTCGATGGGCACTCTCTGCGCCAATCTCAGCGGGGGAAACCAGCAGAAGACGGTCATCTCCAAGTGGCTCAGCTCCCGCGTGCGCCTGCTGATCCTCGATCACCCCACGCGGGGGGTCGACGTCGGGGCCAAGGACGAGCTCTACAAGATCATCCGGCGCCTGGCCAAGGAAGGGATCGGCATGCTGATGATGTGCGACACCCTGGAGGAGGACATCGGGCTGGCCAACCGGATGCTGATCATGAAGGACGGCCGTCTGGTGAAGGAGATCGCGAGCTCCCCGCAGCAGAAGCCCAGCCCGCAGGACATCATCAGCCTGATCGTCTAGCCGCAGAAGGAGAATGCAGTGGACCAACCGGCAACGAGAAAAAGACTGACACATAAATTGAAGATTCCCCCGGTGTACATCACGGTCGCGCTGTTGGTGGTCGTAGGGCTGGCCTTCTACCTGGGAAACCCGAACTTCCTGACTCCCTACAACCTCAACACGATCATCAGCTTCTCCGCCATCCTGCTGATGGTCGCCCTGGGCCAGATGTGCACGATCCTCGTCGGCGGGATCGACCTTTCGGTCGGCGGGCTGGTCTCGTTCATCTCCGTCGCCTTCATCCTGCTGATCAAGCCGATCGGCTACTGGGCCTATCCGGCCTGCATCCTGATGGGAGTGCTGGCCGGATACATCAACGGGCTCATCCTCACCCGGATCAAGATCCCTTCATTCATCGCCACCCTGGGGACCGGCGGCATTCTCACCAGCCTGGCCTACCTCGTGTCGCCCCGACCGGTGAACCTGTCCCCGGACAGCTACCACGTCGTGGACACCGTGGTCAACGGCTCCGCTGCTCGGGGTGAGCAACGTCCTGTACATCGGCCTGGCCGTGTTCCTGCTGTTTTTCGCCATCCTTCGTTTCACCAGCACCGGCCGCAACATCTTCTACATCGGCAGCAACATCAAGATGTCCTGGATGTCGGGCATCAACATCGTGAAGACGCGCAACATCGCCTTCATGCTGTCGGGGCTGGGCGCCGCGCTGGTGGGCATCACGATGTCCTCCATCCGCTACGGCGGCGACCCGGTGGTCGGGACCGCGTACGTGCTGAACTCGATCGCGGCAGTCGTGGTGGGCGGCACGGCCCTCACCGGCGGCACGGGAGGCGTGGTGAACACCCTGTTCGGGGCGATCTTCATGAGCATGCTGGACAACGGGATGAACGTCGTCGGCATCGATCAGTATCTCCAGCAGGCCATCCTGGGCATCATGGTCATCATCGGCGTCACCCTGACTTTCGACCGGACCAAGACCCCCATCGTCAAGTGAAATCATGAAGGGAAGCCCTCGAAGTAAGGATACGGCCGGAACGGAACCCGTGAAGGCCGTGAACAAGACCATGTGCCTGCTGGAGGCCCTGGCCCAACAGAAGGAGCTGGGGGTCACCGACCTGGCAGCTCGCGCGGGCATGCACAAGAGCACGGCGTATCGCTTTCTGAACACCCTGAAGGAAACAGGCTACGTCCGCCAGAACGCCGCGAACGAGAGATACAGCCTGACTTTGAAGCTCTTCGAGCTGGGCTCGTTCGTCCTGGCCGGAATGGAGCTCTGGGAACAGGCCCATCCGATTCTGGAGCAGCTTGCGGAGCAGACCCGCGAAACGATCCACCTTGCCGTGCTGGACGACGGCCGGCTGGTCTATCTGGGAAAGTTCGATTCGACGCAGGCGCTGCGGGTCTCCATGTCTTCCCGCATCGGGCAGAGTGCCCCGGCCTACTGCACGGGCATAGGCAAGCTCCTCCTGGCTCATGCCCCGCCCGAGTTGGTGGAGAGCATCCTGGACAGGGAAGGCCTGCGGCGCTTCACCGACCACACCATCACCGACCGCACCCTGCTGGCCAGGGAATTGGAAACCATACGGCAGCAGGGGTTCGCCTTCGACGACGAGGAGCACGAGGTGGGCGTGCGCTGCGTGGCCGCGCCCGTGCGCGACAGGCAGGGGGCGACCATCGCCGCGCTGAGCGTTTCCATGCCCTCGGTGCGGCTGACAGACAGCGAAATCCCCCGCTTCCGGGAATTGGTCACCCAAGCGGCGAATGAGATCTCCAGGCGAATGGGGGCGGCGAGCTAGGCTCAGCGGACGGCCTTGACCCCGGCGCCCCCCTGGGCGCGCCTTGCCTCCGCTTCCACGGCCGCCTGGTTGACCATGGTGATGTCCCCCGGCGTCTCCTGCACCAGCATGCCGTGAGCGGCGCCCCAGTTGACCGCCGTGGACAATTCCTTGCCCTGCAGCAGCGCCGCCAGCACCCCGGAGGCGAAGGAGTCCCCGCCGCCCGTGCGATCCCGGATGGGCACGTTTTCCCGGACCGGCGCCGCGTACCAGGTGTCGGCCGCCACGTCGTACAGCACTGCCCCCCAGCTGATCAGGTCGGCATTGGTCGCGCCGCGCCACTGGGTGCCCACGAGGCTCAGGTTCGGGAAGTCCGCTACGACCTGCCGGATGGTCTCTCTGTAGGCCTCGAGCCACTCCTCGAAGCCCCTGGCCTTGCGTGTTTCGTAGCCCAGCGCGTCCGCCAGGTCCGAGTCGTTGCCGACCAGGAACCCCAGGTGAGGGGCCATTTGCCTGTTGATGGCCCGGGCCCGGTTCTTGTCGGGTTCCACCTTGGAGCGGTAGTTGAGGTCCGCCGCCACGAAAGTGCCGGCCCCAGCCGCCCGCTGGGCGGCTTCGATGGCCAGCTCCGCGGTGCGTCGGCCGATGAGCGTGAAGATTCCCCCCGTGTTGAACACCCGCACACCCTGAGTGGCGAACAGGTCCTCAAGATCAAAGTCCCCGGGCTGCAGCAGGGTGGCCGGAGTGTGCGCCCGATAGTAGGTGGTCGCGGAAGGGATGACCCCGGCGCCGTTGTACGTGAAGTTCACGCCATTGTGCAGTCCGCCCTTGCCGTCCGTGGAATAGCGGCTGCCGTCGTTTTTCGTGTTCCACCAGCGGATCCTGCCCGTATCCACGCCGGCTTCCCGCAGCTGGTTGCGGATATTCTCCCCGACCGGATCATCCACCAGGGCGGTGAGCACGGCGGTACGAAGCCCGAAGGTGTAGGCCAGCCCGCAGGCCACATTGGTTTCCCCGCCGCCCTGGAACACGCGCACGCCGTCGCGCATGCGGGCTGTCGGTACGTCCCGAGGGTCGAAGCGCATCATCACCTCGCCCAGGGACACCCCGTCGTAACGGCAGTCTTCCGCCCTTCTGATGTCCTGATATCGTACGACCATACCCCCAACGATAAGGCAAGAGCGCCTCCCTGGCAATAGAACCAAGGCAGCCCACCGAGACTGCGTTTCTTGACGCGACCGCGCGCACACTCTATCCTTAAACTACGAGCTCCATGAGATCTGCGCCGCCTGCCCAACCTCTGCGCCGCATCCGTAATGCCTGGGTCTGTGCGCCGGGCCAGCGAGAAGTGAAGCCCCTCTTCGCGGACCTGCTCCTGGAATCCGGCCGGATCGCGGAAGTGCGTCCCGTCGACTATCGGAAGTACCTGAGCAGGGCGCAGCAGGCGGGGGGCGCAGCCGCTGCCGGGCCAGCGGCGACCCCGGCAGCCGCGGAAGAGCTGGACGCCTCCGGCAGGGTTCTCACTCCCCCGCTGGCCAACTTCCACGAGCACCTCTACTCCCGCCTGGCCAAAGGCTGGGACCCCGGGCGCCCGACGGACAGCTTTCCGCTCGTGCTATCGAACCTGTGGTGGCGCCTGGACCGGGCGCTGGACCCGGAAATGGTCGAAGCCTGCGCGCGCCTGGGAGCCGCTGAGGCCATCCGCGCGGGGGTCACCACGATCTTCGATCACCACGCCTCCCCGGGCTGCACCGCCGGCAGCCTGGAGATCATCGCCCGCGTGCTGGCCGAAAGCGGCCTGCGCTGCGTGCTGTGCTTCGAGACCTCGGACCGCTACGGGCCGGAAGGCGTCCGGGCGGCCCTGTCCGAAAACGAGCGCTTCCTCGAGGCCCACCCGGGCGGGGAGGCGCGCGGCCTGCTGGGGCTGCACGCCGCCTTCACCCTGGGCGACCCGACCCTGGCCGAGGCCTCCGCCCTGACTCAAGAGGCAGGGCTGCGGCATCCACATCCACCTGGCCGAAGACCGCTCGGACCCGGAGGCCAGCGCGGCCCGGCACGGCCTGTCCCCCGTCGAGCGTCTGCGGCGCTTCGGCCTGCTCACTGCGCAAAGCATCCTGGCGCATGCCGTGCACCTGAGCGTTCAGGACCGCTCCGCCATCGCCTCCAGCGGGGCCGCGGTGGCCTACAACCCGGACTCCAACCTGAACAACGCGGTCGGGCTGCCTCTCCTGGATGCCCTGCCGAAAAGCGTGCCCGTGCTGTGCGGCACCGACGGCATGCACGGCAACCCGGGCCGCTCGCTGAAGCAGCTCTTCCTTCTGGCCCGCCACCAGGGCTTCCCGACCGGCAGGGCCTTCGAGCTGGCCCGGAAAATCTTCTTCGACCAGCAGGACTTCGCGCGCCGCTTTTTCCCGGACCATCCGGGGCTGCGGCCCGGTGAGCGGGCGGACCTGGCGCTCTGGGAGTACCGCCCCCCCACCCCGCTTGACGCCGAAACCTTCTGGGGACACTACTTGTACGGCGTGCTGGAGAGCGCCCCGGCCGCGGTGCTGCAAGCGGGGCGGCCCCTGCTGCGCGACGGCAGGCTTACGATTATAAGAGAAGAGCCCTGCGCCGCGGCGGCGGCCGCGCAGGGCCAGCGGCTGTTCGAGCGCCTGCGGGAGGAAGTCCATGGCTGAGCTGGCCGTGACGGTGTGCGGCATCCGCTTCCCCAACCCCATCTGGACCGCGGCGGGGCCCGGCGGCGCCGACGGAAAGCTGCTGGTCGCCGCGGCCCGCGGCGGGGCCGGGGGCCTGGTGACCAAGACCCTGAGCGTCTCTCCGGCCCGCGTGCCGGTGCCCAACATCGCCACCCCCTTCAGCGGCAGCCTGCTCAACGCCGAGCTGTGGTCGGAAATCGACTATCGTGCCTTCCTCGACACGGAGCTGCCCAAGGCCCAGGCGACCCGTCTGCCGGTGGTGGTGTCCCTGGGCTACAGTCCCGAGGAGCTGGCACTGCTGGGGCACGAGGTGGAGAAAACCGGCCTGGCCTCCGCGGTGGAGTTTTCCATCCATTACACCGGCAAGGACCCGATCACCCTGGCGGCCCAGGCCCGGGCCCTCAAGCACTCCACCCACCTGCCCGTGCTGGCCAAGCTGAGCCCCGCGGTAGCCGACCTGAGCGCGGTGGTTCGCATCCTGGAGCCGATCGTGGACGGGTTCGTGGCCATCAACAGCCTGGGCCCTGCCCTGGACTTCGACGTGTCCACCCGCCGCCCTCTGCTGGGCAGTCGGGACGGCCGGGGCTGGCTTTCCGGGCGGGCCATCCTCCCGGTAGGCCTGCACTACGTGGAGGCCATCGCCGGACTTACCTCCAAGCCGGTCATCGGGGTGGGCGGGGTGCGCTCGATCGTGGACGTGGTCAAGTACCTGATGGCCGGGGCAGCGGCCGTTCAGATCTGCACCCTGGCGGTGCTGCAGGGACAGGAGGTCTACGGCAAGCTGGCCGAAGGCCTCTCCATGTGGCTGGACACGCACGGCTTCGCCTCGGTGCAGGAAATCCGCGGATTGTACCGCCGGGAGCGGGCCGCGGCCGCAAAGGCCGCAGGCGGAGGCGCGGTTGGGCCGTCCGCCGCCGCACAAGCCGCGGGGGCTGCGGGAGAGCGCCTGCGCGACCCCGGCGATCCCGCGGCCAACCCGTACCCGGCCATCGAGCCGGAGCTCTGCGACCTGTGCCTGGCCTGCCAGCGCGCCTGCATCCATCGCGCGATCGAGTTCCAGGATAAGACCTTTTTTCTAAACCGCACCGAGTGCGTAAGCTGCGGGCTGTGCTGCACCGTCTGCCCGCGCGACGCTTTGAGCCTGGAGTAGAGTTCGAGTAGCAAAGGAGGATCCAATGGATTCCAAGTTGAAAGCGCGCCTGCGCCGGCAGATCACCTCCCGGCGTGAGGAGCTGGCCGGGCTGCTGCAGGGCCTGGTACGAATTCCCAGCTTCACGGGGGAGGAGGGCCCGATCGTGACCTTCGTCCTCGAGAAGATGAAGAGCCTCGGTTTCGCCGAAGTGCGCGCCGACGGCCTGGGCAGCGCGGTGGGGCGCATCGGCACCGGGCCTCTGACCATCCTCTACGACGCGCACCTCGACACGGTGCGGGTCACGGACGCGGAGCAGTGGGAGTACCCGCCCTTCGAAGGCCGCATCGCCGACGGGGCGGTACACGGACGCGGGGCCGTGGACGAGAAGGCGGCCATGGCCGGCTTCCTGGTCGCCGGGGCCGCGCTGGCCAAACTCTTCCCGCGCGGGGACCTGCCCTTCAGCCTTTACGTCGTGGGCTCGGTGATGGAAGAGGACGCGGACGGCTTCCCTCTACTGTACCTCATGGAAAAAGAGGGCTTGAAGCCCGACTACGTGCTGCTGGGCGAGCCCACCGACCTGAGGGTCTACCGCGGGCAGCGGGGGCGCATGGAGCTGGAGATCAGCACCGAGGGCAAGGCGGCTCACGGCGCGCACAACCGGCAGGGGGTCAACGCCATCTACAAGATGGCCCCGCTGATCCGGGCCATCGAGAAGCTGGACCGCGCCCTGCCCAAGGCCGCCCCGCTGGGCCGGGGCTCGGTCACCGTGTCGGATATCGGCAGCCGCGGGCCTTCGCTGTGCTCCGTGCCCGACCGCTGCCGCATCCACCTCGACCGGCGCCTGACCGCGGGGGAGACCCGGGAAGGCGCGCTGACCCAGCTGCAAGAACTGGCCGCCAAGCTCGGCGGGGCCAGGGTGGAAATGCCGGTGTACACCGCCAAGAGCTGGAAGGGCACCGAGGTACGCCAGGAGGCGTACTTCCCCACCTGGGTCATGGAAGAAGACGCCCTGCTGGTGCAGGCCGGGATGGAGGCCGCGCACCTGGCCACCGGGCGCAAGGCCCGCGGCGGGGTGTGGAGCTTCTCCACCAACGGCGTGGCCACCGCCGGGCACCACGGCATCCCGACCATCGGCTTTGCCCCGGGCAAGGAGGAGCTGGCGCACACCGCGCGCGAGCGCATCGAGCTGGCCGACCTGTCCAAGGCGGCGCTGTTCTACGCGCTGTTCCCCTTCGTGCTGGCCGAGCGGGCCGGCAGCCGGGATAGCTTGGGTTAGGCGGCCAGCCTACCAGGCTTGCGCATGCGCCGCTCGGACCGCATGTCGGACCTCGCTTTCCGCCTCATGAACGCGGTCTTCCGCCTGCTGGATACTTTCTTCCCCTACATCGACCGGCGGGTGCGCAGCTTCGGACTGGCCCCCGGGATGACCGTCGTGGACTACGGCTGCGGTCCCGGGCGCTACAGCCTGCGCTTCGCGCGGCTGGTGGGCGAGTCCGGCAAAGTGTACGCGGTGGACATTCACGAGTTGGCCGTCGAGGCGGTCCGGCGGCTGCGCGCGCAGCATGGCCTGGCCAACCTGGAGGCCGTACTGGCCCGCGGCTACGATACCGGCCTTCCCCCCGCGCTGGCCGATCGGGTGTGCGCCATCGACATGTTCTTCAGCGTGCGCGACCCCGGAGCCTTTTTGGCCGAGATCGACCGGCTGCTAAAGCCGGAGGGGCTGCTGCTCCTGGACGACGGCCATCAGAGCCGGGCGGCCACGCGCGCCAAGCTGGCGGCCTGCGGCCGGTTCGAAGTCCTGGAGGAGACCCGCGACCACCTCACCTGCCGGAAGCGGGAGGCCCCTGAAGCGACCGGCCGATGAACTTGCCGTACGGCTAACCCGCCCGCCCGGCGGCCTCGCCGTATCGCTCGTCGAAAACCTTCGGCCAACCCTTGACGTAGCCGGCACGAGCCTTTTCGGCTTTTTCCCCCAGGCGCTCCCATCCCCGATGCTCCAGCGTCACCCGGGTCCCCAGCCCTTCGACGCGGAAGCTTACCTCCAGCTCGGTCGGAGGCACGGGGCTCCTGTTGGGCTTCCAGGTGATCACCAGCCTGGTCGGCGGGTCCCAGACCTGGATTCTGCCCCAGGGCAGCCGCTCGCCGCTGGACAGACGTTCCAGCACCTGCCCGTTTTCGCGCGGTTCCATTTCCACGCCCACCGCAGTCACTCCCGGAAGCTCCTCGTCCACGGCGCGCGAGTGAGTGTCCAGGGGCCACCAGCTGGACATCTCCTGGCTGAACACCCGGAAAGCCTGCTCCAGGGAACAGCGAACAAGAATGCTTCTTCGAATCGGCTCCGGCTTCGAGCTCATCGCCCCCCTCCACGCTTCTCCGCCTTGTCCTTGTATGCTGCCAGGGTCGTGTCCCAGAAAAGCTCCAGATACGCGCGCAGCGCCGCCAGCCCTGCCGGGTCGACGGCGTACAGCCGCCGGGCCCCCTCCCGCTGCCCCCGCACCAGGCCGGCCTTACTCAGGACGCGCAGGTGCTGGGACACGGCCGGGCGCGACACCGGCACCCGCCGGGCGATTTCGCCCACGGGCTTGGCCCCGCCGCGCAGGATCGCCAGGACCCTGCGCCGGGTCGGGTTGCCCAACGCGTCGAGAACGCGCTCCGATCCCCTAAGGTTAGTTTCCACTTACGGTAAGGTACTGCTTACCCAAGTCGGAGTCAACGGCTTTCAGCTCCCGAAGCGGCCGGCAGCCGGGAAGAGGGCCCCTGCAGCCAGCGGCCCAGCAGGACCAGCGCCGCGCCCAGCCGATAGCGCAGGCCTGGGCCGGGCTTCTCCCCGCGCCGCCCGGCCCTCTCCTGCCTGAGAGCCCTCGCCTCCGCCAGCAGGCGCCCGACTTCCGCCGCGCCGGCCATTTCCCGCTGCCGCGCCTGGATCACCAGGTACTCGGAATGCCAGTCGAACATCTTGTCCCCCTTGACAGTTTCTATAACCAGCATTACACTCTATACAGGTTATAGAATAGTGAAATCGTAATAACCTGTCAAGTGGTTTTTGATGGTTATAGGAGGATGAATTGCAGAAGGAGCTGCAGGAGCGCTACACCAAATTCCAGCGTTTCGACCTGGACGGCGGCCACCCGGTGCTGGATTTCACCAACACCACCGACACCGTGGAGTTGCGCGGCACCGGAAAGGACGATGACTATCTGGGCGATTACCTGGACCTGCTGGCCTGGTGCCACCGCACCGGATACCTGCCGGAGACGGCCATCAACGAGCTGGCTCAGCATGCCGCCCGGCACCCCAAGGAGGCGGCCGCCGCCCTGGAGAAGGCCCGCGAGCTGCGGGAGGCCGTGTTCGGCCTTCTTCATGCCTGGCTGCAAGGACGCCCGCCCCCGTCCGAGCAGTTGGCAATCTTCAACCGGCACCTGAGGCAGGCGCTGGCGCGGGCCTTCCTGCGCGGAGGTTCAACGCCGGGGAAGCGTTTCGCGCTGGATCTGGAGCACAGCGAAAAACCTCTCGAGGATATCGCCCTGCGTCTTGCCCAGCAGGCAGCGGATCTCCTGACCAGCCTGGATACCGCGCGCCTGAAGATCTGCAGCAACCCGAAGTGCGGGTGGCTCTTTCTGGACAGCACGCGCAACGCCAGCCGGCGCTGGTGCGATATGGCCGCCTGCGGCAACCGCGCGAAAGCGAAGAGGTTTTACGCCAGACAAAGAAAAGCCCACGATCCGTTAGGACCGCGGGCCCGCGAACGCAGGTGAACGAACTACAGCCTATTTCGTAGTGAAAGTGAAAACCCCGACATCCGGAAGCACGTAATCGCCGGTTTCCTTGTTCTCTACCTCGACGTACCATTGATATAGCGTAGCGGGATAGAGCTCAAGCTTGTATTCCGGCAATTCGAGTCTGACCCTTGCATATTCGAGATCTTTCAACCGCTTCATATAGAGCGTGTAGCCCAGGTCGTATCTTTGTGAACGCCACTTCAGATATCCCTTTGTCGTCTCACCGGTGGCGCCATTCAACGGGATACACGGCGTAACGTATATGTAACGCGGAGCGCTGTAGCCTGACCACCAGCCTGCAGCGTCCTGCTGGGCTACTTCGAGATAGTTGTTCGTGTTGTCGGCGAATCCGAATTTGCCGCCGCCGGTGTAATAGGCGAGCGTCGAGTTGGTCAAATCAACCCCGTTCAGCCTGCGCGCGTACATCGCAGCGCTCCCTTCACTCGGCGTCCAGTACCAGGTAGGAGTGTTGTCTACCGAAGGCGAAGGGGTGGTGTAAGCAAGATTCCACGTGGGCGGATCCGGCGGGATCGTGTCCCGGATGATGGTGTCGAACCGCGTGAGCGACAGCACATTACCTGCTAGGTTGCTGAACTGGACCCAGGCTTCCTGCACTCCTTCCCCGCCATTCAGATAAAAGTTAGACACCTCAAAGAAGGTAGAAGGCGTCGATGTCCAGGTGGGGTTGGCTAGGCAGGTTCGCCTCCGAGGTTCCCGTCCGATACTTGGCCGCCACGAGATTCGTCGTGATCACCAGCGTAACCGGACCGGAAGCCGTGAGAAGGTAGGGAGCGTCGAGGACACCCCCCGCCTTGATCTTCACGTTCCCGTTCGGGAACGATCCGGTCGTGTACGACCAGGAAAGCTCGTTCTGCACTTCGCTGCCGTCGGTTCCCTTCACGCCTTTCGTGACCGTGACCGTATAGATGGTGGTGTCGGCGTAGAGCGGGTAGGCGTCGATCGAAAGCGTGTTCGTACTGGAGTTAAAGGAGTACTCGAGGTGATCAATCTCGTCCATCGGGGTCACTGTCAGCGTGGAATCGGTGGCCGTCGCCATATCCAGTGCCCGGTCGAACTGAACGGTCACGGATGCGCCCGGGTTGATGTTAGTGTCACTATTGCCCGGAGTGAAGTCTTTCACGACAAGGAACTTGTTGTTGGCGATCTTCACCTCGGTCTCGAGGGTGGCCAGCAGGTCGATCGGATTGGAGCAGGTCAAGCAGCAACGCTCGTCGCCAGCAGGAAGCTGGCGGCAGCCACCAGGCGCCGGATCACTCTTCGGTCCATTCTTCCACCTCCCTCTTGCCGGCCTCGGCGGCGCGTGCCTCGCCCCCTCCGGAGCCCAGGTAGGAAAACTTCGACGCCGCGGCGGGATCCGAGGCCTTGAGCTGGGCCAGGGCGCCGTTCACCGAGTTGTAGTCTTCCAGCTCGTAGCTGGCGCGGGCCACCCCGAGCAGCGCCGCGGAGTTGTCCGGGGACTTCTTGCAGCGCCCGGTTGTAGTAGCCCAGGGCCGCCTTCATGTCGTCCTTCAGGTAGGCGATGTTGCCCAGGTTGATCAGCGCCGAGGGCACCTCGCCGCCTTTGCAGGATCTTCTGGAACTCGGCGGCGGCCTCGTCCAGCATGGAGAAGCGGGCATACAGCACGCCCAGACTGTTCAGCAGCTTGGGGCTGGTCGGGTTCTTCCTGAGCTCCTCTTTCAGCTTCGAGGACCGCGGCTGCACCTCGTTGCCGATGAAGCGCTCCAGCTCGCCCTTGTAGTCCTTCAGCATCTTCTCCGAATCCGGCAGCATGATCGCTTCCTTGATTTCGGAGAAGCCCACCGGCTCGTACACCTTCCAGGCGTCGCGCACGGGGTAGAAGCCGGCCTGGCTCGCGGCGCTGGCCTCGCGCCACTCCTTGGCCCCGATAGCCCAGGCCTTCAGGAAGCCGTCCCGCACCAGGGTGATCTCCACCGGCACCCAGGTCTCCCCGTCTCGGAAGATCAGGTCCTTCGGGTTTAGGAAGGTCCTCTTGGCCTGTTCGTCCTCCATCTCCGCGTTGAAGGCCATGAAGATGTGCCCGGGCGCGGTGATGAAGGCGGTTCTCACCCCCACGGATTCCAGAAGGGCGCAGTACAGGATCGAGATGTCGTCGCAGTCCCCCGCCTTGTAGGCCAGGGTCTGGCCCGGAAACTGCAGGAAGTCCAGGGCCGTCTTGTTCTCGGAGAGCTCGGCGTACGGGCGTGGTCGGGTCCTGAACGTAGCCGATGCCGTAGGAGGAGAGCGCCTCGAACAGGCCCATGGCGATGCGGAACTTGGCGTTGAAGGCCGTCCGGCCCGCGTTGTCCACGGCCGAGGCGATGCGCTTGGCGAAGCTCAGGATCAGCGGGTCCTTGGCGGTGACGAAGGCCGCGGCCTTGCGGTTGTCGTCCCAGGTCATGGCGTTGCGGTTGTTGACGGTGACAGTGACCGGGTAGCTGTTGGTCAGCTCGCGCCCCAGGTAGCTGTACTCCACGCTGATGTCCCCGGCGACCTTGGTGCCTTCGGTGACGGAGAAGATGCTTTCCTTGAACAGGGCGTACACGGGGACCTCCACCTCCTGGCCGCGCGCCAGCTTCGGGAACTCGGCGCAAACCTTGGGCTGGTCCATGTACTGCTTCACGAAGAAGCTGACCTTCACGCCGGTAACCTCGCCGCGCTCCTCGTTGCGCAGCAGCAGGCTCCCGGCGGGGTTCTTGTCGTAATAGCTGTAGAACAGCGGGAAAATGGGCATCATCTGCGGTTTGATCTGCAGGTCGGCCCTTTTCCTGCCGGCGCCGATGTGGTACTGGGCCCCCAGGTTCACGCCGATACCCTGGTACACCGTGCCCTCCGGGGTCAGCATTTGCTTGTAGGCCGCACCGGCGCCCAGGCTCAGGGCGGGGGTGACCAGGTAGCTGGCGTCCAGCAGGCCCTCCGAAATAGGGGTCGATCACCGTGCCCGCCTCGATCATCCCGAAGTACATACCACCGAAGCCGGCCAGCTTGAGGGTAAAACGGGGTATCGGCGAGTAACGCACCCCCAGCTGCGGGCCCAGCGCCAGGAAGGTCACCGCCTTGCCGGCCGAGTTGATCGGGGCGAAGTCCACGTCCAGCCCCACCCCTGTGTAAAGGAGCGGGGCGAAGGGCAGAACGTACTCGCCCTTTGAGCGAGACTCCCCCGCCCATGGAGTAGAAGGGCGTGCCGTCGGCCAGCTTCGGGGCCAGGGGAATATTCAGCACCGGATTCAGCACCAGCGAGAAGTCGCTGGTGACCTGCGCGCCGGCCAGGACGAGAGGCCAGCGCCAGCGGCGCACGCGAGGACGCACCGTTTCACCATGAGGTTACTCCTGCCTTTTCGGAAATGAAATATCAGGCCGGCTAGATGGTTCCATGGGCCTCTCGGGCATGCAACGTTCGACCACTGACATACACAAGCATATCACCCCGAGAGCATGATTTCAATTTCGCCGCCGGAAAGGCGGAGGGACATGGCGCTGAATACGGGCGGGATCCTGCCGCCCGCTTCCGCCGGGTTGACCCGAGCGCAGGAGGCGTACTATTCTCCTCCCCGATGGAACGGCTGATGAGCCTGGCCTTGCAGGCCGACGAGGCGCACCTGCGCCGCGTGGGCGAGCTGCTCGGCGCCGACGGGCGGCGGGCGCCCGAGTTCTGGAACCCGGAGGTGAGTCGGGAGCTCTACGTGCCGGTGCCGGGCGCCGAGCTGCGGGTGTACCACAGCCGGCCCGCCGAGCCCGGCGGCCCGCCGGCCGATCGTGCTGGTCCCCGGCTGGGGGACCATCCCCCAGGGCTTCCAGAGCTTCTACGAAATGGTCCACGGCCAGGCCGAGCTGTACTACCTGGAGACGCGCGAAAAGAACTCCAGCCGCCTCGGCCGAAAGCCGGACATGTCCGTGCTGCGCAGCGGCGCGCGACATCCAGGCAGCCCTGCAGACCCTGGGCCTGGCCGGCAAGAGGGATTTCGTGCTGGTGGGCACCTGCTGGGGGGCTTCCATGATCCTGGAGGGGCTGCTGGCCGGCGAGCTGGACGCCCCGACGGTGATCCTGGCCGACCCCATGCACACCCTGTGGTTTCCCAAGTGGGTGCTGCGCTGGATCTCCCCGCTCCTGCCCTCAGCCGTGGTGCATCTGCTGCGCCCCTTCCTGCGCCAGGCCATGCTGGGGGACATGAAGGAGAGCGCCCAGAAGCAGCGCACCTTCGCCTTCGTGAACAGCGCCGACATCTGGAAGTGGAAGAAGGCCGCCGAGGCGGCGCGCGACTTCGAGCTGTTCGGCCGCCTGCGCAGCCTGGCGCGCGAGCTGTTCGTGCTCAACGGCACCGCGGACAAGGTGCACGATCAGAGCCATTACCCGAGAATCGCCCGGGAGCTGCCGGGCGGCCGCTTCCTGTTCGTGCCCGTGGACGAGAGGTACCGCGAGCGGATGTTCGCCGCCGTGGCACTGGAGTTCGCCCGCCAGTCGGCTGCCGACGGACTGCCCGCCTCCCTGGCCGGCTTCGAAAAGCAGGTCCGGTAGGGCTGCCCGCGCGCTGCCGCTGCCTTCTCACCTGCGCCGCAGGTAGCTTAGGTGCGGGATGAGGATGCGGTTGGGGTTGCCCGTGCCCTCGTAGAACAGGTCCACGATCGGCACCCCGTAGTCCTCCTGCATCTTGCGGTAGATCGAGGCGGTGACCACCCCGGGGCAGCAGAACATGGGGTTCAGGTGCAGCACCGCCTCCGCCTCGCCGTGCTCCAGGTAGTAGAGGGCGCGGCCCAGGTTGATCGAGGTCTCCCCCACGATGAAGTGCTTCACCCGCCAGGCCTCCATCAGGCGCACGCACTCGGCGAAGTCCGGCTCCAGCTGCTCGCCGATCAGGTCCGCGGCCAGCTTCTCGTAGCGGCTCTCGATGGAGCGCAGCAGGCGGTAGTGCCGCGGGTCGTCGCCGTAGAAGCGGGCGTCGGCGTAGTAGTAGCAGAAGGCGTACTCGGTCATGGAGGGCACCACCAGCTCCCCGCCCTGCTCTCCACCAGGTCCAGCACGCGCCGGTTGGCCTCCTCGCTGTACTTCACGTACAGGTCGCCCAGCACGGCCACGCGCGGCCGGCGGCCGGCGGACTCGTCGCGACGGATCCCGCGAAACTCCTCGACCGCGGCGGACAGCGCGGCGCGCAGGTCCGCGCCTGCCCGGATGGCCGCGCTCACCCGCTCCACGGCCCGGTCGAACACGCCCTGTGTCTGCCCCGCGTGCACCTCGTAGGGCCGGATGCGGTAGCGCAGTTTGTACAGCAGGCCCGCGGCGATGTTGGACTCGAAGATCCTGGCCGCCACGCTCTGGGGCAGGCGCTCGGCCAGGGCCATGCCGTTGATCTGAGCCGATCTTCACCCCGCTCAAGCCGGCGGTGCGGAAGGCCAGCTCGGCCAGGACGTTGAACTGGGGGAAGTTGCAGGCGTAGCAGGAGGTGGGCATGAAGAAGAAGGTGCGCGCCGGGTCCAGGCCGCCCCCCCGCAGCTTCTCGATCGCCCCGCCGATGATGGACACCAGGGGCAGGCACTCCCCGCCGCTGGCGTAGCGGTAGCCGGTGTTCAGGGCCTTCTCGTCGGCCTCCAGCACCACCGCCGGGTAGCCGGCCCGGGTGAAGCTGTCGGCCCAGAAGCGGCTGATCAGGCGGTCCAGGTACGGCACCAGCACCGTGTCCCCGACAGCCAGCGCGTCATCACGCGGGTGCGTGCGCGCGGGGCGGGGCGGGAGGGCGCCTTGGTGAAGGTGGTTGGCGAAGGAGCGCAGGCCCGCCTCCAGGCGCGTGGTGTAGCCCACGTCCGAGGCGTGCTCGTCCAGCTGCAGCACCAGGAAAGGCTTTCCGTAGCGCTCGCAGATGTCCTTCACGTAGCTGATCAGGAAGGCGTCCGGGCTGCAGCGGAAGCAGGTCAGGAACACGGTGTACAGCCCCGGCGTGGCGGCGCAATACTCGGCGGCCTTGAGAATCTGCTTGCCGTAGTGCCAGTGCATGCGCTCCAGGTACTGGCGGGCATACGAAGGCTCGAACCCGTCCAGGTCCAGCTCTTCCTGCCAGTAGACCTCCGCGCCCAGCTCCTCCAGCTTGCGCGGCAGCCCCAGGTTGAGGGCCGGGTCGAACACCACGTAGGGCCGGCCCAGCAGCACCACCCGCGGGCCCGGGCCCTCGGAGGCCGCCCCGGGAGCCGCCCCGCGCCCCGACCGCAACGCCTCGGAAGCGAGGGCCACCCAACGGCTGCGCGCCTCCGCGTACAGGCGGCGGGCCTCGGTCAGGGCTTCCAGGGTCTCTTCCAGGCCCAGGTCGGGGAAAGCCCGGCTCAACTCCGCGTGGATGTCTCGGGCCACCTCCTCCAGACTCTTGCGGTGGAAGAAGACCAGCGGCGACAGCAGCCGCTCTCCCAGCTCCAGGGTGGTGAGCTTCGCTACAATTGTGGGCAGGTACTGCGAGTAGTAGCAGAAGTAGTCGTCGCTCTTCTTCTTTCGAAACTGCAGCTCCCCTTCCAGGTCCGGGTCGTGCTCGTTGATCACCGCCGGGAAGAACAGCCAGTCCACGCCGCCTTCGGCCAGCTGCTCCACGTGCCCGTGGGCGGCGACCATGGGCGCGCAGAAGTCGGAGTTGACCAGCCCCTTGCCGCGCTCCAGGGTGCGGCGCCCGGGGCGGCTGGCCTCCGACCCGGAAGCCCAGGCGGGACAGGAAGAAGCGCCACAGCGGGTACAGCGAGACGCCGTACAGGGCCAGGGGCAGGCCGATGCGAATTTGGGCGCGGGCTGCGGCCTTTGCGGCGGCCGTGACCTGCGCGTCGGTGGCCGCGGCCTTCCCGGCGCCCGCAGCCTGTGCGCCGCCCGCCGATTCTCCGGCCTGCGGCTCCAGCAGCGGCCGCATGGCCTCGGCGAAACGGCGCTCCGGCGCGGAGGCCGTTTCCTCCGCCCTCCGCTGGCTTGCGTACTCCCGGCCGCACTTCATGCCCCAGCCCGCGCGCCGCCCGTCCACGGCGGCCACGGTGAGCAGGCAGCGGTTGGCGCACAGGGCGCAGGCTTCCTGGGAAAGCTGAATGCCCTCGCTCTCCCACAGGAACGCCGAGTCCTGCCCGCGCGCGGCGGGAAAGGCCTCGCGCGCGATCAGGGCCGCGCCCAGGGCCCCGGTCAGATGGCAGAAGGGGGACACGTGGATGCGCCGCCCCAGGCGCTGCTCGAAGGCCGCCACCAGCGCGGAGTTGCGCCCGGTGGCCCCCTGGAACACGATGTGCTCGCCCAGGGGGCTGCGGCCCACGACCTTGGACAGGTAGTTGTCGCGCACCGAGTGCAGCACGGCGGCGGCCACCGCCTCGCCGGACCAGCCTTCGGCCAGCAGCAAGCCCAGGTCGCGCTCCATGTACACCGTGCAGCGGTCGCTGGTGAACGGGGCCTCGGAGCCGGCGGCCATGGCCGCGAAGCGCTCCAGGCTGACCCCCAGCCGGCGGGCCTGCTCCTCGATGAAACTCCCGGTGCCCGCCGCGCAGGCGTAGTTCATCGTGGAGAAGTAGACCTCCCCGTCCCGGAGGCGCGTGAACTTGGAGTCCTGGCCGCCGACTCTCTAGTGATTGTGTCCACGGCCGGGTCCAGGTGCACGGCCGCCCGCGCGTGGGCCGTGATCTCGTCGATGGCCAGCTCGGCCCGGAACAGCTCCCGGATCATGGCGCGGCCCGAGCCGGTGGTGGCCGCGCCGGCCAGCTGGCCGGCCTCCTGCCGGGTTGCCAGCCGCGCTCAGCGCGCGAAGCCGCGTCCATGCGCGCAGACACGCCGGCGCTCAGGAAGGTCCGCATAGAGGCCAGCAGCCGGCGCATGGCCTCCACCGGGCGGCCGGCGGTCGCGGTGTAGAACCCGCCCACGAAACCCCCGTGCCCGTCCAGGAGCACCGTCTTGGTGCTGGTGGAGCCCACGTCCACGCCCAGGTATAGCGTGCCTTCGCCGCCGGGTTTCGCGCCGTCGCGCGACATCACCTCCACCTCGCCATCCTGCCGGAACTGGAAGCCGCCGGGGGGCGAGCCGGCCACGTCGCCGGATACCGCCGGCGAAGCGGGCAGCGGCGGCCGGGTGGCCCTGCGGCGCGAGGTGCCGCGCAGCAGCGCTTCCAGCTCCGGCCTCTCCTCGCGCCCCAGCAGCGCCGCCCCGACCGCGCCGGCCAGGTGGGCGTGCGCGGGGGCGGTCACGGTCAAGCCGAGGGCCTTGCCCAGGGCCGCCACGATGGCCGCGTTGCGGGCCACCCCGCCCACGATCCCCACGGGCTCGGCCAGCTCGCGCCCCTTCACCAGGCTGTCGGCCAGCGTTCCGGCCAGCCCATCGCACAGGCCGGCGCAGACGGCCTCCAGGGAGTAGCCCTCCTGCATGGCGTGCACGATGTCCGTCTTGGCGAACACGGCGCAGCGGGTGGCGATCCGCGGGCGCCGGCCGCGGTGCTCCCCCGCCTTGCGGTCCAGTTCCTCCACGGACAGCCCCAGGCGCCGGGCCTGCTGCTCGATGAAGCTCCCGGTGCCGGAGGCGCACGGCGGGTTGACGTTGTGCTCGCGGTAGCGCCCGGCCTGGTCGTAGAGGATCAGGGCGAAGGACTCCCCGCCCACGGAGAACACGTTGCGGCACCCGGGCAGCAGGCAGCGCGCGCCCTCGATCACTGCCAGGGCGGGGTCCAGAATCCCGGGGGCAGGCTCCGGCAGGCTGCCGGTCACCCCGACTGCCTGGTAGCCGCTCAGGGCCGGCTCGGCCAGCAGCTCCCGCAGGGCCGCGGCGATGTCGCCCTTGTGCTCCCGATACGCCGAGCCGACAACCCCGTTCTCCTCCAGGAGCACGGCTCCAAGGTACAGAGAGCCAATGTCCAGTCCCAACCGCCGCACTCCAGTCCCCCTGTCTTGGTTAGAAC
Source organism: uncultured Spirochaetota bacterium (assembly GCA_963736785.1). Lineage (GTDB taxonomy): Bacteria > Spirochaetota > Spirochaetia > SZUA-6 > DRHE01 > MIBK01. The sequence continues at coordinate 34,596 of CAVTQG010000030.1, read as the reverse complement.
GCGTCCGGAGCGAAACCCCGGCGCAGGTTGTTTTCCGCGATCGTGCGCGGAACCAGGAAGGAAAGCAGGTAGTCCGGGCCCCCCGCCTTGGTGCCCAGTCCGGAAAGCCCCGAGCCCCCGAACGGGTGGCGCCCCACCACCGCGCCGGTCACGCCGCGATTCAGGTACAGGTTGCCCACCCGGAAGCCCCGCGCCGCCTTGGCCAGGTTCGCGGGGCTGCGGCTGAACACGCCCCCGGTCAGGGCGTAGGGACTGTCGTTGGCCAGCGCCAGTGCCTGGTCGAAGTCCCGCACCTTGAACACGCTCAACAGCGGCCCGAAAATCTCCTCGGTGGCGATGCGGGAGCGGGGCTTCACGTCGTGAAAGATGGCCAGCGGCACCGTGAAGCCGGGACCGGCGGGAGGCTTGCGCACCAGCAGCGTCTTGCCCTCCCTCCTGCCCAGGTCGATGTAGCGCCGGATCCTGGCCCGGGAGGCCGCGTCGATCACCGCCCCCACCAGGTTGGCCGGGTCCTCCACGGGGCCCATCGGCAGGCTTTCCGCCGCCGCCTTCAGGCGCTCCAGGAAACGGGCGTAGACCTCCTCCAGCACCACCACCCGGGAACAGGCCGAGCACTTCTGGCCCTGGTAGTCGAAGGCCGAGCGCACCACCTGGACCACCGCCTCGTCCAGGTCCGCGTCCGCGTCGACGATGACCGCGTTCTTGCCGCCCATCTCCGCGACCACGACGCGCACCTGCCCGGCCTCTTGGGCGTAGCGCCCGGCGCGCTCCAGGATGTGCAGCCCCACCTCCTTGCTGCCGGTGAAGGCCACCAGGGCCACCCCTGGGTGGCCGGTGAGCAGGTCCCCGGCCTGGGCCCCGGCGGCCGGCAGGAAGCTCAGCACGCCCGGCGGCAGCCCGGCCAGGAGCCGGCGGACCATGGAGCCGAGCACAGGGGTGAGCGAAGAGGGCTTGAACACCACGGTGTTGCCGGCCACCAGCGCCGCGGAGACCATGCCCATGGCGATGGCCAGGGGGAAGTTCCACGGGGCGATCACCGCGGCCACCCCGCGGGGGGCGTAGTCCAGGCGGCTGGATTCGCCGGCCACCCCCAGCTCCACTCCCCGCCCCAAGCGCGCCATGTGCCGGGCGTAGTACTCCAGGTAGTCGATGGCCTCGCAGACGTCCGCGTCGGCCTCCTCCCAGGCCTTGCCCGCCTCCAGGACCTCCAGGGCCGCCAGCTCGTCGCGGGCCTCCCGCGCCGTGGCGGCCGCCGCCAGCAGGGCTTCGGCGCGCGTCTCCGGCGCCGTGTCGCGCCAGGCCGGGAAGGCCCCGGCAGCGGCGGCCACGGCGGCTTTCAGCTCCCGGCGGTCGGAGCTGGCCACCAGGCCTACCACCTCCCCGGGCTGGTTGGGGTTCAGCGAGACGATCTCGTGCCGCGCCTCCGCTTCCTTGCGGCCGGAGGCGGAGCTGGCCCGCTCCCGCTCGCCGATGACCGGGCCGATGCGGTAGGGCAGCTTCTCCCTCACCGCCTGCAGCGCGGCGGCGAAGCGCTCCCGGGTCTCCGCCAGGGTCCAGTCGCGCACCGGCTCGTTGCGGAAATGGCGGCCCAGGCCCGCGTTGGGCGCGCCCGCGGCCTGGCTCGCCGCCGCAGCAGGCACGCTGGCGGCGCCGCTTAAGGCGGGCTTCGCGCCGCTGGCGGGCTTCGCCGCGCCGGAGGGCTCCTGCGGGGCGCCCAGCAGTTCATCCAGTCCCGGGCCTTCGCTCAGGTCGTACGCCTGGTAGGCCTTGCGCAGAAAGGCCTGGGGTGAGCTCACCTCCAGGAGGCGGCGGATCAGGTAGGCCATGCCGGGCACCATGCCCCCGATCGGAGCGTACACCCGCACGCGCAGACCCTCGGCTACCAGCGCCCGCGCCAGGGGCTCGGCCATGCCGTAGAGCACCTGAAACTCCAGGCGATCGGCGGGCACCTTCAGCTGGCGGGCGTTCTCCAGCACCCAGGCGATCGTGCGGACATTGTGGGTGGCGCAGGCGAAATCCAGGAAGGGGTGGTTCTCCAGCAGGCGCCGGGCCTGCCGCTCGAAACTCAGGTCCGTCTCGACCTTGTCCAGGTACACCGGCAGGGGCCAGCCGCGCTGGATGGCCCATACCCGCTCGGCCTCCCAGTAGGCGCCCTTGACCAGGCGCACGGTGAAGCGCTGGCGATGGTTGCGCGCCCAGCTCAGCAGTTCGTCCAGGTCGCGCTCGCTCTCCCGTAAATAGCTCTGCACGATCAGGCCGGAGTGCGGGAAGTCCGCGAACTCCGGCTCCAGGTTCAGGCTCTTGTATGTCTCCAGGGTGAGGTTCTTGTGCTCGCGGCTCTCCATGTCCAGGATGACGTGCGCGCCGAGCTTGATCGCCCGGCGATATATCTCCGCCAGGCGCTCCTTGGCCCGCTCCACGGAGTGCCGGAAGGACACGGCCCGCAGCTGCGAATACAGCGCGGAGGGCTTTACCGAGATGTTGATCTTGGGCGTGTGCCCCCAGTCCAGGTTCAAGGTGCCGCTGCCCAGCGGCGGCCAGGAGCCGGCCAGCGCCGCCAGGTCGTCCAGGAGCTTCAGGTAGGCCGCGACATGGGCCTCCGCCTCGCGCTCCGAGACCACCGCCTCCCCCAGGATGTCCGCCGAAAAGGCCGTCCCCTGACCGCGCAGCGCGGTAAGCACGGGCTCGGCCTCCGCGAAGCCGGCCCCGGCGATGAAGATTCCGGCCATCTGGGCCAGGCGCACGGACAGCACCGAGGCGGTGTCCAGGGCCGCCGTGGACTCCGGGTCGGCGCGCACGATGCCCAGCGCCTCGGCCTGGGGCGCCAGCTCGGGGCGGCCGAAGTACTCCTGCACGTGCCGGGACAGGGCCGCGGGGGAGGCCAGAGCAGGGAACACGTCCAGGAAGCGCAGGAAAGCGGCGCGGAAGACGCCGTTGGCCAGGCACTGCTGGACCGCCTTGCCGGCCCAGGTGTCTCGCCGGAACACGGCGGGCTTCTCGGCTCCCATGGCTTTCAGGAGCCGCACTGCGGTTTTGCGAACCCGGGTTTCCAGGCTGGCGGCCATGCTACTGCGATTCGCCGGCCAGCTGCATCAGGACCCGCTCCGGCGTGAGCGGGGCGACAATGGCCAGCTCGCCATCGGGGCGGAAAGCCCGCATGGCGGCCCGCAGGGCGAAAAACACTCCGATTCCGTACATGAACGGCGGCTCCCCGATGGCTTTAGCGTTGAACACCCCCAGGGGGTTCACGGTGTCTTCCAGGAAATGCACCTCCAGCCGGCGCGGCGCGAAGTGGATGTCCGGCACCTTGTAGCTGGCCAGGGCGGCGGAAAGCAGGCTGCCGTCCTCGGCGTGCAGGACCTCCTCGAGGGTCAGCCAGCCCAGGCCCTGCACGATGCCTCCCTCGGCCTGACCGCGATCCGCCGCGGCGTCCAGGCTGGGGCCCAGGTCGTGCACGGCCTCCACCGACTCCACCAGGTAGGTGCCGCGCAGGCAATCCAGGGTGACCTCGCACAAGGCGGTCCCGCAGGCGTGGTAGGCGAAAGGCTCCCCCTTTTCGGTGGCGCGGTCGAAATGAATGCCCGGGGTGGCGTAGTGCGCCTGGGCGGACAGGCTCACCCGGCGGGCATAGGCGGCGGCCGCCAGGCGTTCCCAGGTGAGGGAGGTGGGCCGGCCTTCGTAGAACACCTGCTCCTCGCGGATCTCCACCTGTTCCGGATGGTCCTTGCCCAGCTCGCGGGCCGCGGCTTCCCGCAGGCGCTCCAAGATCGCCCGGCAGGCCAGCTCCGCCGCCCTGCCGTTCAGGTCCGTGCCGGTGGAAGCGGCGGTCGGGGAGGTGTTGGGCACCTGGGCCGTGCTGGTGGGCTCCAGGCGCACGCGCTCCCGGTCGATGGAGAAGGCGCGGGAGACCACCTCACGCAGCTTGCGGTGCACCCCCTGCCCCATCTCCACCGCGCCGGTGGCCAGGCTCACGCTGCCGTCGGTGTACACGTGCACCAGGGCCCCGGCCTGGTTGAGCGTCTGGTTGGTGAAGGAGATGCCGAAGCACACGGGCATCAGGGCCAGCCCCTTCTTGGCCAGCGGATGGGTGCGGTTGAACTCCGCCACCTGCCAGCGTCGCTCCTCCAGCCGGTAGCGGGTCCGGGCCATCTGCCAGCAGCGGCGGGCCTGGCCGCCGCGGAAGCGCTGCCCGTACGGCAGCGCGTCCCCGTCGGCCAGCAGGTTCCTCTCCTGCACTGCCGCCGGGCTCCAGGCCCAGGGTCTCGGCCAGCCGGACGATGGCCGCCTCGATCACCAGCATGGCCTGGGGCCCGCCGAAGCCGCGGAAGGCCGTGTTGGAGGGCAGGTTGGTGCGGCAGCAGGCCCCCGTGGCCCGCACGTTGGGGATGTGGTAGCTGCCCGTGGCGTGGAAAAGGGTGCGCTCCAGGATCGGGGTGGACAGGTCGGCCGTCCAGCCGGAGTTCTGGTAGAAGCTGACCTGGTAAGCCAGGAGGCGTCCGTCGTAGTCGGCCCCCAGGCGGAAGTCCGACGAGTAGGGGTGGCGCTTGCCGGTCAGGCGCATGTCCTCCTGCCGCTGCAGCACGAGCTTGACCGGCCGGCCCAGGCGGAAGGCGGCCAGCGCGGCCAGGCAGGCCCAGGGCGTGGCCTGGTCCTCCTTGCCGCCGAAGCCGCCGCCCAGCCTCAGGACCTCCACCTCCACCAGGTGCATGGGCAGTCCCAGCACGCGGGCCACGGCCTTCTGCACCGCCGTGGGACCCTGGGTGGCCGAGATCACCTTGATGGACCCTCCCTCGCCGGGCAGGGCCAGCGCGGCCTGGGTTTCCAGGTACACGTGCTCCTGGCCGCCGGAGTCCACCCGGCCTTCCACCACGACGTCGCAGTTCTTCCAGGCCGCCTCCACGTCTCCGATGGCGAAGGTGCGCACGGGCGGCGATCAGCAGGCCTTGCCGGAAGGCCTCGCGCGGGTCGAACACCGCCGGGAGCTTCTCCACCTCCAGCTCCACGGCGCCCAGGGCGGCGCGGGCCAGGCGCGCGGTGTCCGCCACGACCAGCGCCACCGGCTCCCCGACGCAATGCACCTCCCCGTCGGCCAGCAGGGGCTCGTCGGGGAGGATGCCGCCGATCTGGTTCTCCCCGGGGATGTCCGCGGCCGTGAACGCGCCGCGCACCCCGGGGCGGGCCAGGGCCTTGGAGATGTCCAGGCGGCGGATGCGGCCGTGCGCCACCGGTGAAGCGAACACCGCCGCGTGCAGCGTACCCGCGGGCGGGGTCAGGTCGTCCACGTAGCGGGACTCGCCCCGCACGTGCAGGGCCATGTCCAGCAGGCGGTCCGGGCGCTCGCTCATCCCGCCCCCGCCTGCCGTGCCGGCCCCGCCCGGCGCGCCCGACCCGCCTGCCGCCGCCGCGTCCAGAAGTGCCACCGCTTCGACCGGGAATGCCTGGGCAGCAGCCGGAGGAACACGGCGATCGAGCAGGTGCTTCAGCAGCCGGCGCTTGTAGTGCGCGCTGCCGCGCACGTCGCTGATCGGGGCGATCTCCTCCTGGGCCAGGGCCAGCGCCTGGCGCAGCGCCTGCGGCAATGCCTCGGGCCCGGCGTCGCGGCCGGCGCAGGTACTCCGAGGTTCGGGCGAGCAGCAGCGGCACCGGCGCCACGCCCCCCGCGGCCAGGCGCGCCTCCCGGATGCGGCCGTCCTCGACCCGCAGGACCGCCGCCGTGTTGACGCTGGCGATGTCCAGGTGCTGCCGGCGCCCCACCTTCTCGAAGTGGAAGCCGGCGTCCCGCGGCTCGGCAAAGGCCACCCACTCCACGACCTCCCCCTCGGCCAGGTCCAGCTTCTTGTAGCCGCGGTAGAAGTCCCGCAGCGGCAGCTCGCGCAGCGCCGGTGTCTCGCGCGCCGGCAGGTCGGCCCCGCGGATGCCCAGGACCGCGTCCAGGGCCAGGAGCATGATCGTGAAGTCCCCGATCGGGGAGGCGTTCACCAGGTTGCCCCCCACCGTGGCCCGCTGCCGCACCGGCCCGGAGGCCACGCAGGACAGGTAGTCGGCGAACGGGGGCACGACCGCAGAGGTCCTCCATCGGCAGCGTCGCGCCCAGGAAGCGCCGCCCGTCCCGGACCCAGGTGCGCGCCAGGTCGCGCTCCGACAGGAAGACCAGCGGGGCGTCCTGCAGCTCCTCGGGGCGCTGCACGAACAGGTCGGTGCCGCCGGCCACCAGCACGGCGGCGCTGGCCGCGGGGCCGGCGGCCGGGCGGCTCGTGGCGGCCTCGCTGCGACGGCGGCGCGGGACGGCCCCGCCTGGCGCTGGGCGCCGCCTCCGCCCGAACGCCGCGAGGCGCGCCGGGGCCTCCGCCAGCCAGGCCGGCGCGATGCCCCAGCCGACGCAGCTTCCAGGACGGGCCCCGCCGGCAGGGCCCGGTGCTGCGCCAGCAGCCGGCCGATGGCGCGGCGGATGGAGGCGTAGCCCGTGCAGCGGCAGAGGTTCCCGGCCACCGCGTCCTCGGCCGACTCGGGGTCGGGGTCTCGGATTGCCCAGGAAGTAGCCGGTCAGCGCGACGATGAAGCCGGGGGTGCAGAAGCCGCACTGCGTGGCGCCTTCCTCGACGAAAGCGCGCCTGGATGGGATTCAGCGCGGGGCCGGGCCCGGACCCGGCGGGCGGGTTCAGCCCTTCGATGGTGACCAGGTGGCGGCCTTCCAGCTCCCCGAGGGGCAGACAGGCAGGAGTTCACCGGCCGGTAGCGCACCTCCCCGCCCTCCGGCTCGCCCAGCAGCACCAGGCAGGCCCCGCAGTCCCCCTCCCGGCAGCCTTCGCGCGTGCCGGTGAGGCGCCGCTCCCGGCGCAGCAGGTCCAGCACCGCCAGCCCGGAGGGCAGGGTCAGCCTGGGAAATCTCGTCATTGAGCAGAAAACGGACGGTGCGCTCCATGGCCGGCTGCCAGTATACCCCACCGGCCGTGCCGGGTACAGGGAAAGTGGCCGCCCCTCATCCCTCGGCCGTGGCCTCCGGCCGGAGGCCGCCCGCCGGAGCGCCATCTGCCGAGCCTCGCGCAGCCTCCGCAGGGCCTCGTCCCACAGGGGATCGGGGGGCGGGTCGGCGACGATCCGCACGGGCACCTGCCGGATCGGGTGCACGAAGGAGACCTCCCGGGCGTGCAGGTGGATGCCGCCGCCGGGGTTGGAGCGCCGGGCCCCGTATTTCAGGTCGCCCTTGATCGGGCAGCCGATGCGGGCCAGCTGCGCCCGGATCTGGTGGTGCCGCCCGGTCTGCATCTCCACCTCCAGCAGGTGGTAGCGGTCCAGGCTCAGCAGCAGGCGGTAGCGCAGGCGGGCCTCCCGGGCGCCGGGCCCGGGCTGGTCGGCCAGGTAGCTCTTGTTCTGCTCGGCGTTGCGGGTCAGGTAGTGCACCAGGGTGTCCTCGTCGCGCGGCGGCCGGGTCTGCACCATGGCCCAGTACTTCTTGGCCACCCCGCCCTCGCGGAACAGCAGGGCCAGGCGCTCCAGGGCCTTGGAAGTGCGGGCGAACAGCACCACCCCGCTGGTGGGCCGGTCCAGGCGGTGCGGCACCCCGACGAACACGCTGCCCGGCTTGGCGTACTTGCTCTTGATGTATTCCCTGACCTTCTCGGACAGAGGCTGGTCCCCGGTCTTGTCCCCCTGCACGATGTCCGCGGGCCGCTTGTTCACGGCGATGAGGTGGTTGTCCTCGTACAGGATCAGCAGGTCGGTGGCGGGCATGGGAGCATTATAACCGGCCCGCGGCCATCCAGCCTACGCGGTTGACACTCGCCCGGCCGCCCGCCTAGGCATCGGGGGCGAGGTGTTCCGATGAAGAGCTTCCGCAAAGAGCTGGCCTTCGAGACCCGGAAGCGGCGCGAGTTCCTGAACATCACCCCCCAGGTCGAGCAGGCCCTGGCCGAGAGCGGCATCCGGGAGGGGCTCGCTGCTGGTCAACGCCATGCACATCACCGCCAGCGTGTTCATCAACGACGACGAGAGCGGGCTGCACCAGGACTTCGAGACCTGGCTGGAGGGGCTGGCCCCGGAAAAGCCCTACTCGCGCTACCGGCACAACGGCTACGAGGACAACGCCGACGCCCACCTGAAGCGCACCGTCATGGGCCGGGAGGTGGTGGTGGCCGTGACCGGGGGCAAGCTGGACTTCGGGCCGTGGGAGAGGATCTTCTACGGCGAGTTCGACGGCAAGCGGCGCAAGCGGGTCCTGGTCAAGATCGTCGGGGAGTGAAGGCCGCGGCCCGCTGGCGCGGCACCAGCACGCTCAGTGCCTCTTCTTCACCCAGACCCGCGCCGGGGTGCTCGGGGCCTTGTCCCCGTCCATCTGCATCTTCTGCCGGCGGCGCGAGCTCAGCTCGCACCTCCGTGCAGCGGTAGTAGGCCACGTCCCGCAGGAAGCGCGTGCGGTTGAAGAGAATGCCGGCCAGCAGGCGCAGCATGGCCGCCACCGAGCGCCGCTTGTACAGCACCACGTCCAGCAGGCCGTCGTCGATGCGCGTCTGGTCGGCGATGCGGTAGGGGCCCGCGTAGAAGCGGGAGTTGGCCACGATGGCCAGGTAGCCGCGGTCGGACACGCCGCTTTCCGGGATCAGGATCCGGACGCGCCGCGCCCGGTAGGTCAGCCACGGTGACCACGCGCCGACACCAGGTAGGCGATGCGGCCGATCACCCGCTTGGTCCGCAGGTCCACGTTGTGCACCGTCAGGGCGTCCAGGCCGGTGGAAACCATCAGCAGGAACGGCTCGCCGTTCATGTACCCGACGTCGATGCGCCGCTTCTTGCCGCCCACCACCGACGGCGGCCGCCTGCACCGGGTTGAAGGGAATGCCCAGGTCCAGGGCCAGCACGTTCACCGTGCCGAAGGGGATGATGCCGATCGGCAGCGGCTCTTCCCCCAGCCCCTTCACCACCTCCCGCACGGTGCCGTCCCCCCCGAACACGGTGATGAAGTCCACCTTGTGGCGCAGGCGGGCCACGATCCGGGTGGCGTGCCCCTCGTAGCGCGTCTGCAGGACCCGATACGACGACCCCCCCGCGCTTCAGGACCCGCAGCACTTGAGGAAGGTAGAGGTTCAGGAACACCCGCTTTCCCGGCCTTCGGGTTCACGATCACCAGCGTCTTCATGCGCGGCCTTGACCTCCAGGATAGTGGGTCGCGGCCGATTTGACAATTCCGCGGAAATCCCCCAAGATGCTCACCATGCGCTTCCGCTGTCCCTCCTGCGGCTTCGCCGGGCAGGTGCGGGTGCCTCCGCACTTCCCGCGGGGGCGCAGCGCGCGGCTGCGTTGCGGCCGCTGCCAGCACTCCTTCACCCTGGCGGTGGGGCGGCTGTGGCCCCAGGACTCCGCCGGCGCGTACGACGCCCTGGTCCCCGGCGCCCTGGACTGCGCCGGGGAGCGCCTGGGTTCGCTGTGGGTGGAAATCACCGGGGCCCGCGGCGGCACCCCGCCGGTCGTGGCCCTGCAGGCCCACCCCGCCTTCAGCCACGAGGTGATGCACGACCTGCTGGATTCCTTCCGGGAGTATTTCCCGGTGTGCTACCTGGAGTTTCCCGGCTCGAAGCGCAACCCCGCCGCCGCGGACGCAGGACGACCTGCTGGAGCCGCTGTGCGCCACGCTGGACCTGCTGCGCTTGAAGCTGAAGGCCACCAGCGTGCACCTGCTCGGGCACCTGGATTCCTGCCGCCTGGCGCTGCGCCTGGCGGAGGCCCGGCCGCGGGACATCGCCTCCCTGATCCTGCTGGACCCGCTGCTGGCCGGCGACTCCTCCGGCATCTCTGGAGCACGAGCCGGCGGAGAGCTCTCCCGCGAGAAGGCCGCCGAGGCGGTGCGCCTCCTGGCCACGGAGCGCTGGGGCCTGCCGCAGCCGGACGCGCACGTGCGCGGCCTGGCGCGCCTGCTGTCCCCGGGCCTCACCTCCGCCGCTGTACCGCCGCGGCGAGCAGGCTCCATGCGCCACGCTGTCGCCCTATCGCCGGATCTCCCGCCTGCGCCAGCCGGTCCTGGTGTTCAGCGCCCGGGACGGAGCCCGGGCCTCCCGGCGCCGACGCCCAGTACCTGGTCTGCTCCATCCCCGCCGCCGAGCTGGCCCCGCTGGAGAAAGGCGGCGGCATGGCCGCCTGGTCCGGGGGCTCCTGGTTCGCCAACAAGCTGCTGTCCTTCAAGCGCAATGCGGAGAAGAACCCCGAGCGGCGGCCGCGGCGCGCCACGGCGCAGCGGGCAGCCGCTGGCCTGGATGATCGCCCTGTTCGCGCTGCTGACCTGGGGCCTGCAGCGCCGGCCTGAGCCTGCTGGCCTGTGAAGCCGGACTTCATGCCGCAGGTGCTGCCGCCGCTGCTGGGCTCCCTCCTGCCCCTGCTCTGGTTCCTGCTGCCGCGCGGGCTGAACCCCTTCGTCCTCCTGCGCTTCCGGGCCTTCCGCGCCCGGACCGTGCTGCTGCCCACGCTGATCGGCGCGCTGCTGGGCGCCGCCTTCTTCAGCCTGCAGGCCTCCGGGCTTTCCTGGCGGCCGCCGGCCTTCCCGCCGCTTCCCGGCGCTGTTCGACTCCCTGCCCCTCGGCGCACGCCGGCCAGCCGTACCTGACCCTGGCCCGCCTGGCCAGCGCCCTGTTCGTGTTCGGCCTCGCCCAGAACCTGGTGCCTGGTGCGCCGCCGCGCGCGGCTCGCGCGCTCGCGGCGGCCCTGCTGTTCCTGCTGGTGCCCCTGAGCTGGCCCGACGCGCTGTGGGTGTTGCCCGCCGCGGCCGCGGCGGCCCTGCTGTTCGCCCACGAGCTGTCGATCTACGCGCCGCTGTTCCTGCTGGCCGGCGAGTTCTTCGGCTCGGAGCTGCCCGCCGCCTACCTGCGCGCGAACGGCGCCCTGCACGGCGCCCCGGGCTGGGTGCTGGCCCTGGCGCTGCTGGTCGGCGCCGCCTTCCTGACCGCCCTGGAGCTGACCTGGGAAAAAGGATTCGACGTGGAGACGCTGCACTTCGCCTCCAGCCTGAACAAGACCAGCCGGGCGTATCGCTGGCAGCCGGCCGTGGGCTGGTGCTGGTGATCTTCAGCCTGCTGGCGGCCGCGGGCCTGGTGTTCGGTTTCCTGCGGCTGTAGCCGAGAGCCGCTGGAGGCCCTGATCCCCCGGAGTCCCGCGCATGGCTGACTACGGAGCCTTTTTCGCCGGGACCTGGCACCGCCTGCGGCAGGCCGAGCTCTACGCCTGCGGCCCGAGCCTGGGAAACCCCGGCTGGGCGGAGGCCGCCTTGCGCGTGCTGGTGCTCCGCCTGTCCCCCTTCCGGGACGTGGACCGCTCCACCCCGCACCTCTTCCTGGCCCAGGCGGTGCGCGCCGCGGAGCCCGGGGCCTTCCTGGACTTCTGCTTCTTCCCCCCCGAGGCCGACCGCCGCCTGCTGGAATCCTCCGGCGTGCCCCCCGCCACCGGCATCGCCTCGCGGCGCTCCCTGGAGGATTTCGACCTGCTGCTCGCCTCCTGCTCCTACCACCTGGAGCTGCTCAACCTGTACTACCTGCTCGTCCCGCGCCGGCGTGCCGCTGCGGGCCAGCGAGCGCGGCGAGTCCTTCCCGCTGCTGGTCGTCGGCGGCTCCAGCGCCATGGCCGCGCAGGGGCTGATCTTTCCGGACGGGGACTGCCTGGCCGACGGCCTGTTCTTCGGCGAGGGAGAGGGCGAGGTGGAGGCCCTGGTGCGCATCCTGGCCGGCGCGGCGCGGGCGAGCCCAAGAAGGCGCGCCTGGAAGCAGCGGCCGCGGTGCGGGGCTTCTGGCCGGCGGGCAGCCTGGAGCGAGAGGTGACCCAGGCGGTCTGGCCGCCAGGCGGTCTACTCGCCGCTCGGCGGCTCCGCCGCCGCCGCCGACCGCTGCCGCCCTACCCCGTGCTGCCCGGACCGGAGGCCGCCACGGCCCGCCTGACCCTCTCCTACGGCTGCCCCTTCCGCTGCTCCTTCTGCTTCGAAGGCTACGAGCGCCGGCCCTACCGCCCGATGCCCGCCGGCGAGCTGCTGGAGGAGGCCCGGCGCCTGAAGCGCTGCCACGCGGGGCCCACACCCTGGAGCTGGCCAGCTTCAACGTGAACACCCACCCCGACCTGCCCCGGCTGCTGCTGGAAGGCTAACCGCCTGTTCGCCCAGGTCAACTTCATGAGCCAGCGCGCGGACATCCTGAACGACACCCCCGGCCTGCTGGAGCTGGAGCTGGCGGCGGGCAAGCGCAGCTACACCCTCGGCATCGAGGGCATCAGCCGGCGGCTGCGCGCCTACCTGCAGAAAGGGTTGGAGGAGAGCCCGGTCCGGCAGCTCCTGGCGCGCCTGCTGGCCGGTGGGGCGCGCGAGGTCAAGCTGTTCTACCTGCTGACGGGCTACGAAGAACCGCGAGGACTTCGAGGAGTTCCGGGCCTTTCCTGGGCTGGCTGCGGGGCGAGAAGCGCGAGCGCGGACTGCGCCTGGTCTTCAGCTTCAACCGCCTGGTGCGCATGCCCTTCACCCCGCTGGCCCATGACCGGCTGTTCCTCGAGGAGCGCGACTGGGAGCCCCTGGTCCGGGAGGCGCGCGCGGCGGTGGAACCGGTCGGCGAGTTCCGGCTGGCCTCCTCCTGGCCGGAGTACGCCGCCTCCCAGGTGCTGGCCCTCGGGGGCTACTGGCTGCACGAGCCGCTGGCGGCCCTGGCCGAGGCCGGGCTGTGCTACGACCGGGAGCTGCCCGCCGCCGCCTGGAGGCTGCTGTCCGCGATGGCTCAGGCGCCCACCCGCTGGACGCCCGGGAGCTGGCCGCCGAAAAGCCCGCGGACTACCCCTTCCCCCTGGGCTTCGTGCGCACCCCGGTGGAGGCCGCGGCGCGCCACGAGCAGTACCGCAGGGCCGTGGAGAGCCTGGCCTCCGGCGCCGCGCGACCGGCCCCCGCCGGCGTCAGTGAAGATCCGGCTGCCCGCCGATGCGCCGGCGGCGATGGCGGAGCTGATGCGGCGCAAGGCCCGCCTGAAGCCGGTTCGCGGTCCTGGAGGTGCCGCGCGAGGCGGCGGGCAGCTCCCCGGAGTGGCTGGAAGCCTGGATGCTGCGCCGGCTCCTGGCGCGGCACCCTGCGCTGACCGAGAACCTGCTGGCGGTCCGGGAAACCCTGTTCGCCGGCGAAGGGCCGCCCGGGACCGCTTTCCCCCCTGGTTCGGCCGTTCCGTGTTCGCCCTCACCGCCTGGGACCCGGAGGCGCTGGCCGCCGTCGCTGCGGAAGTCGCGCTCGCGGCCGCCGGACGCGGCCGCCGGCCATCGCCGACGATCCGCCTGCGGCTGTACCTGCCCGAGCGCTTCTTCCCCCAGGCCGCGGAGCGCCTGCTGCAGTACCTGGCCGCGGAACACGCCCCGGCCACCGTCCGGCGCGTCGGGGCGGAGCTGCGCCTGGAGCCGGGAGCTCGGGCCTTGAAGCGCAAGGTGCTGCTGTCGGGGGTGCGTGCGCGCGGCCGAGGACGGCGTGGTCGCCGAGCTCACGGTCGGGCCGCGCTTCCGCCTGCGCCGCTACCTGGAGCTGTTTCCCGAGCCGGAGGCCTGGCGGCGCGCGCTGGTGGAGGTGCTCGCGGTCGACTGAGCTCGAGGGTGCCTTTACAGCCAGCGGGTACAAACGATACGGTATCAGCCTGTGTTGGTCAGGCTTGTTCCATGGTTCCTGCTGCGCTGCCTGCTGGGGGCCGGACTGCTCGCCGCCGGAATGGAGCTGGACGAGCTGGCCGGCTTCCGGCGCTTCCCGCCTGCGCCCGGCTTCGCGGCGCTGACGGCAGCTCTGGGCGCTTTGGTGCTGTTCCGCACGGCGCAGGAGCTGGCCGCCGCGGGGCCGGGCAAACTAACGGAAAGCGGTCCCTATCAGGTCATGCGCCACCCGCTGTCCGCCGGCTTCCAGCTCGTCCTGCTGGGTTCGGCCCTAGCGCTGGGCAGCCCCGGCTGCCTGCTCGCTTCCGGTCCCCTGGCCTTCCTGCTGTGGGCCGCGCACGCCCGCTTCATCGAGGAGCCGGCTCTCCTGCGGCGCTTCACCCGCCAGTACCAGCGCTACCGTCGCGGCACGAGCTTCTTCATCCCTTCGATATATTTCTGGTCGCTGCGCCTGATCTACGTATTCTACCGCCTGTGGTGCGGCCTGGAGCTGCGGGGCCTGGCCAGGGTGCCGCGCAGCGGCCCGTTCTTCCTCATCGCGCTGCACCGCAACTACATGGACCCCTACTTCATGGCCTTCCGCATCGGACGACAGGTGAACTACATTGCCACCGCCGTATTGTTCCGGCAATGGCTTACCGGTCTGTACTTCAAGAGCCTGGGATGCATCCCCCTGGTGCGCAGCCGGCCGGACCTACGGCCGATCATGACCGCCTTCCAGCTGCTGGACTCCGGCGGGGCGGTGGGCATGTACCCGGAGGGGGCGCGCAGCTGGTACGGGGAAACGGCCTGCGAGCCGGCGGTTTTCAAGGTGCTGGAGAAGCGCCGGGTGCCCATCGTCACCGTGGAGCTGTACGGGACTTTCGAGCAGCAGCCGCGCTTTTCCCGCCGGCTGCGCCGTTCACGGCTGCGGATCCGCTACCGGGTTCATCCGCCCGGGGACGCCCGGAGGCTGGTGCAGGAGCTGCTGCGCGGCGAACGGCTGTGGGACGCGCGCCGCCGCTTCCTCGCCCGCCCGCAGCCGGCCCGCAACGCCGAGCAGCTCGTATACCGCTGCCCTCAATGCGGGGTGCCTTTCCGCTGCCGGGGGTACGACGACGGGCGCCTGGCCTGCGCGGCCTGCGGCACCATCTTCACGCTGCTGGAGGGAAAAGGGCTGCGCGGTCCGGCCGGGGTCTTCAGCCTGCCGGAGCTGGAGAAGCAGAACCTGGCCTGGGTTCAGGGCCTGGAGCCGGCCGGGAGGCGCATCGCCGGGGAGCTGGTCGACCTGGAGGACGGGCGCCGCCAGCGTGCCGGCGTAGCCGGGCTGCGCGCCGGCGCCCTGGTGCTGGAAACCGACGGACTACTGGTCGAGGGCGGAAAGACCCCCGCCAAGCGTATCGCCTACGGGGAGCTCACCTCGGTGCTGGTGGAGAGCAACTGCAAGCTGGAGGTCTCGTACCGCAGCGCGGGGCGGCAGGGCAGCATCGTCTTCCTCCCACCCCTGCGCTACACCCTGTTTCTCCAGCACTTCCTGCGCCTGCGGGCCTTCGCCAACCCCTACGCCCGCTATCGGGGCTCCGGCCGCGTCGAACTGGAGCCGGCCGCTCAGCGCACGACCTGGTAGCCTTCCCCCTCGATGGCCGCCGCCAGTTGCGCCTCGGCCAGGACGGACTCGTCGTAGCGCACCTCGGCGGACTTCTTCTGCAGGCTGACCTCCACGTGCTCCACCCCCGCCAGGGCGCGGACCGCCCGGGTCACGGCCTCCGTGCAGTGGTGGCAGCTCATTCCTTCGACTTTCAGCGTCTTGCTGGTCATGAAGTTTCTCTCCTTACCTCTCCAGATATTTTTCCAGAATCATGGTGATCTCGTCGATCTTCTCGGCGCCGCGGTCCGAATGGATCGCGTCCTTGACGCAGGTGTTCATGTGCTGGCGCAGGATCAGCAGGTTGGCCTTGCGCAGCAGCGCGATGGCGGCCAGCACCTGCCGGGACACGTCGATGCAGTAGCGCTCCTCCTCGACCATGCGCACGACGGCTTCCACCTGCCCGCGCACGGTCTTCAACAGATCGAGGGCCTTGCGGCTTTCCTGACTGTCGTGGTCCACCCGCTCACCCTTTCCCCGCCGGAAGCGGAAACGCCGCAGGCGCAGCGCGTTGCTCACCACGGACACGGAGGACATGGACATGGCCGCCGCCGCGAAGATCGGGTTGAGCAGAGGCCCGCCGAAGGCGTGCAGCAGCCCCGCGGCGATCGGGATGCCCAGCACGTTGTAGCCGAAGGCCCAGAACAGGTTCTGCCTGATGTTGCGGATCGTGGCCCGGCTCAGGGCGATGGCCGCGGGCACGTCCTCCAGGTCGTCGCGCATCAGCACCAGGTCCGCGGACTCGATGGCCACGTCCGTGCCCGAGCCGATGGCGATGCCGATGTCCGCCTGGGCCAGGGCGGCCGCGTCGTTGATCCCGTCGCCCACCATGGCCACCCGCCGGCCCTCGGCCTGGATGCCTCTTCACCGCTTCCGCCTTGTCCTTGGGCAGCACCTCGGCCAGCACCCGGTCCACCCCCACCGCGGCGGCCACGGCCTGGGCGGTGCGGCGGTTGTCGCCGGTGAGCATGACCACCTCCAGGCCCATCTCCCGCAGGGTGCTGCACCGCCCGCGCGCTGGAGGGCTTGGGCAGGTCGGCCACCGCGACGATCCCGGCCGCCTTCCCGCCCACCGCGATGAACATCGGGGTCTTGCCGGCGGAGGCCAGCTCGGCCCAGCGCCCGGCCAGCGGCCCCACCGCCACGCCGCGCTCGGTCAGGAGGCTCTCGTTGCCCAGGAGCACCTCCCGGCCTTCGATGCTGGCCTCGATGCCCCGGCCGGGGATGGCCTGGAAGCGGTCGGCCGAGGTGGCGGCCAGGCCCTGCTCGGCGGCCCCGCGCACGATGGCCTCCCCCAGGGGGTGCTCCGAACCGCGCTCGGCGGCCGCCGCCAGGCGCAGCAGCTCCGCCGGGGCAATGCCGTCGACGGGCACCACGTCGGTCACCACCGGGCGGCCCTCGGTCAGGGTGCCCGTCTTGTCCAGCACCACCGTCTGCACGCGGTGGGTCTGCTCCAGGGCCGCTCCGCCCTTGAACAGGATCCCCTTCTCCGCGCCCCGGCCGGTGCCGACCATGATGGCCGTCGGGGTGGCCAGCCCCAGGGCGCAGGGGCAGGCGATGACCAGCACGGCGGTGAAGATGGTCAGGCCGAACACCACGCTCTCGCCGCGTGACCAGCCAGGCCAGGCCCGCCAGCAGGGCGATGCCCATGACGATGGGCACGAAGTATCCGGACACCACGTCGGCCAGCTGGGCGATGGGGGCCTTGGAGCCCTGGGCCTGCTCGACCAGCTTCACGATCTGGGCCAGGGCCGTGTCGGCGCCGACCCGGGTGGCCCGGAAGACGATGGAGCCGTTCTTGTTCAGGCTGGCCCCGGTGACCGGGTCGCCGGCCTTCTTCTCCACCGGGATGCTCTCCCCGGTGAGCATGGATTCGTCCACCGCGGTGTAGCCCTCCACCACCTCCCCGTCCACGGGGATCTTCTCCCCCGGCTTGACGCGCACCAGGTCGCCGACTTCCACCTCGGCGATGGGCACCTCGGTGTCCTTGCCGTCCACCAGGATCACGGCGGTCTTGGGCGCCAGCCCCATCAGCTTCTTGATGGCCTGCGAAGTCTTGCCTTTGGAGGCCGCCTCCAGCGTCTTTCCCAGCAGGATCAGGGCGATGATCACCGCCGCGGTCTCGAAGTACAGCTCCCCGGCCGCCGCGAAGTCTCCCAGGGCGATGCGCACGGTGGAGGCCAGGCTGTAGAGCACGGCCGCCGCGGTGCCGATGGCGATCAGCGAATCCATGTTCGGGGCGCGGTGCCACAGCGCCTTCAGCCCCACGCTGTAGAAGCGGCTGCCGGCGCCGATGGCCGGGATGACCAGCAGGAGCTGGACCAGGGCGTACACCAGGGGGTATTGCATCGGGTCCAGGAAATACGGCAGGGGCAGGCGCGCCCCGGGGAGCATGTGCCCCATGGCCAGGTAAAGCAGGGGCAGCGCGGCGGCGGCGGCCACGATGAAGCGAGTGCGCAGGGTGCGGATGGCCTTCTGCTTGCGCTGGGCGTCCAGATCCACCGCCTCCCCGGCGTCGATTTCCCGCGGGGTGTAGCCCAGCGCGGTGATGGCGCGCTTGATCTCCGAGAGGCGCACGGTTTGCGGATCGTACAGCACGTCGGCCCGCTCGGTGGCCAGGTTCACGGCCACGCTCGCCACGCCCTCCAGGCGGCCCACCGCCTTCTCGATGCGGGCCACGCAGGAGGCGCAGGTCATGCCCTCCACCGGGATGGTGACTCTTTTGGCCTCCTGCTTCGGAGCGATCCCGTACCCCGCTTTCGCACGGCCTGGGCGACCTGCTCCTCGGAGAGCACCGCCTCGTCGTACTCCAGGCTCAGCTTTTCCGTGGCCAGGTTGACGCTCGCGCTCTTGACCCCGGCGAGCTTGCCCACGACCTTCTCCACGCGGGCCGAGCAGGACGCGCAGGTCATGCCGGTGACCGTCAGTTCATCGACCTTCATTCTTGTTACCCCGCTACCCCTCCCCCCCTGGGGGGGGGATCAATTTCTCCCCTCAACCTACACCTCACCGGCTTATTGTCAACTGGAATTGTCAGGTATCTAGCCGGCACCCGGCCGGAAGCCGGCCGGCTTTCGCTTGCATTTCCCGCATCGACTCCGCTATCGTATGAAGTAGAAGCTCATTGGCAAGGAGGTAGGAGTATGGCGATCCTGACCTTGTCCCGCCAGAGCGGAAGTTTCGGAACCCAGATCGCGAAGGCGCTGGTCGAGCCTTTGAAGTACCGGTTCCTGGACAAGGAGTCACTGGAGAAGGCGCTGGCGGGCTACGGCGTGTCGTCGGCCAGCCTGCAGAAGTACGACGAAAAGCGCCCCTCCTTCTGGGAAATCTTCTCCTCGGAGCGCAATCGCTACCTGCACTTCCTCAAGACGGTCATCTACGAGTTCGCCCTGCAGGGAAACGGGATCGTGCTGGGGCGCGGCGGCCAGGTCCTGCTGGCCGGAGTGCCCGGCGTCTACCACGTGCGGGTGATCGCCCCCCTGCCCACCCGCATCGAGCGCATCAAGAAGGCCTACAAGTGCGACGACCGGCACGCCGAGGCCATCATCCGTCACAGCGACCAGGCCCGGACCGGCTTCCACCGCTTCTTCTTCAACGTCAACTGGGAAGACGCCAGCCTCTACGACCTGGTGCTCAACACCCAGACCATCGACGGCGAGAGCTGCCGCGGAGCTGCTGCGCAAGGTCATCAGCCTGCTGGACGGCAAGGACACCCAGAAGGCAGCGGGAGAAGCGCCTGGCCGACCTGTGCCTGAAGCAGCGGGTGGAAACGGCCATCCTGTACACCGAGAACATCCCGGTCAAGTTCCTGGAGACCGAGGCGCGCGACGGGGTGGTCACCCTCAACGGTACGGTGAACACCCATGGGGCGGTCATCCCGCTGCGAGCAAATCGCCCGCGCCGTCCCGGGGGTGAACCCAGGTGGAAAACCGCATCTTCTTCTCCACCGAGCTGTACGGCTTCATGCCCCACACCTGAATCCTGCCGGCGGGTGCAATAAAACTCCCCTCCGCGCGTCGGTAAGAATGTGAGCGCGGAACGGCATCGCCAGCGCCTGTCCCAATTCCTGGCCGCGGAGTGGCAACAGCTGGTCCGCTCGGCGCGCTCCTGGCTGGCTGACACGGCCGAACGGGACGCGGAGGACGTGGTGCAGGACGTGGCCCTGAGCCTGTTCGAATCCACGAACCTGGCCGAGCCAATACGGGACCTGTCCGCGTACGTGTACCGGGCGCTGCGCAACCGGGTCGTGGACCTGTACCGCAGGCGCCGGCGCGCGAGCGAGCCTCTGCCCGAGGAGCTGGCCGACGAGCGCACCGAGGCCGCCGGGGTGGCGGCAGGGCGGGAGCTGCGGGAAGGACTGTTCGCGGCCATCGACCGGCTGCCGGCCCCGCAGCGGGCCGTGTTCCTGGCCACGGAGATGGAGGGTTCCAGCTTCCGGGAGCTGGCGGCCAGGTGGGGCGTTCCGATCGGCACCCTGCTGGCCCGCAAGCACCGGGCGGTGAAGACCCTGCGCGCCTCGCTCGCGCACCTGAAAACCTAAAGAACCTGGAGGAGGAGTATGAACGACCGTATGGACGAAGAGTTTCCCGTTTCCTTCCCGCCGCTGCGCGTGCTGCGCATCGTCGGGCTGGTGATCCTGGGGGTGCTGGCCGCCGCGGTGTTCGCCCTGGCCTTCGGCTGGTTCGTGATGCTGCTGTGGAACTGGCTCATGCCCGCGATCTTCGGACTGGGGAGCATCACCTACTGGCAGGCCTTCGGCATCGTGGTGCTGGCCAAGCTGATCTTCGGGGCCGTAGGGGGCGGTCGCGGGCATGGCCGGCGCTGGCGCGGCCCCCGGCCACGACTGGAGGCACGGGGACTGGGGCGGCCGGCACTCCGGACCCGAGCGCTGGCGCTACTGGCGGGAGTTCTGGGAGCAGGAGGGGCGGGAGGCCTTCGACCGCTTCCTGGAGCGCCGCCAGACGGGGGAGCAGGAGAAAACGCAGGGGCCTGCCGATACTCAAGGGTAGTATGCTGTCGAGAAACCTGGACAAGGCCCTGCAGGCCTACAAGAGCCGCAACGCCGAGCTCTCGCGCCACGCCCACGACCGCCCGCGCGACGAGGCGCTGGAGGAGCACCAGCAGGCCCAGGGGCAGTACATCAAGAGCATGGTGTACGGCGGGCTGGACGGGATCGTCACCACCTTCGCCGTGGTGGCCGGCGTGGCCGGCGCCTCCCTCTCGGCCGGGGTGGTGCTGATCATGGGCTTCGCCAACCTGGTGGCCGACGGCCTGTCCATGGCCATCGGCGACTTCCTGAGCACCAAGGCGGAGCAGGAGTACAACCGGGCGGAGCGGGAGCGCGAGGCCTGGGAGGTGGAGAACTACCCGGAGGGCGAGAAGCGGGAGATGGTGGAGCTGTACACCGCGCGGGGCATGGACCCCGGCGACGCGCGGGCCGTCACCGAGGTCCTGGCGCGCAACAAGCAGGCCTGGGTGTCGGTGATGATGGCCGAGGAGCTGGGCATCGTGGAAAGCGAGCGAGTCGCCCCTGGAAGCACGCCCTGGCCACCTTCCTGTCCTTCGCCCTGTTCGGCTTCATCCCCCTGGCCGCCTACGTGGGCGCGCGCTTCCTGCCCGCGCTCGCCGGCCGCACCTTCGCCGCTGTCCATCGCCCTCACCGGCCTGACCCTCTTCGTCCTGGGCGCGCTCAAGTCGCGCTTCACCCGGCGCAGCTGGCTGGCCGGCGGGCGCGGAGATGCTCGTCGTCGGCGGCCTGGCCGCCGCCGCGGCCTACGGGATCGGCCTGGGCCTTTCCCGCCTGGTCGGCGTCTGAGCGCCGTCCCTGCCTTTCGGCAGGTAGACGACTCACCCCGAGCGAGGCATTGTTGCCGGCTGCCAGCGTCGATATTGACGACCGGCTCGTTCGTAAGACAGGCGCAGGTTGTACTCGGCGAACAGCCCCAGGGACTCCAGCACCCGCACCTCGACGCCGAACAGGCCGCCGAGGAGCAGGCTCAGGTCGCTGGTGTCGCCGTCACGCTGGATTCGAATCCCACCAGGCCGCCCGTGTACGGGGAAACCCTGCCCTGTCATGAAGTGGTACTCGAAAGCCCCCGACAGGCCGAAAACGGTGTCGTGGTGTCCCGGCCGCCTGTGTTATGCAGGTACTCGAAATCCAGAGAGCGCGCGAATCGCCATCTTATCCGCAATCCAGTACTTCACGCCCAGGCCCGGTCGACAATCCGTCGCTGGAGCGGCGACCCCACCGAGGTCCCAGATGTTGAAGATGAGCCCAGCCGCTCGCCCCCCAGTCCATCTTCTTCTCGCCTTCTTGGCCTGCGCCCCGGCGGCCAGCGCCACGCCGCAGACCAGCACCACTACCAGGCAAACCACGACCCAAGTCTTGCGTTTCATCCTCTCTCCCTTCATGGCCTTTTCAAGGCCCGGAAATGATCTATTATAGGTTCACCCGAGGCGAACAATGAAAGGCAACGACAAACTGATCACCACGCTCAACGCGCTGCTGGCCGACGAGCTCACGGCCATCAACCAGTACATGGTGCACTCCGAGATGTGCGACAACTGGGGCTACGAGAAGCTGCACAAGTACTTCGAGAAGCGCGCCATCGAGGAGATGAAGCACGCCGAGAAGCTCATCGCCCGCGTCCTGTTCCTGGAGGGCCGGCCCGTGGTGAGCCAGCTGAACAAGATCAGCATCGGCGCGGAAGTGCCCAAGATGCTGGAGAACGACCACGCGGCGGAAGCCGGGGCCATCAAGGCCTACAACGAGGGCATCAAGCTGGCCGGGGAGGTCAACGACTTCGCCACCCGGGAGATCCTGGAGGAGATCCTGGAGGACGAGGACCGGCACATCGACGAGATCGAGGAGCTGCAGGACCAGATCGGGCACATGACCCTGCCCATCTTCCTGACCACCCAGGTCGGCTGAGCGCCGTCTCGCCGCAAGGAAACCCTTCCCCGCGCATGTTCGATTATCACCTGCACACTCCCTTCTGCCGCCACGCGGTGGGCCGCATGGAGCAGTACGTGGAGCGAGGCCCTGGCCCGCGGCCTGCAGGAGATCTGCTTCACCCCGCACATCCCCCTGCCCGGCTTCGCCCGCGGGCCGGAAGGGCTGCGCATGGAGCCCGCGGACGCGGACCGCTATTTCCGGGAGGTCGAGCGCCTGCGCGCCCGCTACCCGGAGCTTTCCATCCTCTGCGGCGTCGAGGCGGATTTCTACGACGGTTTCGAGAAAACCGTCGAGGAGTTCCTCGGCCGCTACCCCCTGGACCTGGTGCTCCTGTCCGTGCACTTCGTGCGCGACTGGCCCGGGGAGAACTGGGTGTTCGACTTCGATTTCCCGGGCCGGCCCCTGGCGGCGATCTACCACGACTACTTCGAGGCGCTGAAGCGCGGGATCGCGCAGCGGTCTGTACGACGCGGTGGCCCACCTGGACCTGATCCGCCAGCCCGGCCACCCGGTGCTGCCCTCCAATGCGCAGGACGTGGAGGAGGTGCTGTCGCTGGCCGCCCAGGCGGGCATGAGCCTGGAGATCAACACCTCCGGCATGCGCCGCTCCTGGAGGCTGCCCTACCCCCTGCCGGACATCCTGCCGCTGGCCGCCCGCCCGCGGCCTGTCCGTGATCACGGGCTCGGACGCGCACGAGCCGCACCTGGTGGGCTACGGCTTCGACGAGGTGGACCAGTGGATCGCCGCCTGCCCCGGGCTGCGGCAGGTGCGCTACCGCGACCGGCGGCCGATCCGCCTCCAGCACGCGCCGCAGGCGAGGCCGGCGGCGGCCGTTCAGGCCAGGCGATAGTAGCGCTTGTAGTCGTCGTACAGCAGGTGCAGCGGGGGCTCGTCCTCCTCGATCTTGGCGAAGCGACCGACCTTCTCGTAGAACCGGTTGTCCACGTAATCGTCATTGACCCGGCTCACCTCGCCCACCAGCACCGTGCCCTTGCCCTCCCGCCCCCAGAACTTGTGGTACAGCCGCGCGGGCAGGCAGATGGACTCCCCGGGATTGAGGATCACGGTGCCCCCGGCCGGGACTGTCCGGCGCGTGCCGTCCACGCTGACGCTCACCTCGCTGTCCGCCAGCTCCTCCTCCGGCGGTGGAGTTCCACAGCTGGATCTCGAGCTCGCCCGCCGCCGCGGTTGATGATGTCTTCCATTTTCTGGAAGTGGAAATGGGTGGGGGTGACCTGCCGCTCGCGCACGATCAGCATTTTCTCGGCGTAGGTCTTGCCGCCCGGCTTTTGCAGCTCCTCCAGGGTGCCGTTGCGGATGGTGAACAGGATCAGGCCGGTGGTTTCGAAGTCCCCGAGCCCGAAATCCGTGATGTCCCAGCCCAGCTGCTGCTTCACGATCTCCTGGCATTCCGTCCCCTTGCACTGCCCAGTCCGCCGGCGACCAGAAGGCGAAGGGCGGCAGGTGGAAGCGGTTCTTGGCGAGCAGGCTGATCGTCTGCTTCATGTAACGGTTGATCTGGGAGCGCTTCATCTGCCGAACTCCTTGCCCCAGGCCAGCTCCACCATGCCGAAGAAGTACAGCGTCTCCCACCAGGTGTCGTAGAACAGCGCCGGCGAAGCCGCCCACGTTCCAGTAGCGCCCGCCCGGGAAGCGGAAGCGGTAGCCGGCGTTGCCCCCGCCGGTGACGATGCAGGTTGCTCTCCAGGTTCAGCGACACCTCGGCGAAGCCCCCGGCGTAGATCCGGTTGTTCCCGAGCCCGGCGGGGAAAAAGCCCAGCACGGAGGTGCCCACGCCGATGTCCGGGTTGCCGAAAAGCACCCAGGGCAGGAGCCCGGCGTAGCCCACGCGCAGGTGCGGGGCCACGGTCAGGCCGTCGCCGACGCGGAAGTGGAAGCGGGCGAAGGGCCCGAACTGCAGGAAACCCAGCAGGTTGACCTCGATGGCGTACGGGCTCGATCAGCGCGCCCCCCATGCCGGCAGCTCCGCCGCTCGCCTGCCCCTCCGCCACCTCCTGGGTGATGCGCTGGATCTTGTCCATGGGGATGGGGATTTTCAGGCCGTCGCCGGTGCGCAAGACGATGCCCTCCACGGGATAGGTCTGCCGCTCGACGATCGTCCCGCGCAGGACGCTGCCGTCCTTCAGGTACACCACATCCACTTCCTGCTCCGCGGCCGAAAGCAAGGCCGCCGCCGCGGCCAGCATCAGCAGAATGCCACCAGTCGTTTCATGTTCCCTCCTCCGCGTTTCCGCTTACTCCAGGAACATTACCGCAATCCTACGATACCGGGCAAGTTCGTTGACACAGGAATTCAACTTCCCCCAGAATCGGGGGGTATGATCACCGCGCGGCACCAGCCCTGGGCGGAGGCCCTCTTCTCGATCTACCTCACCCGTCTGCTGCGGCGGCATTTCCACGCGCTGCGCCTCTTGGGCGAGCCCCCCTCCCGCCGCCCGGGCTGCCGCTGCTGATCCTGCCCAACCACGGCAGCTGGTGGGACGGGCTGTTCCTCTATGAGCTGAACCGCCGGCTGCTGGGGCGGCGCCTGCACCTGATGGTGCTGGAGGAGCACGTGACCCGTTTCCGATTCTTCCGGCGCGTGGGGGCCTTCACCATCCGGCCGGGCTGCGGCGGCGAGGTGGCCGCCTCCCTGGCCTACGCGGCCTCGGTGCTTCGCGATCCGGCCAACGCCCTGGGCCTGTTCCCCAGGGCGGCATCCGCCATCCCTCCGACCGGCCGCTGGGCTTTCAGCGCGGCGTGGAGCGCATCCTGGCGCGAGCACGGCGCCCCGGTGGCGATCCTGCCCCTGGCCATGCGCTGCGAGTTCTACGAGAACCAGCGCCCGGAAGCCCTGTTCCTGTTCGACCGCGTCCTGCGAGGCCGGCGCCGGGCGTCCTTCCCGGAGGCCGGCTGGCTGGAGGAGCGGGTCGCGGGCCTGCTGGAGGAGGCGGGGCGGGCGGCAGCAGGAGAAGCGCCCGGGCCGCGTGCTCCTGGAGGGGCGGGCCCAGGCGGGGGAGCGCTGGAGGGCCTTTCGCGCCGGCCGCGCCGGCGCGGGGGCTCGCCGCGCTTGACTTGCCGGCCGCGCTGCCCCTATTGTGCTGGATAGAGGAAACAGCA
This sequence comes from uncultured Spirochaetota bacterium, assembly GCA_963736785.1. Lineage (GTDB taxonomy): Bacteria > Spirochaetota > Spirochaetia > SZUA-6 > DRHE01 > MIBK01. The sequence goes on along the minus strand of CAVTQG010000030.1, from coordinate 9,264 downwards.
GGTGAGCAGCTCCAGGTCCCAGCCGCGGGAGGTGCGCCCGGTCCGGCGCTGGTTCTACCAGCTGGTTCTCCTGTTATTGCGGAAGCCCATCCAATACCTGTTTCGACTCCAGCCGGTCAACGCCCTGGTGGTGCCCCGCAGCGGCGGCGGAATCCTGGTGGCCAACCACGTCACCCTCTTCGACCCGATCTGGATCTACGACGCGCTGCGGCGGCCGGTCTACTTCGTGGCCACCGAGGAGCTGTTCCGCGGCCGCTTCCTCGGCGGGCTCTCTGCGCTGGCTCGGCGCCTTCCCCAAGCGCAAGGCCGCCTCGGACCTCAAGACCATGAAGAACATGATGCAGGTCCTGGGGCGCGGCGGCCTCCTGGGGCTGTACCCGGAGGGGGTGCGCACCTGGGACGGCACCAACGGGCCGCTGATCCCCACGATCGCCCGCCTGATCCGCCGGATGAAGGTGCCCGTGTACACCTGCCGGCTGGAGGGCGGCTACCTGGCCTGGCCGCGCTGGGCCTCCAAATGGCGGCGCATCCCGGTGCGCATGATCTTCAACCGCCTGTACGCCCGCGATGACATCCCGGAATCCGAACAGCAGATCCTGAGCGATATCGCCCGGGCCATCGAGATCCGCGACTACGAGCTGCCGATCGACGACCCCCACCATCATTTCACCGGGCTGGCGGCCGGGCTGTCCAAGGTGCTGTACCGCTGCCCCAACTGCCACACCGTGGAAGGCCTGAGCGCCGTGCGCCCCCTGTCCACCAACCAGATCGAATGCCGCAGCTGCTTCTCCACCTGGCGGGTGGACCTGCGCAGCCGGGTGACCCCGGTGGACGAGCACGGCCGGGACGTGGGGGAGAGCCGCACGGTGGCGGAATGGTACCGGCGCATCCGGGCGCTGCCCCTGACCCCGATCCGCTCGGCGCTGGTGCGCCTGGATCCCGGCGAGAAGCTGTACCTGGTGAGCCGCGCCCATTTCCTGTTCCGGGAGAAGCGCTTCCCGCGCCTCAGGCTGTTCGCCTTCGGCCGGGCGCTCCTGACCGACCGCCGCCTGCTGTTCAAGGGCAAGGCCGGCATCCGCCTGGACGCCCCGCTGGCCGAGCTGGACAGCTTGAGCGTGGAGCCCGGCGACAAGCTGCACTTCGTGTTCCGCGGCCGCCTGTACCGCATCCCCTTCCGCCGGGAAAGCCCGCTGAAGTGGATGGACGCCCTGCTCGCCCTGCGCGCCCCCGCGGCCGCGCACCGCGGCGGGCCTGACGGCACGGGACCTGCGGCGGCGCTCCCGGCGCCGGCCGTCCGGGCGCTCCCGCCCCGGTTGCCGCTACGGCCGGCTGATCGCGCCCCAGCGCCCGGCCAGCTCCGCCAGAGGACAGCCGCAGGTTTCTTCAGCCAGCGCCAGGAAATCCCCCGCCGAGGCCATCCGCCAGGTCCAGCGCCGAACGTAGCCTTCCAGCAAGCGGTCGAAGGCGGCCTCGCCCATGCGCTCGGAGAGGGCCCTGAGAAACAGGGGCGCCCGCCCGACGATGGGGATCGCCTCCCGTCCCACCCGGTCCCAGCGCGCCTCGAACGAGGGCCTGCCCGGTCCTGGCCAGTCCCCCATAGTCCAGGGCGCTTCCAGCACGCCGCCCGTGCCGCCCGTGCCGCCCACGCCCACCCCGCCGGCACCCTGCCCCGATGCGCCGGCGGCGGCCAGCGCCGCGGCGGCGGCCAGCCGGCACCAGGCGGTCTCGCGCATGCCCGATCCTACCATGCCCGGTGGGATTGTGGTACGATGAGGGCCAGCCGCGGATCCGGGCGACCGGCCTGGACGGCACAAAGGAGGTGCCCATGCGCTCGCAATCGGTTCTTCGCCTTTCGGCCTGCCTGCTGCTGCTCCTGTGCTTTCCCTTCGCCGCCGGCTCCCAGGAAGCCAACCAGGGCTTCCTCACCGTGCGCCAGGTCCTGGAGGCCAATTGCTCGGCCTGCCACGACTGGGCGGCTTCCTTCCAGGGCATCGCCGACCCGAGCCCGGGTAACCCCGGGCTCGCCGGAGAAGAGCCCCCTGTACACCATGGTGGCCTCCGACGCCATGCCCATGGGAGGCGAACCGCTGCCCGTGACCCAGAAGAACCTGCTGCGCGCCTGGATCGCCGCCGGCGCCACCGAGTCGGAGGAGCCGCTGGCCCTGACGCTGCCCGAAGGCTCGGCAGCCGAGGCCGCGGCCGTCGCGCCCCTGCCGGCACCCGAGCCCGCTCCGGCCCGGCGCTTCAACAAGCTCAAGTTCCACCAGGTTTCCGGCTTCACCTCCGCCTCCCTGTTCCTGGCCGCCGGCGCGATCGGGGTGGTGCAGTTCGGCACGCTGATCAGCGCGGTCCCACGCCTACCGGGACGCCAACGGCATCGACGAAGACGAGATCAGCTCCGCAGTGCGCCGACTACATCATGGACCTGTGGAACGACCCCGAGCACCAGGCCCTGCGCTGGACCCACGTGGGCCTGCTGACCGCCGGCGAGGCGTTCTACCTGTACAACGCCGTGACCGGCATCGGCATGCTCAGCAAGGAGCGGCCCGGGCTCTCGCGCCCAGGACCTGCACCGCTACGCCTTCTTCACCCACGCCAGCCTGATGCTGGCCCAGATCATCCTGGGGGTTTTCACCACCGAGGTGCTGTCCAGCGGCGACCACTGGGCGATGCTCGGCGCTGGGCGTCGCCCACACCGCGGTGGGCTTCACCATCCCGCTGGTGATGATCGGTTCGGGGGTTGCCGTCCGGCGCATGCTGAAGATGTAAACACGGCTCGCCCTGTATATTCAACCTCATGAGCATTGCCGGCGCCGACCAGGTGCGCTGGGACCTGAGCGACCTGTACTCCGGCCGCGAGGACCCGCGCCTGTCCGCTGATTTGGAAGAGTCCCTGGCCCGGGCCGAAGCCCTGGGCGGCCGGCTCCGCGGCCGGGTGGCCTCCCTGTCCCCCGCGGAGCTGGCCGCCGCGGTGGCCGAGTACGAGGCGATACTGGAGCAGTCCGGGCGCGCGGGCACCTTCGCCTACCTGGACTGGTCCACCGGCACCGAGGACCCGGCCCGGGGTGCCCTGCTGGCCCGGCTGCAGGAGCACTCCTCCCAGCTGCACCAGCGCCTGCTGTTCCTGGAGCTGGAATGGGCGCAGGTGGGCGAGGAGCGCGCGCGGGAGCTGCTGGCCTCCCCCGAATTGAGCCGCCACCGCTTCTGGCTCCTGCTGGCCCGCCGCTACCGCCCGCACCTGCTCACCGAGCCGGAGGAGAAGATCCTGGCCGAGAAGGGGGTGACCGGGCGGGCCGCCTGGGTGCGCCTGTTCGAGGAGGTGCACAGCGCGTCGCGCTACGAGCTGGACGGGGAGAGCCTGGCCCAGCACGCGGTGCTGAGCCGCCTGTACCGTCCGGACCGCGGCCAGCGCCAGCGCGCGGCGCGGGCCTTCACCGCGGGACTGCAGGCCAGCCTGCGGATCAGCTCTTTCATCCTGAACAACATCCTGGCGGACAAGGCCTCCGACGACCGCCTGCGGCATTACCCCACCTGGATCGCCGCGCGCCACCTGGACAACCAGATCGACGAGGCCACGGTCCAGGCCCTGGTCCAGGCCGTGACCGGGCGCTACGACATCGTGGCCCGCTACTACCGCCTGAAGAGGCGCCTGCTGGGACTGGAGGAGCTGGCCGACTACGACCGCTACGCCCCCCTGCCCGCGGCCGACCGGCAGTTGGGCTGGGCCGAGGCCTGCCGCCTGGTGGAGGAGGCCTACGCCGGCTTTCACCCCGAGCTGGGACGCATCGCCCGCACTTTCATGGACCGCCGCTGGATCGACGCGGCCCCCGCGCCGGGCAAGCGCGGCGGGGCCTACAGCCACGGGGCCGTGCCCTCCGCGCACCCCTACGTCTTCCTGAACTACGAGGGCACCCCGCGGGACGTGATGACCCTGGCCCACGAGCTGGGGCACGGCGCCCACCAGTACCTTTCCCGCCGCCAGGGGCTGCTGCTGGCCGACACCCCGCTCACCACCGCCGAGACCGCGTCGGTGTTCGGCGAGATGCTGACCTTCCAGAGCCTGCTGGCCCGGGAGCGGGAGCCGGCGGCGCGCCTGGCGCTGCTGGTGTCGAAAATCGAGGACAGCTTCGCCACGGTGTTCCGCCAGACGGCCATGAACCGCTTCGAGGAGGCCATCCACGTCGCCCGCCGCGCCGAAGGGGAGCTGGCCCCCGACCGCTTCGGGGAGCTGTGGCTGCAGACCCAGAAGGCCATGTTCCAGGGCAGCGTCACCCTCACCGAGGACTACCGGATCTGGTGGAGCTACATCCCGCACTTCCTGCACTCCCCGGGCTACGTGTACGCCTACGCCTTCGGCGAGCTGCTGGTGCTGGCCCTGTACGCGCGCTACCAGGAGACGGGAGAGGCTTTCCCGCCGCTGTACCTGGACCTCCTGGCCGCCGGGGGCTCGGCCTGGCCGGAGGAGCTGCTCAAGCCCCTGGGCGTCGACTTGAAGGACCCGGGCTTCTGGGCCAAGGGCCTGGGCATGCTGGAGGAAATGGTCCGGCAGGCCGAGGAGCTGGCCGGCGTATAGGTGCATATGCACCTATACACTTGACATATACAGGCTCCCGCGCTACGCTTCAAGGCAGGGGAGCGAACCATGAAAACCGTGAATGCCTTGCAGCTGCGCAATCACTTCGGCCAGGTTCTGCAGGAATTGGAGGAGAATCGGGAGCCCATCCTGCTCAGCAAGGGGAAGAAGGTCCGAGCCGCGTTGATCACTATAGAAGATTTCCAGCGGCGCTTTCTGGACCGTCAAGCCGAGGAGGAGCGGGAAAAATGGCGCAACAGCCTGGGGGAGCTGCGCGCCGGGAGAGTCGGCGGCCGTTCCAGCCTGGAGGTCCTGCGCGAGCTGCGGGGTTACCCGGATTGAGATACGTCCTGGACGCCTCCGTGGCGCTGCGCTGGTACCTGCAGGAGGAGCGCAGCGAAAGCGCCGATGCGGTACATCACCGCATCATCGAAGAGCCGGCCCTGTTCGCCGTGCCGGAGCTTTTCGGGTACGAGGTGTTCTCCGTGCTCCATCGGGTGCACCCCCGCCCGTGGGAAACCTTCCGGGAAGGGATCCTCCCCTTCCTGCAATCCGGTATTCTGCGCTACCCGCTCACCGAGGCGGTCGCCCACAGGGCGGCGCGGTTCGCCGGCCTGGGTCTGACCGGCTATGACGCCATGTACGCCTCGCTCGCCGAGGAGCTGGGCGCCTGCTGGCTGACTTTCGATGCCGGGGCGCACGCCCGCATTGCCGCCGAGCGGGTGTCCTTCGACCTGAATACCGGCCTGCCGCCGCAATGGCCTTAGAATGCGTATACTCTAGCTCATGAAGAACGATGCCAGGACCGCCCTGGTGACGGGCGCCAACCGCGGCCTGGGTCTGGAGACCGCCCGGGAGCTGGCCAGGCGGGACTGGGCCGTGATCCTCACGGCGCGGGATGAAAAGCTGGGAACGGCCGCCGCGCAGGGCATCCCAGGCGCGCGGTTCCGGCGGCTGGATGTCTGCGCTCCGGCGAGCATTGCCGCCCTGGCCGGGTCGCTGCGCGAGGAGGGGCAGAGACTGGACCTGCTGGTGAACAGCGCCGGCATCTCCATGGACGGCTTCGACGAGCGCGTGGCCCGGGGGACCCTCGACACCAACTTCTACGGCCCGCTGCGCCTTACCGAGGCGCTGCTTCCCCTGATCAGGGATGGCGGAACGATCGTCATGGTCTCCAGCGGCCTGGGGGAGCTCTCGATCCTCTCCCCCGCTCTCAGGAAGCGCTTCAGCGACCCGAACCTGACCCAAGGGGGCCTGCTGGAGCTGGTGGAGAGCTTCGTGGATGCGGTGCGCCGCGGGCGGCATTCCCAGGAGGGCTGGCCCACCTCCGCCTACGGGGTTTCCAAGGCCGCGCTCAACGCCCTGGTGCGGATCATGGCCCCGCGGTTGGCGGCCCGCGCCGTGAAGATCAACGCGGTCTGTCCGGGCTGGGTGCGCACCGATATGGGCGGGCCGGGCGCCCCGCGCTCGCTGGGCGAGGGCGCCGCTTCGATCCTGTGGGCGGCGCTCCTCGAGGAGGGCCCGACGGGGGGCTTTTTCCGCGACGGGAAGCCCATCCCCTGGTGAGGCCGGACGGCATGCCTCACGTTTTCGAACCCGCCCCGAGCGGTCGCTCCAAGTGCCGGGGCTGCGGCCGGCTCATCCAGCTCGGAGAGCTGCGCTTCGGCGAGCGCCTGCCCAACCCCTTCGGCGAAGGGGAGATGACCCTCTGGTTCCATCCCGCCTGCGCGGCCTACAAACGGCCGGAGCCGCTCCTCCAGGCCATGGAGGAAACCACCGTGAACCTGCCCGAGCGGGAGGCCCTGGAGCGCGCCGCCCGCGGCAGCCTGGCCCAGCACCGCCTCCCCCGGATCGACGGGGCCGAGCGGGCCCCGAGCAGCCAGGCCAGGTGCCGCAGCTGCCGCCAGAAGATCGAGCGCGGGAGCTGGCGCATCCGGCTGGTGTTCTACGAAGAGGGCCGCTTCTCGCCCGGGGGATTCGTGCACCTGGGCTGCCGCCAGGCCTATTTCGAGACCGACGACGTGCGGGACCAGGTGCTGCATTTCAGCGCGGCGTTGAACGACGAAGAGCGCGAGGAATTGCGGCTGGCCTGCGACGCCGGGCCGGGAACCGGCGCTACGGCAGGTTGAAGGAGCCGCCCTCCCTGAACTCCAGTTTCAGCGGCTCTTTCTTGATCTCGTCGGGGAGCTTGAGCGAGGTGGATCCGTTGAGCGTGAAATTTCCCTTGCGAGTCCGCAAGGCTTCCAGAAGGCCGCCGGAAAGCGCCAGGGAGCTGAAGCTGGAGGCGACGTGCAGGATGGAGCGGTTCCCCTTCTGGGAAATGTTCTGCGTCGCTCCCGCCAGAAGCTCTTTGTCGTTGATCGAGAGGCGGTAGTCCAGGCCGGTGAAGGAGAGGGGCGCCCGGGTTTCATTGGCCAGCTCAATGTCGAAACTTACCGTGAGCGGCAGGTCCAGGTCCCTGGGTTGGATGGGGCCTTTGGGCGTCTTGCCCGCCAGCACGTCCTTGAAGGCTTGAACCGCGGCGCCCTGGTTGGCGACATCCCGCCCGGCTTTTTTCAAGGCCTGGCCTACGGCCTCGCCGGAGGGCTGCGCGATCGTGAAATGGGTGATGGCCACCCTGGGCTTGATGGCGGGTATCTTGCTCTTCAGATCGTAGGAGAACGTGATCCGCGGAGGCAGCCCGGGCATCTTGGGGAGGGGAATGGCGATCTGCGTCTTGACGAGAGTGTCCAGGTAGTCCTTCTCGGCGTAGTTCTTGATGGCCGCCATCACATCCTCGTAGCGAAGCGTGGCGTACAAACGGGACGTTTTTGTGCCCCTCGCCTTCACCGAGAAGCCCTTGCTGGTCTGAACCTGCGCCACCTGCGCTCCTTCCACGAGGAAGGTGAGCCGCAAGGCTTCCAGGGAGAGGTTTACCGGATACGGGTTCTTGACCGCGACGTCGAAAAGGAAGGTCACGTCCCGCAGGCTGACCTGCTCGATATCGAAGCGGGTCACCTTGGCGGTCGGCTTCGGCACCTGAGCGAAGGCGACGACCGGGAACAGCGCAGCCAGACAGGCGGCTAACCGCAACGCGCGAGCACCGAGCGATATCAAGCGCATGGCACCCTCCTTACCCGCGAATCAGCAGCAGCGGCGCCTGGGCCTCCACGGTCTGCCCGGCGCTGACGCTGACCTCCGACACCACCCCCGAGGCGGGGGCGGATACCTCCACGTCCATCTTCATGGCTTCCATCACCAGCACCACCTCGCCCTTGGCTACGCGGCTGCCGGCGGCGACCTTGACCTCCTTGACCAGGCCGGTCATCGGGGCGCGCAGCACGCCGACGCCGACGCCGACGCCGACGCCGACGCCGACTGCGTCGGGCTTCGCCGCGTCGGGCTTCGCCGCGTCGGGCTGCGCCGCGCCGGCTGGCTGCGCCGGCGTTGCGCCGCCACCTGGCGCGACCAGGGGCAGCTGACCTCCAGCAAGTCCACCGTGTACCGTTCCCCTTCCCGGGACACGGTGAGCTGATCGCCAATGCGCTCGACCTCCACCTGGTAGATCACCCCGTCGAGCTGGAAGCGAATCGTCCGTTTCACTTGGTCACCCCCACGTTGCGCCAGCCGGCGGCCAGCCATGGATCCTGCCCGCCGGGGGCCGGTTTCCAGGCCTCGGCGCTAGGCGCCGTCCCTTCGCCGCCGCCGGCCTCCCCGGCGAAGCCCGACGAAGTCGGCGCCGCCCAGACCGCGACCGCCGCGACCACCCATCGCGGCAGCCGGGTCGGCCCCGGCGAGGCGGGCGAGGCCGCAGCGGCCGGAGGCTGGGCCCGCGCCGCCGCCCGGCGGGCTCGGGCGCGCGCAGCCAGGCGCCGCAGGACCGAAACCAGGATCAGCAGGGCCGCCAGGCCGGCCAGCGACAGCAGGCCGGCCGGAGTGCCGAAAAAGTCGATCATCATAGGGGGATGTTCCCGTGTTTCTTGGCCGGCCGGTCCTCGCGCTTGCGCAGGTTCATCTCCAGGGAACGGACCAGCTCGATGCGCGCGTAGCGCGGCTCGATGACGTCGTCCACGTAGCCGTAGCCGGCGGCCACGAAGGGGTTCATGAAGCTCTCGGAAAACTGCCGGATCTTTTCCGCCCGCACAGCCTGCGGGTCGGCGGCCGCGGCGATCTGCTTTCGGAAGATGACGTTGGCCGCCCCCTCGGCGCCCATGACCGCGATCTCCGCGGTGGGCAGGGCCAGCACCCGGTCGTAGCCCAGGGCCTTGGAGGACATGGCGATGAAGGCCCCGCCGTAAGCTTTCCTTATTATGAGGGCGACCTTGGGCACGGTGGCCTCGGCGATCGCAAACAGGACCTTGGCTCCGTGGCGGATGATCCCGCCGTGCTCCTGGGCCACCCCGGGCAGGAACCCGGGCACGTCCACCAGGCTGAGGATCGGCACGTTGAAGCAGTCGCAGAAGCGGATGAAGCGGGCGGCCTTGTCGGAGGAGTTGATGTCCAGCGCCGCGGCGAAGGACTTGGGCTGGTTGGCGAACAGGCCCACGGTGCGCCCGGCAAGGCGGGCGAAGCCCACCACCACGTTCGGGGCGTACCCCCCCTGGACCTCCAGGAAGGAATCGCGGTCGCAGAGCGCCGCGATGTAGGCGCGAATGTCGTAGGGCTTTTTCGGGTCGTCGGGCAGCAGGCCTTCCAGCTCAGGGGTCTGGCGG
>CAVTQG010000029.1:0-14341 GCA_963736785.1 uncultured Spirochaetota bacterium | reverse complement strand
AGAGCACCCCCTGCAGCAGGTTGCCCGCGGTGATCTCGGCTTTCAGGCTCTTCACCCCCTCCAGGAAGCGTTCCTGGTCCCCGGGCTCGGCCAGGATTTCCGCGGGGTGCGTGGCGCGCCGTTCGGTCAGGAAGTTGAAGTCCAGGTCCGCAATGCGGGCCATGGTCTCCTCCATGGCCTTCTCCAGATCGATGCGGTGCTCCCGGTAGTTGACGCCCACCAGGGTGATGCGTTCGGTGTAATGGTCGTAGACCAGGTAAAGGTGCCCGAACAGGAAGCAGGCCTCCGGAAGTCCCAGCGGGTCGCCGCGCTCCCGGAAGCGCACCGTGTCGAAGCGGCGGGCGTACTCGTAGGCCAGGTAGCCCACGCCGCCCGCCGGGAAGGGAAAGGAAGGCCGGAAATCCGCGTGCTCAGCGGCGTAGCCGGCCAGCGCGTCCAGGATGTCGCCCTGGCCGACGGGCTGCCTCTTCCAGCCCTCCCGCCCGCTGTCCTTGAGCACGCGCAGCTCCTCGCCCTCCTGCTGCAGGGTGAAGGCTTCCTTCAGCAGCAGGATCGAGTAACGTTCGCGCCCCTTCTGGAAGGAGGCGGACTCCAGCAGGGCGCGGGCCTTCAGCTTGAGGGCCAGCCCAAGGGGGGTGAACTTGTCCCCCGGGAACTCGGCCAGGACGCGCTCGGCGCCCTGGGTCTGAATAGGCACGTTCATCGTTACCCTCCCTGAAAAAAAAGCCGCAGTTCCCCGACGAGGGCCTGCGGCCTGCAAACAGACCACCTCGAGGCCCCGCTGTCATGGCAGCCGGAGCATCGAGGCTTGCGCGCCTACGCGACTCCGGTTACCGCCGGAGCCACCACCAGCCCGAGAAGTTGCGGATCGTCGCGCGCGCGCTTGCTTCATGCTGGGAGGAATATAACCGCCCGCTCGCCGAGCAGAGCGGGGGTGGTATAATTGCGGCGGGGGAACCGATGGGCATTTTCAAGTCCTACGACATCCGCGGGGTGTGGGGCCGCGAGTGGGACGAAGCGCTGGCCTATCGCATCGGGCGCAGCCTGCCGGCTCTGCTGGAAGCCACCGACATCCTGGTGGGGCGCGACGCGCGGGAAAGCTCACCGGCGGTCTTCGAGGCCCTGAGCCGCGGGATCCTGGAGGCCGGCTGCGACGTCACGGACCTCGGCCTGGCCACCACCCCTTCGGTGTATTTCGCCACCGCCTTCTACCGCTACGCCGGCAGCGTGATGATCACCGCCTCCCACAACCCTCCCGAGTACAATGGATCGAAGATCTCGCGCGCCCAGGCCGTGCCGGTGGGCTATGGCTCGGGGCTGGAGGAGCTGGAGAGGCTCGCCGCCGGGCCGGAGGCCGCGCCCGAAGACGGGGCTAGCGCCGGCGCCGATGGGGCAAGGGCTGGCGGCCACCTGAAGGCTTTGGACATCCACGGGGACTACCTGCGTCACTTGAGCGCCTACCGGGAAGGCATCCACGGAATCCGGGCGGTGGTGGACTGTTCCGACGGGATGGCCTCGTTGTACATCCACGACCTCGCCCGTGGCCTGGAGCCGGAGCTGGTCACCATGTACGACACCCCGGACGGGCGCTTCCCCCACCACCCCCCCAATCCGCTGGTGGAGGCCAACCTGGAGGACCTCAAGGCCAGAACCCTGCGGGAAAAAGCTGATCTGGGCATCTGCTTCGACGGGGACGCGGACCGGGTCATGTTCGTGGACCAGAACGGCAGGTTCGTCTCCCCGGACCTGATCATCGGCCTGCTGGGGCTGGCCTTCTTCCGACACCGCCGGGAGGACCACCGCGGTGAGGTGGTCAGCTACGACGTGCGCACCTCGCGCGGCGTGGTGGAGTACCTGGAGCAGCTGGGGGCCGAGCCGGTGATGTGCCCGGTGGGCCACTCCTTCGCCAAGCGCCTGCTGCGGGAGCGCGACGGGCTTTTCGGCGGCGAGCTGGCAGGGCACTACTACTTCCGGGAGCATTTCTACTGCGACTCCGCCCTGATGGCCGCGCTGCTGGTGCTGGGCATCCTCACCCGCGAGGCGCGGCCCCTCTCGGAGTTGATCGCCGGCATCCGCCGCTACCATTCCTCCGGGGAGATCAACTTCCAGGTGGCGGACAAGGACCGCGTCATCGCGGGGGTGCGCGAAAACTACCGGGACGGCAGGCTCAACGAGCTGGACGGCATCCGCGTGGACTACCCGAGCTGGTGGTTCAGCCTGAGAAAGTCCAACACCGAGCCGCTGCTGCGCCTGGTGGCGGAGGCCGGAAGCCAACGGGAGCTGGAGGAACGCACCGGGGAGCTGAAAGCCCTGTTCCGCTCCCTGGACCCGGCTATCGCGGAGGAATGACCAGCTTCCAACCCGGGTAGATCAGGTCCGGGTGCTGGATGAGCTTGCGGTTGCGCCTCCAGATCTTGGGCCACAGGTACGGGTTGCCGTAGATGAAGTCGTACTCCGCGATCCGCCACAGGCAGTCGCGGCGCTCGGGAATCAGGCGCACCACGTACACCGGGTAGTCGGAATCCACCGCCTGGGCTTTATACTCCTCGGCCAGGCGCCGGGCTTCGTGGAAGTATTCCTCGGCCACCCCGTAGCTGCCGCCGTTCCACTCCAGCACCCCCTGCTGCCAGAGGTTCTTGGCCTGCTCCAGCAGGTTCTCCTCGGCCACATCCGCCAGCACCGCGGTCTGGCCCGCAGGCAGGAGCAGGGACTGGTCGTCGGGGGCCTGTTCGGTGTTTTGCTGCAGGAAAGACTCCCCCGACCAGGGCTCCGGGGTGATGACCGTGCCGTCGTCGGCCACGACCGTCAGGGTCGAGGCCTCCTCCAGCAGGCGCATGACGTCCAGCATCAGGACGCGGGTCTGCTCCTTCTCTTCCTGCCGCCTGCCGCTGGCCAGGCGGATGGCCTCCTGCGAGGCTTCCCTGGCCTGGGCCAGGGTCTCCTCGCTGGCGGCCAGCTGGTAGCCCTGGTACTCGTCGATGCCCTGCAGGTACAACCGGTTGGCCAGGGCGAAGGCCTCTGGAGCCCGGGTGTGGGCGCCCAGCTCCTCGGCCTGTTTCAAGTTCTGGTCGATGTCGTGCTTGAGGGTCTCCACCCAGCGCTTGCGCTCCTGCAAGCGCTCCAGCAGTCCGGACATTTCCGCCAGAGTGGAGTAGGCCTTCTCGCGCGCGTCCACCAGCTCCCCCTGGCCGTACAGCCGCTCGACTTCCGGAATGCCGGCCACCGCCCGCTCGAACTCTTCGGGCAGGAAGCGGTCGGCCTTTTCCTCCAGCAGCGCCTCCTTCATCCTGGCCAGGCGCGCGTCCAGGTCGGCGGCGGCCTTGCCCACGGCTCCGTCGAAGGCCTGGCCGGCCCGGGCCTTGGCCTCGGCCAGCAGCTCCCGGGCCCCAGCCGGGTCGGATTCGCGCGCGAGCAGCGCGGCCTCCAGGGCCTCCTCGGCCTGGCGGAGCAGGTCCGGCTCGTAGTATTCGGCGTCGGCCTCCCGGGCGCGGGCGATGGCGCTGCGCGCCTGCCGCACCTCCTCGTCGCTCACGGGGGTGGCAACCGCGGAGCGCCTCACCGCCGGCTCTTCTTCGGCTTTTTCTTCCGGTTTGGTTTCGGGGGCCGGCTCCGCCGGCTTCTCGCTCACCGTCGGCTCCACGGGCTTCTCAACCGGTTCAGGAGTCGTCTTGCAGCCGATGATGAAGGCGGCTAGCAGGACTGCAGCCAGCCACAGCTTCCCTGCGCGCGTAGCCATATCGACCCCCTTGAGCGGAAGGCTTTGCGGACCATACTACCATCGGGCCTACCACCCGTCAAGCAAAGGGCTTTCCGTGCTATACTCTCCAGCCCATGCCCGAACTGCCCGAGGTGCGCTTCAGCTCCCTGGTGTACGGCGGGTGGGCGCTCGGCCGCCTTCCGGACGGCCGCGCCCTGTTCGCGCCGTACCTGCTGCCGGGGGAGAAGGCCCTCATCCGGATAACGGAGAGCCGAACCGGCTATGCGCGCGGCCAGGCGGTGAGGCTGCTGGAGGGCAGCCCCCGTCGGGTGACCCCGCGCTGCCGGCATTTCGGGGAGTGCGGCGGCTGCCATTACCAGCACCTGGCCTATGAGGCGCAACTGGAAGCCAAGCAGGCGGTGCTGCGGGAGCAGCTGGCCCGGCTGGCCGGCCTCGACCACCCGCCGCTGCTGGACCCGGTGCCCTCGCCGAGCCCCTGGTACTATCGCAACCACTTGCAGTTCCATCGCGCGGCGGACGGGCGGCCGGGATTCCGCGCCTTCCGCTCTTCGCGGGTCGTCCCTATCGCCGAATGCCACTTGCCCGAGCCGCCGCTGGCCGAGCGCTGGCCGCTGCTTCCCGCCTCCCCGGGCGGAGGCCGGCTGATCCTGAGGCGCGGCACCGATGGGCCGCCCGCCGTGTGGGAAGAGGCGCAAGCCGGGCAACGCGCCGGGGGCCGTGCGGCTGAGCGCGGCGAGCCGATTGCGCCCGTGCAGTTCGACCTGCCCTGCGGGGGCTTCCGCGTGTCGCCGGGCTCCTTCTTCCAGGTGAATACCCCAATGGCCGCGCGTCTGGCGGAAGAAGTGATCCTCCAGGTGGAGAGCGGCCTGGCGGAGGGCGGAGGGCAGGCGGCGGTGCTGGATCTGTACTGCGGAGTGGGGCTTTTCAGCCGCGCGCTGGCCCCGCGGGTCGGGCAGGTGGTCGGAGTGGAGCTGTCCCCCGCGGCCTGCGCGGATTTCCGGCACAACCTGCGCGGGCTGGACAACGCGCGCCTGGTCCCGGGGGACGTGGAAGAGGTCCTGAGCCGATTGGCGATGCACCCTGACGCGGCGGTGGCCGACCCGCCCCGCGCGGGGCTGGGCCCCGGCGTGGTCCGGGCCCTGGCGGCCCTGGCCCCCGCCCTGCTGGTTTACCTCTCCTGCGACCCCTCCACCCTGGCGCGTGACGCCCGGGAGCTGGCCCGGGAAGGCTACGCCCTGCGCTCCATCCGGCTGTTCGACCTTTTCCCCCAGACCTACCACCTGGAGACCCTGAGCGTCTGGTCGCGCGCGCCCGGCTCTGATATCCTCCAGCCGTGAGCGACCAACGCGGCAAGCCGGTTTCCCCCGGCCCGATAGGGCCGGCTTCGCCGGGCCTATTGTACGCCGATGCCCGCGGCCAGATCCTGGACTGCCCCCAGCTGGAGGCGATCGGCTCGGCGGCCGGACGCTGGCGGCGGATGCCCGCCGGGGAATGGCTCCCCCTGCCGCCCGGCAGCGAGCTGTTCCTGCTGCCCGAGCGCCTGCCCGTGGGCTACAACCCCCGCACCGGGAGATTCCAGGTGCTGGACCGGGACCCGCGCGACGGCGGGCCGGTCAGCGCGGTGGCCGCCTTCCTGGCCCCGGCCCATACCCAGCTGGCCTCCGCCGCCTACGTGCGCGCGGGTGAGGCGCCTCTGCTGCCGCTGTTCGCCTACGCGGCCGCCGGCTGGGGCGAGGACGGGTTCGTGGCCGCCGGCCTGCGCGTGGACCCGGACCCGCGGCAGGACATCGAGGGATTCGACCCCGGCGAGGTCGCCCGCCGCACCCGGGAGCGCCTGGCCCGCGAGCCCGCCAACCGCCTGCTGCAGCACCTGGGGCGCTGCTCCTTGAGCTACGGCTGCCCGGCGGCGCGCAACCTGTTCCTGGGCCGCTGGGAGGCGCCGCTGCCCACCTCGCCCACCTGCAACGCCCGCTGCCTGGGCTGCATCAGCCTTCAGGAGCAAAGCGGGGTGTGCGCCACCCAGGAGCGCATCGACTTCGTGCCCACCGTCGAGGAGGTCTGCGGGGTGGCCGTGCCGCACCTGCGCCTGGCCCCGAGGGCGGTAGCCAGCTTCGGGCAGGGCTGCGAGGGGGAGCCGCTGATGCAGTGGCCCCTGCTGGAAGAGTCCGCGCGGCGCGTGCGCCAGGCAACACCTCGGGGCACGCTGAACCTGAACACCAACGCCAGCCTGGGCGAGCCCCTGCTGCGGCTGCGCGACGCGGGGCTGGACAGCATCCGGGCCAGCCTCAACTCCTGCCGCCCGCAGTACTACCAGCGCTACTACCGGCCCAGGGGGTACGGCCTGGAGGACGTGCGCCGCGCGGTGGCCGGCTTCAAGGCGGCGGGGGGCTTCGTCTCGCTGAACTATTTCGTGCTGCCGGGCTTCACCGACGAGCCGGAGGAGCTGGAAGGCGCTCTGCGGCCTGCTGGAGCAATGCGGCGCGGACCTGATCCAGCTGCGCAACCTGAACATCGACCCGGAGTGGTATCTCTCCAGTATCGAATACGCCCCCGCCGGCGAGCCCCTAGGGATCCTGCGCTGGCTGGCCGCCCTGCGGGAGCGCTTCCCCTCCCTGTCCTTCGGGTACTACAACCCCTGCCTGGACCCCGATGCCTGAGGGCTCCTCCTCCGGGACCGGAAGCGGCCGGGGCGGCACCTCCACCGGCGCGGCGCCCGGGTCCGGGAAGGCGGCCACCAGGTAGGCGTAGCGCTCGGCCAGGGCCCGGCGCCGCAGGAAGTTGCGCGTGTCGTAGCGCAGGGGGCTGGCCACGATGACCGCCAGGCGCCGAAACTCGTCGCGCTCCAACCGCGCCGCCGGCTTGCCGAAGTGGTAGCGGGCCGCCGCTCCGATCCCGTACACCCCGGGGCCGAACTCGATGCTGTTCAGGTACAGCTCCAGGATGCGCCGCTTGGGCAGAAGCAGGTCCATCTCCAGGGCGGCCCAGGCCTCCGTGTACTTCCGCAAGTACGTGCGCTTCTGGGTCAGCCAGAGGGTCCGGGCCAGCTGCATGGGGATGGTGGAGCCGCCGCGGTAGACGTAGCCCAGCGCGCGATTCACCTGCCAGGCCTCGCGCAGGGCCCGCAGCTCCACGCCCGGGTGCTCGTAGAAGGTGTTGTCCTCCAGGCGCACGAACATGAGCTGGGCGTAACGCGGCAAGGCGGAGAGCGGCACGAACTCCAGCGGCCGGCTCGGGGCACCGCCGTGGAAGCGCCTGCCCAGCATGAGGGAGCTCACCGGGGGGTTGGCGAAGGACAGCAGCAGGCTGGCCAGGGCGACCAGCACCCAGAGGGCGGCGTGAAAGGCCGCCACGGCCGCCGCCGCCGCCCCCAGCACCCTGCCGAAACTCACTTGACAATCCGCGGGGCGGCGCCTACGGTAGGGTGGGCGGACGGGGGGCATGCACAAAACCTACCATTTGAACGAGGGGAAAATCCAGGTCCAGGAGGACGGCCAGGGCGCCGTGCACGTCTACGTCAACCCGGACGAAGGCGAGCGGCGCTTCCTGATCGAGCAGCTCAAGGTGGACGAGCACACCCTGGCCTCCTCCCTGGACCCCGACGAGATCTCCCGCCTGGAGTTCGAGCCGGAGCACATGGCCATCATCTTCAAGCGCCCCAAGAACTACTCGGAGGAGGACCAGTTCGAGTTCAAGGTCTCCTCGATGGGATTGTTCTGGTTCCGGGACCGGCTGGTGCTGGTCCTGCCGGAGGACAGCAACCTGTTCGAGGGCAAATCCTTCCTGAAGGTCGCCTCCCTCACCGACCTGGTGCTGAAGCTGCTGTACCGGACCACCTTCCATTATCTGGGGCACCTGCGCACCATCAACATGATCGCCGACGCGCTGGAACAGAAGATCAACAAGGCCATGGAGAACCGCTACCTGTTGAACCTGTTCGCCCTGGAAAAGGGGATGGTGTACTACCAGAACGCCATCCACTCCAACGGGATGGTCATCGACAAGTTGAAGAACTTCGCCCAGCGCATCGGCCTGACCCCGGAAAACCTGGAGGCGATGGACGACATCGTCATCGAGAACCAGCAGTGCTACAAGCAGGCGGAGATCTACTCCAACATCTTCGCCAGCCTGATGGACGCCCGGGCCTCGATCGTGAACAACAACCTGAACGTGCTGATCAAGACCCTGAACATCATCACCATCGCCATCATGGTGCCCACCTTCGTGGTCAGCATGTTCTCCATGAACGTCAAGATCCCCCTGTCTCACTTGCCCCACGCCTTCTGGCTCATCATGGGCATTTCGGCGGTCGCCCTGGCGGGCTTCATGCTGGTGTGGCGGATTTTCAACAAGCAGCGCTAGCCAGCCCTACGGCGCGCCGGCCTTGATCAACAGGGAAACGATCCCCAGGTTGTAAGCCGAGGTCCCCCCGCGCAGGCTGTAGTCCAGGGGAGTCTTGTCGAACAGGTTGCGCGCCCGCGCGTCAGCCCCGGCGGCGAGCAGCAGCTCCACCACGCGCCGGTCGCGCCGCCGGCGGGCTATCGCCCACGGCCTGGTGCAGGGGGGTGTTGCCGAAGGCGTTGCGCGCCTCCACCCGCGCCCCGCGGGCCAAGAGCAGCTCCACCATGGCGGGGTGCCGCACCGCCAGGTGCAGCGGGGTGTTGGAGAAGTTGTCCAGGGCGTTCACGTCGGAGCCCTGGTCCAGCAGCTGGCTGGCGATCTCCGTCAGACCGTTCTCCGCCGCCCAGTGCAGAACGGGGCGCACGGTCACCGTCAGCGCGCCCGCTGGCATTGTCGCGGCCAGGAGAGCCAGCGCGGCGGCGAGCCGGAAACGGGCGATTCGCTTCATATCCTGCATTGTTTATCGGAACTTCCCCGAGCTTGGACAACCCGCGCGGCTCTGCTACGCTGGAGGCCATGGCGGAGCTGACGCTGGCGGAGCTGGAAGGCCTGGACCCGGCGCTGGACCTGTTCCGCGCCTCGCCCTCGGTGTCCCCCGAGCTGGCGGAGGCCGGGCTGCACCCGCCCCTTCCCGTCTGCGGGCCCGTCCTGGCCTGGGGATTCCCCCTGCTGGCCGCGGCGCGCGCCGCGGGAAAAACCGCGCTGGAGTGCCGGCTGCTGGGCGAGCGGACCCCGGCCGGCCTGCTGGCCCTGGCCTTGCGGCTGGAGGCGCGCCCCGGAGCCTACCGCTGGAGCGAGAAGCTGGCCATGCACCGTTACGCCCGCGCCCGGGGGTTCGCCCTGGGCGAGCTGGCCGGACTCATCGAAGGCCGCCCCGACCCGCGCCTGGAGCAAAGGGTGGAGGGATTCGCCGCCCTGCCTCCGGCCTTGGGCGCGCTGGTGGAGCAGGGCAGCCTGGACCTGCGCACCGCCTCCGGCCTCCGGGATCTGCCCGAACAAGTCTACCCTCTGATCGGTTCCGCCGCGCTGTCCTTCAGCGAGCGCAAGTCCTTCCTGTGCCTGCTGCGCGATACCCGCCTGGAGGGTGAGGCCGCCCTGGCCGCGGCCCGCGCGGCGCTGGCCGGCCCCCGGCCGCTGGAAGCGCTGGGCGGGCTGGCCTTCCCCGCCCTGGCCGACCTGCGGCGGAGCTGGGCGGCGCTGGAGGAGTCGATTCTCGGGGGAAGCGGGGTATCGCTGAAACCTCCGGACTTCTTCGAAGGCGAACGCCTCGAGGTGCGCTTCAGCTTCCGCAGCAAAGAAGGCCTGGCCCGGCGCCTCGCCGCCCTGGCCCGGCTGGAGGCCCGTTTCGATGAGCTGGACTCCTTCCTGCGCTGAGGGTTTCGACCGGGTATACGCGGAGGAGGCCTTGCGCGGATCCTCCTGCCTCGCCGAGCTGCGCGGCCGCTGGCCCGGCCTGGAGCCCCGATTCGTCGCGGGGCGGGAGGCCATCCCGCCGGAGCACCTGGAGCCCGCCACGCTGTACCTGTGCCAGCCGCGCGGCCGCCAGCTCGCCCCCTGCCCCGGTTCCGCCGGTCACCTGTGCTGCGGCTACTGGACCCTGGAGCTGTACGTCGGCTGCCGCCTGGGCTGCTCCTACTGCATCCTGCGCTCCTACCTGAACTTTGCCCCGCTGGTCGTCCACCCGGACCCGCGGCCGGCGATGCAGGCGCTGGCCCGGCTGGCCGAGGCCAACCCCGGCCGGCAGGTGCGGGTGGGCACCGGCGAACTGGGGGACTCCCTGGAACTGGACCAGGTCTTCCGCCTCTCCGAGCACCTGATCCGTGCGGCGGCGGCCCACGCCAACCTGCACCTGGAGCTGAAGACCAAGACCGACCGGGTCGACCACCTGGAGGCCGTTCAGCCCAAGGGCAACGCGGTGATCGGCTTCTCCCTCAACCCGGAGGCGGTGGCCCGGGACCTGGAGCCCGGCGCCGCCCCGCTGCACAGGCGGCTGGCCGCGGCGCGCAGGGCGGCGGCCGCGGGCTTCCGGCTGGCCTTCCATTTCGATCCCATCGTGCTGCAGCGGGACTCGGTGGCCGAAACCCTGCGGTTGTACCTGCCCCTGGCCTCGAGCCTGGCCGAGTTCGGCCCCGGGCGGGTCGCCTGGGTGAGCCTGGGCACCTTCCGCTACCCGGCGAGCCTGCGAGTTCCCCCTGGCCGCCCGCGCCTGGCCTCCGGGCGGCTGGTGCCCTGCCGGGACGGCAAGTTCCGCTATCTGCAGCGGGAGCGCAGCCGGCTGTACCGCGCCCTGGCCGCGGAGCTCGAGCGCTGCACGGGCGCCCCCGTTTACCTCTGCATGGAAAGCGCGGCGGTGTGGCGCAATGTCTTCGGCGGGCTGCCTAACGAAATACCGGCCGTGCGTGATATATTCCAACCTGTACACGGAGGGTGACGATGAAAGCTCTGCTCACCGCCCTGCTCGCCTCGGCCCTGCTGGCCGCCCTGAGCGCCCCGGCAGGGGCCCAGGATCGCCTGGGCGAAATCACATACCTGGAAAACGACCTCACCGTGGTGCGCAACAACCAGGCCGTGGAACCGGCCGGCGTAGAGATCGGCATGGAGATCCAGAACCTCGACTTGCTCAAGACCGGCAAGACCGGCTACGTGGAGGTGGGCCTCGACGACCCGCAGTCGGCCACGATCCGGGTATCCCCTGGCACCACCTTCTATTTGGAACAGAGCGTGGTGGGCAAGGGCAGGCGGACTTCCGTAGGGGCGATCACGGGCAGCATCGCCGTCAAGGTGCAGAAACTCGGCGCCAACCAGCAGGTACAGGTGGCCTCGGAATCCGCCCTGATGGGCGTGCGCGGAACCACCTTCGAGGTCACCCTCAGCCCCTCCGGCGACCTGCTGGTCACCTGCGCGGAGGGGGAGGTAGTCTGCCGGGAAGAGGGCGGCGGGGAGGTGAGCGCGGTGCCGGGCAGTGTGGTGGCCCAGCCCGCCGGCGAGGGCTTTCAGAGCGTGCCGGTGTCCGTCTCCGACTTGAGTCGCTTCCGCCAGGAGTGGTACGCCGAGCGCCTGGAGGTCCTCAAGGCCAACCCCTTGAAGGCCATCCGCTTCTACGCACTGCGCTACGCCGCGCTGCGCGATCGCTTCAACCGCGCCTACGCGGCGCTGGGCAGCGAGCGGCAGGTGCTGCAGAAGTGGTATGACGAGGACCGGCGCGGGCAGGTCGGCGGGAACGTGGAAATCCTGCGCGAGAAAAGGCGTCTCATCGGACACCTGCTGGAACTGCGCAAGGTGCTGTTCCTCTTCGAGCGGGTCTACTTCCGGTTGAGTGAGCTCCAGGAGTACTTCCGGCAAGGCTACGGGGAGGGTACCCTGGAAAGCGGCCTGACCAGCAGGGCCTTCTTCCAAGCCTTCGACCGGGACCGGGCCGTGCTGGAGCGTCGAATGGCCGAGGTGCGCTACGCGACCAAGCTGTACGCCAAGCGCAATCAGGGCGCCTTCCCCACGGAGCGGGCCGAGGAAAGCGAGCAGGACTTCTTCGCTGACGAGGACCTGGGGGAGGAGGAGGACCTGTAGGCCCGGCCTGACGGTGGGTGGGCCTCAGCCCACCGGGTGTAAGCCCGGTATTCCGGCTTACACGCCGGCAATAGCCGGGGCGAAGCCCGGTACTCCGGCTTACACGCCGGCAATAGCCGGGCTACGCCCCGGCCGTCAGGATCCCGTAAGGGCCGTCCGCCAGGAAGGCCAGCCGCGGCTCCCGGCCCTCTCGCTGCGGGCGGGCGGTTTCCAGAAAAGCGTCCAGGACCCGCTGCACGTTGCCTGAATCGGGGCGATAGCGGCGGCCCTCGCCCAGCAGGCTGTTCCCATCCAGGCCCGGCAGCGACGCGCAGTCACGCTCAGCGAGCTGCGGGCTGTAATAGACCAGGCCCCCCGGCCCGAGCTGCTCCAGAGCCCGCGCCCAGGCCTGCACCTCCCACTGCTCGGGGATGAAAGTCCAGTCCGGAGAAAACAGCAGCCGGCGGAAGGCCTCGGCACCGACCAGGGTGAGCAGGTGCAGCAGGCTGCGATAGCGCAGGCTGCCGACAGGGTCCGCGTCGGTGTTGGCGGCCAGGACCAGCAGGCGGCCGCCCCGCCGCACGGCGGGCAGCGCCGCCAGGACCGCCTTGACCGATTGGTAGTGATTGATGCCCACGAAGCCCGCGTGCGTGACCACCGCGTCGAAGGGTTCGCCAAAGGGCACCGTGACGTAGCCGCGCAGGTGCTCGAAGGCCGCCTGATGGGCCTGCTCCAGCTCCCCGGCGAACACCCCCGTCGGGCGGAGGAGCTTGTCCAGCGTGACGTTGACGATGAAGTCCGCGCCGGCCATCCGGGCCACCTCGAGGGCTTCCTCGTGGCAGGGATTGCCCTCCAGGTTCAGGTCGCGCGCCCCGGCTGCGGCCATCATCCGCGCCCCGTGGAAGTGGCGGGTGGATTCCTCCCCGATCAGGCCGGGGCAGATGGACTTGCGGCCCCCGGACACCCCGGCGATGAAATGGCTTTCCACCAGGCCGGTGAGGATGCGCAGGCCCGACTCATGATAACGCCGGTTGACGAAAATCTCCTCCCCCTGGGAGGTGCGCCCCAGGCGGAGCAGGCCGGCTCGGTAGCGGGCTTCGTGGTTCAGGATGGCAATGCCCCGCTCGAACACCCGGGGGTCCAGCATCCGCCGCAGCTCCGCTTCATCCAGAGGCCTGTGCGTGCCGGTGGCCACCAGGACGAGGATCCGTTCGGGGGCGAAGCCCGCTTCCAGCAGCCGCTGCAGCACGGGCCAGAGGATCCCGGCCTCGCCGCGGTAGGGCACGGGGCGGGTACTGTCGGAGATGACTACCACCGCCCGGGCCTGCGGATCCTCCGCCAGGCGGCGACGGGCCAGCTCGACCAGCGGGGCGGTGCCCAGGGGACGATCCAGCGCGCGCTTCACTTCCCCGGCCGGGTCGGCCAGCGGACGCACCTCGCCCATGCTCAGCAGCTGGACCGCGTCAGGCAGCTCCAGGTTGAGTGTTTCCGAGCCGAAGGCCAGGGGGCAGCGGTTCAGATTACGGCGTTCTCCGTCTCCAGGTCGAAGAAGTGGATCTTCTCCAGCGCAGGCTTCAAGGTAGCCGAATCCCCGACCTTGAACAGGTGGTGCGGCGGAATGCGCACGATGATGCTCTCGTGCTGCTTGGTGCTGACGTACAGCAGGATCTCCGCGCCCAGGGGTTCCACCACCTCGACCCGGGCCGTGAGGGTCTGGCCTTCCGCCGGCTTGTCCGTGACCACCATGTCCTCGGGAACGGATGCCGATCAGCACGTCCTTGCCCAGGTAGGGACGAACGACGTTGGTGAGGTTGCCGTCCAGGACGATGGCGAAGTCCCCCTGGTCGGCCGACGGGCGGCCGCCGGATTCCCTGATCGTGGATTTCATGATGTTCGTCCGTTGTGGGGTGACCCGATGAAGCCGGCCACGAAGCGGTTGATGGGCTTGTTGTACAGTCCCAGCGGGGTGCCGACCTGCTGGATCAGCCCGTCCTTCAGCACCACGATCCGGTCGCCCATGGTCATGGCCTCGGTCTGGTCGTGGGTGACATAGATCATCGTGGCCTGCAGGCGGTGGTGCAGGGCGAGATCTCGGCCCGCATCTGCACGCGCAGCTTGGCGTCCAGGTTGGACAGCGGCTCGTCGAACAGGAACACCTTCGGCTTGCGCACGATGGCCCGGCCCACGGCCACGCGCTGCCTCTGCCCGCCGGAGAGGGCCTTGGGCTTGCGGTCCAGCAGCTCCTCGATCTCCAGGATCCCGGCCGGCCTCCTGCACGCGCTCGTCGATCTCCTTTTTCGGGAACTTGCGGATCTTCAGGCCGAAGGCCATATTCTCGTACACGGTCATGTGCGGATACAGGGCGTAGTTCTGGAACACCATGGCGATGTCCCGGTCCTTGGGCGCCATGTCATTGACAGCGCCCGTCGATGTACGGTTCCCCGCCGTGATCTCCTCGAGTCCGGCGACCATGCGAAGGACGTAGACTTGCCGCAGCCCGACGGGCCGACCAGCACGACGAATTCCTTGTCGTTGATCGTGATGCTGCAATCATCCACCGCCAGTACGCCGCCCTCGAAGATTTTCTTGACGTTCTTCAACTCAACCGTAGCCATGCTCTGCCTCCGCTTAAGATGGGAATTATTTTATCGCAGGACATACTACCCGCTTTGCAGGTTGCTG
>CAVTQG010000028.1:0-10107 GCA_963736785.1 uncultured Spirochaetota bacterium | reverse complement strand
CACGTGGCGCTTTTCTTCCTCGACGATGGCCTTGGCCGCCTCGCGCGCCTTGGCGGGGGTGACGTTGAGCAGCTCGTAGAAGAAAAGCAGGGTGTCCTTCTCGAAGCCGATGGCGATGTCGATGGCCTTCAGGGGCTCCTTCACGGTCTTGGCCAGGCTGAGGGCCTTGTCCTCCCCGACGAAGAAGCGCGAGTCGCTGGTGGCCTTGATGTAGGCGCTGGTCTGTTCCCACTCCTCGGCGTCCACCTCCAGCTCCGGGTACTCGCGGGCGAGCTTCTCGAAGGTGCGGTAGTGCCGCGCTTCCTCCCCGGCCAGGTGGTCGAACAGCTCCTTCAGGTACCGGGAGGCGGTGGAGGAGGCGATGGCCTGGTAGTAGGCCTGGCCGCTCTTCTCGATTGCCTTGGCCAGTCCGAAGATCTCCGCGCTGGACAGCAGGATGCTCATGGTTAGTACTCCGGGGGAAGTTTTTCCAGCTCCGCGAAGCTGAACACCGGGCCGTCGACGCACACGTACTTGGCCCCGACGTTGCACCGGCCGCACTTGCCGATGCCGCACTTCATGCGGTTCTCCAGGGACAGGATGATGTCTTCCTTGGCGAAGCCCAGCTCCTGGAGCACGGGGATGGTGAAGCGGATCATGATCGGCGGGCCGCAGACCAGGGCGATGGCGTTCTTGGTCGAGGGCTTCAGTTCGCGCAGCACGTTGGGCACCAGGCCGATCTTGCCGTCCCAGGGCTCCCCGGGGTCCCGGTCCACGGCCAGGTGCAGGCTCAGGCCCTGGGCGGACTTCCAGGCGGCCAGCTCCTTCTTGTAGAGCAGCTCCCCGGGGCTGCGTGCGCCGTACAGGGCGAAGATGCTGCCGAACCGCGCGCGGTTGGCCGGGTCCAGCATGTAGGTGATCGCGGAGCGCAGGGTGGTGAAGGCGAAGCCGCCGGAGACGATGACCAGGTCCTTGCCCTCCAGCCGCTGCCAGGGGAAGGTGTTGCCCAGCGGACCGCGCACCCCGATGCGGCGGCCTGCTTCAGAGCCGTGCAGCTCCGCGGTCACCGTGCCGGTCAGCTTGACCGTGAACAGCAGGTAGCCCGCTTCCGTGGGCGAGGAGGCGATGCCGAAGGGCGACTCCCCCGTGCCCAGCACGGACACCTCGGCGAACTGCCCCGGCAGGTAGCGGAAGGCCTGCCGGTCCTCCTCGCGCTCGAAGACCAGCTTGAAGGTCTTCAGGTCGCGCGCTTCGTTCTCCACGGTGATGTCCGCGATGCGCACGGGGTAGGGGATGTAGGGGTTGGTGGGCGCAGCCGGCGGGACGCCGCGCGCGGCCATCGGGGTGGCGGGCTTTTCTTCAACGGACGG
Source organism: uncultured Spirochaetota bacterium (assembly GCA_963736785.1). GTDB lineage: Bacteria > Spirochaetota > Spirochaetia > SZUA-6 > DRHE01 > MIBK01. The sequence continues at coordinate 8,758 of CAVTQG010000028.1, read as the reverse complement.
TTTCACGGGTGGTTTCCTTGGCGAAGCTTCGGATGACGTCGCGGATGTCCAGGTTCACCGGGCAGCCGGCGATGCAGCGGCCGCAGCCGACGCACAGCGCGGCGCCGGTGTTCTCCACGGCATAGGAGAACTTGTGCATGAAGCGCTGGCGCAGCCGCTCCTTCTTGTTCTTCCGCGGGTTGTGGCCGGAGGCGTGTTTGGTGAACAGCGGGAACTGGCAGGAGTCCCAGGTGCGGATGCGCCGCCCCTTGTACAGCCTGGACTCATCGGCGATGTCGAAGCAGTGGCAGGTGGGGCACAGGTAGGTGCAGGAGCCGCAGCCGAGGCAGCTTGACGGTCAGCTCCTCCCAGCGCCCGTCGTCGAAGGCCGGGTCCATGTTCTCTTAGGGCGGACAGTCCGCCCAGGTCCACGCCCAGGTCGTTGGCCTGGCGCACGGCGGCCTCGGCCGCGGCATCGGCGCGCTTCGCCTCTTCCGAGACCTGCGGGCCGGCCTCGGTCAGCAGGTCGGGGTGTGCCTCGAGCAGGGCCCGGCCTTTGTCCGTCACGGCCTCCAGCAGCAGGACGCCGCTCGCGCCTGCGCGAGCCAGGTCGTGGGCCAGCAGGTCGGCCCCCTCGGTCCCGGCCGGCCCGCCGCCCATGGCCGTGCAGAAGCAGGTGGGGCAGGGCGAGGCGCAGGCCAGCGCGATGACCACCGCGCTCTCCCGCCGCTTGCGGAAGTACGGGTCCGCGTAGCCCTTGTTCTCGGGGCCGAACACCGTGTCCAGCTGAGCCATGGCCCGGGCGTCGCAGGGCCGGCAGCCGAACACCAGGATCGTCTCCGCGGGCAGCGGCACCTCGCTCACCTGGTCGAAGTCGTAGGTGCACAGCACCTCGGTCTGGGGCAGGAACACCTGCTTGAGAGGCACCCGGACGTTGGCGAAGCCGTAGAGGATCTGGGCCGGATTCTCCACCAGCTCGCAGGAGCCGCGCCATGGCGCCCGGCGCATAGAACTTTCCCTCGCCGGCCAGCCTGGGGATATCGGATTTTCGGATGATTCCGCGTTCCATGGCTACCCTTTCTGTGCCGCTTCGGCCTTGTCCGGGTCGGTGATGAAGGAGTCCCCGTCCTTCTCGCCGAAGGTGGCCAGCGGCGGCAGCTCCTCCGCATCGAAGGCCGGCAGGTAGCCGAAGGTCTCCTCCACGTCCTTGACGATCTTCTTGGTGTACAGGCGCAGGTCGATGCCCATGGGGCAGGCCCGGTAGCAGGCGTCGCATTCCACGCAGCGGCCCGCCTGGTGGAAGATGCGGATGATCTGGAAGAACATCTTGTCCGACGGGTCGGTCCCCGCCCCGATCCACTGGAGGTTGGTCTGCTCGGCGAAGCACTCCTTGCACCAGCAGGTCGGGCAGGCCTGCCGGCAGGCGTTGCAGCGGATGCAGCGGGAAAGCTCCGAGCGGAAGTGCTCCCAGCGCTCCTCCCGGGACTTGGCCTCGAACTCCCGGACCCGGGCGTACCCCCCGTCGCCGGGCTCGCGTGCCTCGCCCGGGACCAGCAGGTCCGCCCCCTCCGGCACGGGGTGGCGGCACTCCAGGCAGCAGTCCTGCAGGACCTGCTCCCGGGGCAAGGAGAGGGTGCCCGCGCCGCGGGTGCTCACCGCCAGCGTGTCGGCGTCGACTTCCTCGTGGCGCAGGATCTCGCCGCGCCGGGCTCTGCGACTGCGGCCTCGACCTTGCGGGTGTCGATCATGCCCCGGCAGGGCACGCCCACGACCACCAGGCTCTCGCGCTGGACCTGGCGCTCCTTGACCAGCGCCACGATCGAGCGCAGGTCGCAGGCCTTGGCCGCAATGCCGATCCGCGGGTAGGGCTTATCCCGTTTCTTGGGGCGGTTGGGCTGGTTCTCGTAGTACTTCGGCAGGTAGGCGGCCAGGTTGTTGGCGCAGAAGGAGTCCCAGACCAGGCGGTCCACGCCGGCGGCCCCGCCGCGGCCCCTCTCCGCGGCCCCGCTCCGCCGGCCCGCACGAAGCAGGGCCTGCTGCGCAGGGGCAGGCTGCCCTGCTCGAAGCCGAGGAACAGCTCGATCTTGCCTTCGGCGAAAAGGCTCTGCGCGATTTTCCGGATTTCGCCGGTGCGAGAGTCCGTCATCAGCTCACTTCCTTCTTCAGACCCCGGGCCGGCCCCACCCGGCGCACGTCGGCGATGACCCGGTTCATGAGGTCCGAGAACCTGCGCCCTTCGGAGGCGGAGACCCAGGAGAACTGCACCCGCTCGGGCTCCACGCCGACGAACTCCAGGAACTTCTTGGTCAGGGCGAACTTGCGCCGGGCCACCAGGTTGCCGCTGATGTAGTGGCAGTCCCCCGGGTGGCAGCCGGACACCAGGACCCCGTCCACCCCGTTCTGCAGCGCCTTCATGATGAACTGGGGGTTGATGCGGGCCGAGCAGGGCACGCGCACGATGCGCACGTTCGGGCCGTACTGCAGGCGGCTCACCCCCGCCAGGTCGGCCCCGGCGTAGGAGCACCAGTTGCACAGGAAGGCCACGATGACCGGGTGCCACTCCCCGCCCTGCGCGGTGGAGAGCTCCTCGGCGCGGCTGGTCTTCACTTCGGTTTCGCTCATCGGCAGTCTCCTACAGGGCGTTGATCACCGACAGGATCTGTTCGTCCTTGAATCCCTTGAGGTTGGGCGCCGAGCCCTTGCAGGTGGCCACGCAGGCCCCGCAGCCCTTGCAGAGGATCTCGTTGATCACGGCCACCTCCTTGTCCTCGTCGATGGCGATCGCGGTGTACGGGCACACGGTCACGCAGGCCCCGCAGGCGCTGCAGCGGGCCGGGTTGATGTAGGCGGTCTTTCCGCCGGCCTCCACCGTGTCTTTGGACAGCACCGTCGCGGCCCGGCTGGCGGCGGCCATGGCCTGGGAGGCCGACTCTCCCACGTCCTTGGGGTAGTGGGCGGCCCCGGCCATGTACACCCCGTCGGTGGCGAACTCCACGGGCCGCAGCTTGGCGTGGGCCTCCAGGAAGAAGCCGTCGGCGTTGAGGGGCACCTTGAACAGCTGGCCCAGCCTGGCGTTGTCCGGGTTCGGCTCGACCCTGGAGCTCAACACCAGCAGGTCGGCCTGGATCTCCAGGTCCGCGCCCAGGACCTTGTCGTGAACGCCGACCACCAGCGCGGGTTTCCCGTTGCCGCTGGAGGCTTCCCGGACCGCGGGCGCGGCCTGCGGGTCGTACCGGACGAAGACGACGCCCAGCTCGCGGGCCCGGGTGTAGTGCTCCTCCCGGAAGCCGTAGGTGCGCACGTCGCGGTACAGGATGAACACGCGCGCCCGCGGATTTCGCTCCTTCATGCGGATGGCGTTCTTCAGGGCCCCTGCGCAGCACAGGCGCGAGCAGTACGGGTGGTCCGGCTCCCGGCTGCCCACGCACTGGATGAAGACCACGCTGTCCGGGACCTGGTAGTCCGCGGCAGCGGCCAGCTCGCTTACCTCCAGCAGAGTCTTCACGCGCGGGTCTTGCCCGTACAGGTACTGCTGGGGCACGGACTCGCGGCCTCCGGTGGCGATGATGACCACCCCGTGCTCGACCTCCACGGTCTTGGCCTCGCGCGGGCCCGCCTTCACGCGACAGCTTGGACTTGAAGTTGCCCACGAAGCCGTCCACCGATTCCAATCGGGCGTTCGGTGTACGGTGATCTTGTCGTGCGCCTTCACGCGCCGCATCAGGTCGCGGACGTGTTCGGCGATGTCCCCGCCCTCCAGGGTGAAGCCCGCGCGCAGGGCGTTGCCGCCCAGGGCGGCGGACTTCTCCACCAGGGTGACCGGGAAGCCCTGGTCGGCCAGGGCCAGGGCCGCGGTCAGGCCGGCGAGCCCCCGCCCACCACCAGGGCCGAGCTGGGTCACCGGCAGGGTGAGGGAGCCCAGGGGCTCGACAGGTTGGCCTTGGCCACGGCCATGCGCACCAGGTCCTTGGCCTTGTCGGTGGCCTCCTCCGGCTCGTGCATGTGCACCCAGGAGCACTGGTCGCGGATGTTGGCCATCTCGAACAGGTACGGGTTCAGGCCCGGCCTCGCGGATGGTCTCCTGGAACAGCGGCTCGTGCGTGCGCGGCGTGCAGGAGGCCACCACCACCCGGTTCAGCTTGTGCTCCATGGATCCTGGCCTTGATCGTCTCCTGGCGTGTCCGTGGAGCAGGTGTAGAGGTTGTCCTGCGGCGTAGACCACGTTCGGCAGGCCGGCGGGCGTACTCGGCCACCGCGGGCACGTTCGACCACGCCGCCGATGTTGCATGCCGCAGTGGCAGACGAACACCCCGATGCGCGGGGGCTCGCCGGCGCACGTCCCGCTCCGGGGCCAGTACCTTCTGGCTGCACCACCAGGGTGCCCCGGGCCTCGGCCAGCGGCGACCAGGCCCGCGCGGCGGCGCCGCTGGCCTCGCACGACCGTCTCGGGGATGTCCTTGGGCGCCGAGAAGGGCCGGCCGCACACGAACACCCCGTGCGCGGGAGGTGGCCACGGGGTCGAAGGGGCGGTGTGCGCACGAAGCCGTGCCGTCGGTTCAACTGGATCCCAAGCGTCTGGGCCAGCTCTGCGGCTGTCCGCCGGCGGCTCACAGGCCCACGGAGAGCACCACCAGGTCGAAGCTCCCCGGTCCGGTAGCGCTGCCGTCCTCGTCCAGGTAGCCGATGCGCAGGTTCTCGGTCCTCGGGTTCTCCTCGACGGTCGAGGCGCGGCGCGCAGGAAGCGCACGCCCTGCTCCTGCCTGGCCCGCTCGTAGTAGCGTCGAAGCCCTTGCCGTAGGCCCGCACGTCCATGTAGAAGATCGTGCAGTCCAGGCCGTGCACGTGCTCCTTGGCGATGATGGCCTCCTTGATGGCGTACATGCAGCAGACCGAGGAGCAGTAGTCGTGCTCGCTGCGTCGCGCGAGCCCACGCACTGGAGGAAGGCGATGCGCTTGGGCTTGCGGACGTCCGAGGGGCGCAGCACCTTGCCCAGGTAGGGCCCGGAGGCCGAGAGCATGCGCTCGAACTGCAGGCTGGTCACCACGTTGGGGAAAGCGGAGGCGTGCAGCCCCGGCCTGCCGGCCGGGTCGTAGGCGCAGAAGCCCGGGGCCAGGATCACCGCGCCGGCTTCGATCTGCACGGTCTGGTCGGTCTGGCCGTAGTCGATGGCCTTGACCGGGCAGGCCTCGGCGCAGATGCCGCAGGCCTCCACGCCCCGCTCGGCCTGGCGGAAGCGCACGCAGTTGGAGCGGTCCAGGACCGGGGCGTTGGGCAGCGCCTGGGGGAAGGGGATGTAGATCGTGGGGCGCTGGCGCAGTCGTTGGTCGAACTCGGACATCTGCAGCACCGGCGGGGTTTCGTACACGGTCTTCAGGCGGATGGAGTGGGTGGGGCACACCGACTCGCAGGCCCCGCACTCCAGACACACCTCGCTGCCCCGGTGATACGGGGTGTCCACCTTGATGTCCGCGCCGCGGCCCACGAAGTCCGCCACGCCCGGACCCATGCGCTCGCGGCAGATGCGCACGCACAGGCCGCACAGGATGCAGTCGTCCTTCTCCAGCGGGAAGCGCGGGGTCGCTCACGCCGTACTTGCCGGCCAGCTCGCGAAGGTCGGCCACCTCCGGGCAGCGGGCCAGGAGCAGCTCCAGGGTCATGCGGCGGCTCTTGTGCACCCGCGGCGAGTCGGTCTGCACCTCCAGGCCCTCGCGGACCTCGTAGTTGCAGGAGGTGACCAGGCGCGTTCTCTTGCCCTGGGTGACCTCCACCAGGCACAGGCGGCAGCCGCCGTAGCGCCTCCAGGGAGGGGTGGTGGCACAGGGTGGGGATGGCCGACGCCGTTGGCCCTGGCCGCTTCCAGGATGGTCCGGCCGGCCTCGGCCTGGACCGGGGCGCCGTTCAGGGTGAAGGTGAGGCGTGCTCATGCGACCTTCTCCTTGATCCGGGCCTTGGCGATGGCCTCGAAGCGGCAGGCCTCGTAGCAAGCCCCGCACTTGGTGCACTTCTCCGGATCGATGAGCGTGGGGCGCCTTCTTCTCGCCGGAGATGGCCCCCACCGGGCAGCGCTTCTTGCACACCTGGCAGCCGGTGCAGGTTTCCGGGCTGATCACGTACTGGAACAGGGGCTTGCACACCCCTGCCGGGCAGTAGCGCTCGTTGATGTGCGCCTCGTACTCGTGCGCGGAAATAGCGCAGGGTGGTCAGCACCGGGTTGGCCGCCGTGCGTGCCCAGGGCGCACAGGGCGGTGTCCTGCAGGTAGCGCGCCCAGCTCCTCCAGGGTCTCGAGTCCTCGCTCGCGCCCTGGCCGGCGCAGATGCGCTCCAGCGATCTCCAGCATGCGGCGGACCCCTTCGCGGCAGGGCACGCACTTGCCGCAGGACTCCTCTTTGAGGAAGTGGAGGAAGTAGCGGGCCATGTCCACCATGCAGGTGTCCTCGTCCATGACGATCATGCCGCCGGAGCCCATCATGGAGCCCAGCCTGGGTCAGCTCGTCGAAGTCCACGGGCAGGTCCAGGTGGCTCGCCGGGATGCAGCCGCCGGAGGGGCCGCCGGTCTGCACGGCCTTGAAGGCCTTGCCCCCCGGGATGCCGCCGCCGATCTCTCGACGATGATCTGCGCAGGCGGATGCCCATGGGCACCTCCACCAGGCCGGTGTTGTTGATCTTGCCCACCAGGGAGAAGATCTTGGTGCCCTTGGCTTTTCCGGTCCCGATGGAGGCGAGCCAGGCGCCGCCCCGGTTGATGATGAGCGGCACGTTGGCCCAGGTCTCGACGTTGTTCAGGTTGGTGGGCTTGTCCCAGAGGCCGCTGTCCACGGTGTGGACGTACTTGGCGCGCGGGCTCGCCGACCCTGCCTTCGAGCGAGGCCATCAGCGCGGTCGACTCGCCGCACACGAAGGCGCCGCCGCCGCGGTTGATGCGCACGTCGAAGGCGAAGCCGGAGCCGAGGATGTTCGTCGCCCAGCAGGCCGTATTCGCGCGCAGCGCTCGATGGCCATGCTTCAGGTGCTTCACCGCCAGCGGGTACTCGTTGCGCACGTAGATGTAGCCCTGCGTGCGAGCCGATGGCGTAGGCGCCGATGATCATGCCCTCGATCACGCAGTGGGGGTTGCCCTCCATGTAGGCAGCGGTCCATGAAGGCGCCGGGTCGCCCTCGTCGCCGTTGCAGATCACGTACTTGGGCTCCCCTGGCGCCTCGCGGGCGCTCCGCCACTTCCGCGCGGTGGGGAAGCCGCCGCCGCCGCGGCCCCGCAGGCCGGACGTCTTGACCTCGTCGATGATCTGCTTCCGGCGTCATGGTCAGAGGCCTTCGCCAGGGCGGCGTAGCCGCCGGAGGCGATGTAGTCCTCGATGTCGGTCGGGTCGATGTGCCCGTTCTGCTCCAAGCACGATGCGGTGCTGGGCCTTGTAGAAGGGGATGTCTTCCGCGCTCTGGATGCGCGCCTTGGTGGCCGGGTCGTCGTACAGCAGGCGCTCCACGACCTTGCCGCCCAGCACGGTCTCGCGGAAAATCTCCTCCACGTCCGATTCTTCCACGCGCTGGTAGAGGATGTTGCCCGGGTCCACGACCACGATGGGGCCGCGCTCGCACAGGCCGTGGCAGCCCACGCACTTGGCCTCGACTTCCACTCTATGGCCGTTGCCGCCCGCCGCTGCCGCGCCGCCGCGGCCTGGAAAAGCTCGTAGAGCTGGCGCGAGCCCTTGGCCGCGCAGCCGGTGCCGATGCACACCCGCACGCGCTGGGTCACCGCCTGCCGCGCGGCGGCCAGCTCGCCCCGCCAGGCCACCAGCTCCGCGGGGCTGCCGAGCGGCCTCAGGGTGCTCACGAGGCCTCCTTTCGGGCGTAGTCGTCGATGAGCTTCGAAACTCTGGCCAGGTTCAGGTTGCCGTGGTCGCGGCCGTCCACCACCGCCACCGGGCCCAGGGCGCAGGCGCCGACGCAGTTCACGGTTTCCAGGGTGAACTTGCGGTCCCCGGTGGTCATGCCGCTTTCACCGACAGGATGCGCTCGAACTCCTCCAGGATGCGCTGCGCCCCGCGCACGTGGCAGGCGGTGCCCAGGCACACCTGGACCACGTGCTCGCCGCGCGGCTCCAGGCTCAAGGCCTTGTAGAAGCTGGCCGTGCCGTACACCTCGGCGTAGGGCAGGCCCAGGCGCTCGCTGATGCGCAGCAGGGAGGCTTCCGGCAGGTAGTTGAAGGCCGCGTTCACGTCCTGCAGCACCATGATCAGGGAGGCCCGCTGCGGCGGGTAGCGCTCCAGTATGGCGTCGGTCTTGACTACCGTCGGGTCGGCTTCCACTGGAACAGGCTCGGGAACCGGATGCGCTGGTCCACCGGGCAGGCCGCGGCGCAAGCCCCGCACCCGGTGCACTTGGCGAGGTCCACGGACGGGCCTTCTTGCGCACCCGGATCCTGGAAGTGCCCCGCCTGGCCTTCCACTTGTCCACCTCGGAGTAGGTGTGCAGCTCGATGTTCGTGTGTCGGGAGGCCTCCACCAGCTTGGGGGACACGATGCACATGGAGCAGTCGTTGGTGGGGAAGGTCTTGTCCAGCATGGTCATCACCCCGCCGATGGAGGGGTTCTTCTCCACGAGGTGGACCCTGTATCCGCTCTCCGCCAGGTCCATGGCGGACTGGATGCCGGCGATGCCTCCGCGCCGACCACCAGCACGGAGCCGATGGGCGTTTCAGCCTTGGCGGGCGCAGCCGCCTTAGCACGGGCCGCAGTTTCGGCGGGTTTGCGGGCGGGCGCTTTCCTTGCGGCCATGCCGCT
>CAVTQG010000027.1:0-15742 GCA_963736785.1 uncultured Spirochaetota bacterium | reverse complement strand
GTTCACCTCGGCCGTCGTGTGCAGCCTGCTGGAGGAGGATACCCAGCAGAACCACCTGCAGAGGCTCCGCCTGACCTACGGTGCCCGCGCCCGCGCTCTGGCGGCGAGCCTGGAAAGGTCCCTGGGCGACATGACGGATACCGTTCCGCCCGCGGGAGGCTTCTTCTTCTGGATTCGCCTGCAGGGGGTCGCGGATACCGAAGCGCTCCTGCCCCTGGCGCGCGCTGCCGGGGTAACTTTCGCCCCCGGCAGCCGCTTCTCCACCCGCGGAGGCCAGCGGGAGCGCCTGCGGCTGAGCTTTTCCTACTATAACGAGCGGCAGATAGAGGAAGGGGTCATCCGCCTCGCGGCGGCGGTCCGCGGCCTCAGGCTTCCTGAAAGAGGATCGTAAACCTGCACCCGCCGTCTCGTTTCAAACCGATGCTTCCGCCGAGCTGCGCCGTGAGAGTGCACACGATCTTGAGACCCAAGGACTCGGTCTTGCGGAAATCCAGGTCTTCCGGAAACCCGATCCCATTGTCCGCCACGACCAGCTGGTACCAGTTCCCGCCCTCGGCCTGCGGATCCCCGTCGGCCGGCCGTTCGCTGCGCGAGAGCTCCACGCGAATATCGCCGGCCTCACCAGAAGGAAAAGCGTGCTTCAGCGAGTTGGACACCAGCTCGTTGATGATCAGCCCGCAGGGCACCGCGGTGTCCATCCCCAGGGTGATTCCCTCCGCCGCTACTGCCAGGCTGATCTGGGAGTCGGACACCCCGTACGAAACAAGCAGGTTGCGCGTCAGGTCCTTGATGTACTCGGAGGACTCGATTCCAGCGAGATTCCTCGACTGGTAGAGCTTCTGGTGCAGGAGCGCCATGGAGCGCACGCGGTTCTGGCTCTCCTTGAACATCTCCCGAGTCTTGGTGTCCTGCACGTACTCCGACTGCAGGAAAAGAAGGCTGGAGATCACCTGCAGGTTGTTCTTGATCCGATGGTGGATCTCCTTGGCCAAGAGGAGGTTCTTCTCCATTTCCTCGGCCTTGAGGTGCTCGGTGATGTCGACCACCGAAGTCATGATCCCCACCGGCCTTTCCACCTCATTGCGGATCAGCGACACGGATAGCTCCACGCTGAACTCTTCGCCGTCCCTGCGCCTGGCCTGCAGCTGTCCGTGCCAGCCCCCGGTTTGGGGGAGAGCTTCCAGGATGTGCTCACCGTCGGCGCCCACCCAGAAGTTGCCGAAGGCCGCGCCGACCACTTCCTCGGGAGACTGGAAGCCCCACATCCGCAGGTACGAGGGGTTGACCCAGATCACCCTGCCCTCCAAGTCGGCCAGCATGATACCGTTGATGGAAGTGTTGACAGCCTGGTTCTTGATGAGCAGCTCCTGGCTCTGGCTGGCCAGTGCCGCGGACAGCGCACGGCGCAGCTGCTCCTGGTCCGTGAGGATCTGCGTTTCTCTCCAGTGGAGAAACCCTTCGAGCATCAGGTAGGTGAAATGCTCGATGGAATCGAAGGCCCGGACCTCCGTCATGCCGGCAGCATGCAGCTCTTCCCGGCAGAAGCGGCGCAGCCTCCCGGCCAGCTGCAGGATCGTCTTCTCCCCCAGGCCTTCGGTGGCCAGCCACACGCCGTTCGCCGCGCCGGCGGCGTCGTCGGGCGAGTCGAGGAATTGCGTGAAAGCCTCGGCCAGCTTGGAGCTGAGCTCGCCGAGCCGTCTGGGATGAAGCGAGTATCGATTTTCGAACACCCTTTCCCGAAGCAGGGACAGCAGGGCTTCTTTGAGTTCAGCGAGCTTCTGCCGGAAAAGTTCCGCGACCCGGCTCATTTCCCGAGAATTGCTCCTACAGTGTTGAAGCCGCCAATGCTCTTCTGTTCCTCGGCAACGTCGCCCTTCATCTCCACCCATTCTTCGAGAGGCTGGAATCCGGGCTTGAGGGCCTTCCAGGGCCGCACGAGTTTCTCGGTAGTTTCCGGGCTGCGCATATACATGCTTTGGCCGATCCGCGCGTAGAGCTCGATCGCCTCCCGCGTTGCCGCCGGCAATGGGGCTGCTCGGATCCGTACCGGTATCGCAGAGGAAAAGGCGCGAGCCTTTTTCGGCCCAGTCATAGAGCGTCTGCATCGAGTTGTGAAACGTTTTGTCGTCGAGAAAATAGGCCACACCGTTGAACCCGATCGCGACCTTGCGGTTTGTGCCGAAAAGCTGCGTGACAAGGGGGGAGTGCAGCAACTCTTCGGGTCTTTCGGCCGGGCAGACCACATAGCGGACATTGGGTTTGTCCTTGATAATCTCCTGTCCGTAGGCCACGGTGACGGGGTCGATGTCGGAGTAGATGACCTTCGTGCCCGCAGGTGCAACTTCGTGGATGTGATCCACCGTGGGCAATCCTGAGGCGAAATCGATGAACTGGGTGTATCCCTCCGCGCCAAGCCTGCCGCACCGCTTCTCCGAGGAACCAGCGAATCAGCTTGAAGAGCTTTGGAAAAACAGGCATAACCTTGATGATCTGCTGGGCGGCCTGCCGATCGACTTCGAAATTATGATTGCCTCCCAATAGAAAGTCGTAGATCCGGCCGGCGTTCGGCTTGCCGGAATCGGCAATGGAGGCAAATTTGTCCTTTTCAGCCATTATGTGACCTTTCCCTTCAAGCTTATCCATTATGTCGGAAGATTTCCGCCTGTTCAAGCCATTTTTATGATCAAAGCTCCATTCTTTCAGACTTCCGGGCCTATAGTCCTCGACGAAGCTTCCGGCGCAGTGAAGGCAGCCCCGTCCTGCACATTCAAATTTTCTCCCAACCGCCTCCCGTTTCGCATAGAATGGAAGAAAAGGCCCTGGGGAGTCGAAGGAGGCGTTTGATGATCCGGAGGATGATGTTGCTGGTTCTGATCGCAGCGCTGGCCGGCGCAACCCGGTCCGCCAAGGCCCAAGGGGAAAGCCTCACCGTGCTCACCATCAACGTCTGGTCAGGCCTGGACTACAGGGGCTATCTCAAGATGGGAGAGTATGAGCCAAAAGCCGCTCGCCAGCAGCGTACCCGGCTGCTGATCGGCGAGCTGCGGCGGCTGGCCCCCGATGTGGTTGCGCTCAACGAGGCCAACAAGCTCCCCCGCTACGGCCGCGGCCTGGCCCGGGAACTGGGCTACGACCGGGTCTGGCACGTCGGCCTGGGGGGCCTGCGCGCAGGGCCCGTGGGAATCCCGTACAATCTGCGCGAAGGCGACATGCTTCTCGCCCGCCCGGAGCTGGAGCTGCACCCGACGGGGCGCAAGCAGCTTTCGGGCGGGCCGGTGGGCAACTTCTTCACCGCGCACCTGGCCGATGCCACCCAGGTGGTGGCCGGCCGCATCCGCCTGGCCGATACGCAGCTATACCTGTTCTGTACGCATTGGCACGCTTCACCCTATCCCACCGCCGCCTACCTGGCTGAGCTGGAGCGCAGGCGGGGGTCCGGTGAGATAACCGAGAAGGAATACCAGAAGCGGGTGGCGGAGGCGGAAAAGGGCCAGGAGTGGCGCCTGGCGGAGGCGCGCAAAATGCTGGCCTTCATCCAACGCGTGGCGGGCGACGGCCCGGCCATCCTGCTGGGGGACTTCAATGCCCTCCCGGACAGCGAGGAGATCGCTCTGCTTCGACAGGCAGGCTTCGCTGACGCCTTCGCTCTCGCCGGCAGCGGCGAGGGGCTCACCTGGGACGAGGAGCGCAACGCCAATATCCAGCTGCAGCGCCGCGCCTTTCCGGAGGAAATCCCCCAGGATCCCCGCAACAAGCGCATCGATTACATCTTCGTACGGGGCCCCGGACTACGTGTGACCCGTGCGCAGGTTGTGCTGGACCGCCCGTTGGAAGGACGGTACCCTTCCGATCATTACGGGGTCCTCGCCGAAATCGAGGTTCCCTGAGCGACGGCGCTCAGCCCTTTCGCGAGGAGTGCACGGCGGAGCCGCTGATGAAGTACCTGGACAGGGAGAAGAACAGGACCATCATGGGGATACTGGCCAGCAGCGCCACGGCCATCTGCGAACCCTCGTCGCTGTTGATGTCACCCGTAAACTTCACGATATACAGCGGGAGAGTTTTCATCTTCTCGGTCTGGGCGATGAGCAGCGGCCACAGCAGCGTGTCCCACTGACTGCGGAAGGCCAGGATGAAGAGGGTCGCGACGACCGGGCCGGCGTTGGGCAGGATGATCTTCCAGTAGATGCCGAACTCGCTCATCCCGTCGACCCTGGCCGCGTCGATGAACTCGTCGGGGAAGGTGATGAAGTACTGGCGCATCATGAACACGCCGAAGGCGCTCACCAGGAAGGGCAGGATCATGCCGGCATAGCTGTTCTGCAGCTTGAGCTTGATGGTGACCATGTGCAGCGGGATCATGATGGTCTCGAAGGGGATCATCATGGTGGCCATGATCAGCAGGAAGACCAGGTTCCTGCCCCGGTAGCGGAACTTGGCAAGGCTGTAGCCGGTCAGCGAGGCGAGCAGCACGGTGGTCACGGCCACCGTGGTGGCCACGACCAGAGAATTGAAGAAGGACCGGAAAAACAGGTAGCGCGCGTCGTAGCCGGCGATGGCCTTGTGGAAGTTCTGCAAGTACAGGCCCTTGGGCAGCCAGCGGTAGGGCATGCTGATGATGTCCCTGGCCGGCATGAAGGAAGCCGTCAGCATGAAAACGAACGGCGCGATGATGAACACCAGCACCGCGGCGAGGATCAGGAAGCGGATGAACCGGGCCGCGGAGCTCCCCAGCACACCGGGCAGGCTCCGGAGCTGGGGCATCAGTAGCTCACTTCCTCGGAGCGGGTGGTTCGCAGCTGCAGCCAGGTCAGCACGACCATGACCAGCAGCAGGATGATGCTCATGGCGCTGGCCCGGCCGATGCGGTGGTCCCGTATCCCGGTGTGGTAGATGTTCAGGGTGATCACGTTGATCGGGGTCTGGGGAGCCCCCGCCTGCGTGAACAGGTACTGGGTGCTGAAGGTCTTCAGGCACTGCAGCATGGACATGATCGAGACCAGCACGACGGTGGGCCGCAGCAGGGGGAAGGTGATACCCCAGTAGGTCTGCCAGCGGCTGGCCCCGTCCAGCCGGACGGCTTCGTAGATGGCCGGAGGAATGGAGGCCATCCCCGCGATGCAGATGATCACGAAATAGCCGATGTACTTCCAGAAGTAGACGAACATGGTCGAGAGCTGGACCATGGCCGGGTTCACGAACCAGTCGTGGTCCACGCCGGGTGTGCGCATCAGGAAGTTGATCCACTGGTTGGCCAGGCCGCGCGGATCGAAGATCAGCAGCCAGATGGTCGCCGCGACCACCGAGGAGAGCACCGCCGGGGAGTAGTAGGCCATCTGCAGCAGCTTTCTTCCTTTGCGCAGCCCGGTGAGCAGGGCTGACAGCAGCAGGCTCATGCAGAGCAGCGCCAGGAAGGTGCCGAGGGTGAAGACCGCCGTAGCGCGCATGGAGTTCCAGAAATCGGGGGACCGCAGCAGGTAGGCGTAGTTGGCCAGCCCGATGAAGTCCGGAGGGTTCAGGCTCAGCACCTGCTTGTTGAAGAAGCTGGTGTAGAGGGCGTTGAGAATGGGGTAGAAACTGAACAGGGCGAAGAACAGCAGGGCCGGCGCGGCGAACAGGATCCCCCACCGGTCCTGATGCTTCTTCAGCGACGCGTGGTGCGCGTGTTGCCTCATGAAAAGTTGCTCCAAATGGCCGGAGCCGGGCCGCCCCGGCTCCGGTGCGAAAAGCCTAAAAAACCTCAGTTCCCTGCGAACAGTTCCTGGGCGTCAGTCTTGAGCGTGGCCAGGGCCTTGTCGCTCGCCACGTTGCCCAGCATGACCGACTCGACGGCCTTCTTGATGAGCTCCTGCAGCTTCGCGCTGTTGGCCCCGTAGTAGACGATGTGCCCCCGGGCCATGTCGTCGGTGAAGACCTTGGAGAAGGGCATTTCGGTGTACTGCTTGGAGGCCATCAGCTTCTTGGTCGGCTGAGGCAGGCTCACCTTTCGCCAGGTACTCCTCGGGGTGCGTGAGCATGTAGCCGATGAACTTCCAGGCTGTCTGCTGGCTGCGCGCCGGCGCCTGGCCGTTCACCATGTAGTAGTGCCCGTAGTAGCAGCCGGCCACCGTCTTGGACTTGTTCTTGAACTGCGGGAAGGGACCGACCATCCAATCCTGGCTGGCGAAGAAATCGGGATTGTCGCTTCGCATCCGGCCCTGCTGGTACAGGCCCGTGGAGGCCATGGCGACCTCGTTCTTGTCGAAGTTGAACAGCGAACGGGCCGGCCTTGTAGGTCGGGGAGCCCAGGTTCTTGCCGTTGGGGCCCCAGGCCTTCATGAAATCCAGGAATTGGGTCCAGGCCTTGTCGCCGACGATGACGCTCTTGCCGTCGTCGCTGAGCAGTTTCCCGCCCAGCTGCTCCACCATCGGGACCATCTCCACCAGGTAGTAGGGGTAGCGGAAATCGAAGCCCCGCCGGGTGATGATGTCGCCATTGCGGATGACGATCTTCTCCGAGACCCTCACCATGTCTTCCCAGGTCTTGGGGTAGTCCTTCTCCGGGTCCAGCCCGGCCGACCGGAAAATCTTCTTGTTCAGGTAGATGCACCAGTTGGTCAGCTCGAGGGGCAGGCCGTAAAGCTTGCCCTTGACGGTGACCGGATCCAGCACCTTGGGGATGTAGGAATCCACGATCGCTTGAGTGGAGGAAAAGCCCAGCGCCTGCGGGCTCACCGGCGCGACCCGCCCGTTGGCGATGTAGGGGTACTCGTCCTCGATCGACATGTTGAAAATGTCAGGCCCCTGATTGGCCGCGAAGGCGGTGAGGATAATCTCCTGGATCTTGGTGGAGCCATGGGTGACCTTCTCGATGGTCACGTCGGGATTCGCGGCCTGGAACTCGGTGATGAAGCGATCCTCGAGGGCCGCCCGGTTCTTGTCC
This sequence comes from uncultured Spirochaetota bacterium, assembly GCA_963736785.1. GTDB lineage: Bacteria > Spirochaetota > Spirochaetia > SZUA-6 > DRHE01 > MIBK01. The sequence continues at coordinate 8,820 of CAVTQG010000027.1, read as the reverse complement.
TCGTGGGTCCAGAACATCAGCTTCACCGGCCCCGTGGGCTCTTCCTGCTTCCCTTCTGCGAAGCCGAACATGGCCGCCGAGACAATAAGAACGAGACATATCGCCAGCAACCGTCTCATCTCCGTCCTCCTTTACAGTTATCATTCAGAACTATAACAGCGTTGAATTCCGCAAGCAAGCGCGAGCAGGCCGCCCGCCGCCGGGCCTACGCCGAAAGCACAGGTCGTCCACGGCTACGGCACCGAGGCCCAGCACGTCGATGCCGGCGGGCATGATGGCCACGGCTCCCTCAGCCGGCGGCTGTCGGGGGGAGGCACTCCACGACCTCCAGCCGCCTCTCCGTGACCAGGCGCGCGCCCCGCGCGGCCGCCGGCAGGAAGAAGTAGTCGCCGCGGGCAAGCTGACGGGAGAAGCCGTCCAGGCGGATAAGACCGGCGCCGCCGGTGACCACGTGCACGGCCGGCGCGCGCTCCAGCGCGGCCTCTCCCCGGGTGAGGCGGATGCGGTTGACGGCGAAGTCCGGGGTATCCGCAGCGTCGATCAGAGCCTCCACCCGCAGGGTGGCGGTGGCCGTCCGCACGCGGGGGCGCTTGCGCCCCGCCGCCAGCGCCCGCTTCCCGACCAGGTGCGAGTAGTCGAAGCAGTCCAGGGCGGCCTCCTCGTCCAGACCCAGGGTCATCTCGTAGGGGCTCAGGCGGTAGTCGCCGCACCAGGCCTCCGGCTGCACGGTGAAGTCGGTGGGTTCCTGCACCTCCAGGATCAGGCAGCCGGCCCCGATGGCGTGCGCCACCCCGGCCGGGATCAGGTACACGTCCCCTTTGCGCGCCGGCACCCGGTTGAGCAGCCTGGGCAGTGCCTCGCGGTCCTGTTCGCTGGCCCTGGAGGCCCGGCGCAGGTCCTCCCGCCCCACCCCCTCCTTCAACCCGTAATACAGCGACGCCCCGCGGCGGGTGGCCAGCACCAGCCACATCTCGGTCTTTCCGTGCAGGCTGTTGAAGTGCGTCCGGGCGAACTCCTTGGTCGGGTGGGCCTGCGCGGGAAGGCGTATGGCGCTGTCCAGCAGCTTCACCAGGATGCCCAGCTCGGCCCGGCCGCCGAGGGTTTCCCTCGGATGGTCGGCCACCAGGCGGCTGAACGGGAGGTCCGTGCCCGCCACCCGGGAGATCCCCTCGCTCTCGGAGCGCGGCTCCCGGTTCAAGGCGCGCACGGTCGAGGCGACCCATTCCTCGGGGAGCAGGCCGTCCTCCGGCGGGTCACCGAAGAAATCGTGGAACAGCTTGCCCCCGCGGTACACCCGGGCCACCCGGTTGCGCTCGAAGAACACGGGGCGGCTGGCCCGCTCGCGGTCGCTCATCGTCTCAGCCATTCCCAGCCTCCTCCCCCTCGTAAGCGATGATCTGCCCTGCAGCGCGAAAACCCGGGAAGCACCCCAAGCCCACTGCGGCGGCCAAGGCGGCGCCCAGGGCCGCCTCTTCCCGCAGCCGGGGCACCAGCAGGCGCATACCGAAGCGCCGCGAGGCCTCCTGCCGCAGCGCCGGGTTGAGGCGCAGGCCGTTTCCCGAGGCGGCCAAGCCGCGCAGCGGGGCGTCGCGCAGGCGGGCTAGCGCCGCATAATGGCCGTGCAGCTCGCCGGCGATGCCCTCGAGGAAGCCGCGCACCAGGGCGGCCGGGGTCAGGTTGCGCGGGGTGATCCCCTGGATCGCCCCGTTGATCCGCGGGTCCTTGCGCGTGCCGTTGAAGCGCGTATCCACGCGCAGGCCCTCCCCGGCTAAAGCTCCCGGACCTTCGACCAGCTCGTTCATCCGCTCGTATAGCGCACCCTCCGCCCGCCCGCCGAAGGCTTCCAGCACCGCCCGGAAGAACCCCTCCAGCAGAGCGTATGCCTTGCCGGCGCACAGGGTGGCGCCCACCAGCAGCACCCCACCGCCCGGGAAGGGCCGGACTTCCAGCCCCACGAGAGGCCGGCCGGCGGAGCGCTCCGCACGGCCGGCCGAGCTTCCCGCCGCGCCGCCGGCCGGCAGCCAGGCGGAGATCTGTCCGCCGGTGCCGATGTTCAGCAGAGCCATCCCCTCCACATCCCTCACCGCGCCCAGAAAGCCGGCCTGGTTGTCCCCCAGCGGGGCGAAAACGGGTACCCCGGGAGGGACTCCCTGCCCCTCGCCGGTGCTCCCCACCCGGCTGCCGGCGTCCAGGGTTTCGGAAGGCAGCACGCGCTCCAACCCCGCCGCCTCCAGCGCCCGCGGGTCCGGCCGGCCGCTGAGCGGATCGGCCAGCCCCACCGAGGCGGCGATCGTGGCATCGGTGACCGGCCGGCGAGGCACGCCGTCGGGCCCCGCCGTGAGCCGCAGAGTGACGAAGTCCATGACGGTGCACAGGTAGGCGGCCTGCGGCGGAACCAAGCCGTGATGGCGGTTGTAATAGTGGGTGGCCGCGCCGTAGCCCGCGGCGATGCGCCGCCCGACCGCCGCGGACAAGGCATCGGCCCACGATCCCCCCGACGGGTGGGGCTGAGCGGCCCGGTTGTCCAGCCAGCTCATCAGCGGCGAGACAGCCCTCCCGCGCTCGTCCGCGTACAGCACCCCATGCATCTGGCCGGTGAGGCACAGCCCGTCCAGCCGGGAGGCGGCGAGACCCGCGGTCTCGCACAGCTCGACCAGCACCCGCCGGGCCGCCTCCAGAATACAGTCGGGGTCCTGCAGGTGCTCCCAGGCCTCGGCGCCGGGCAGGCCGGCGCCGTGCTCGCGGCTCACCACGCCCAGCACGCGCCCGGGAGGCGGGTCGGTGTCGATGGCCACCCCGGAGATCTTGGTGGTCCCCAGATCCAGCCCGATGCACCTCATGCGGCTATAGCCCGAAGAACCCCTGGGCGTTGTCGTGCAGAATCTTCACGGCCAGGCGCTCCGCAGCCCGGCGCCGGAAGCTGCCCTCCCGCACCATCGCCTCCAGCGACCCGGCGATCAGCTCTCGCGCGCCACGAATCGCCCCGTATGCCTCTTCGGCGTGCCAGCTGTCCCCGCCCAGCATCATCCGGGACTCGTCCGGCAGGACCTCGACGGCTTCGCGGAAGGCCTGCCGGAAACGCGTCGGGCTGAGCAGCCACGACCAGGTCAGGTCGAGCCAGATGTTGCGGTAGACGAAAGCCATGCCTAACAGCTCCCCGCTCCAGGGGTAGGCCAGATGCATGAGCAGGAAGCGAGTTCGCGGGTGCCGCTCGATGAGCCCCGCGGCCTTCAGGGGTCGGGAACCCCGGATCAGCGCCGAACCGAGGTGCATCTGGAACGGGATGCCCCGCTCCCCGGCCAAATGGCATAGGCGGTCCACCACGCAGTCTCCGAAGGCCTTCTTCTCCTGCTCGCTGGGGCGCGGCCGGCCCCAGGCTTGCCGGGCGGCAGCCAGGTCCAGGGTGTCGAAGTCCACGGACCGGTCGTAGGCCAGGGCGTTCTTCAGCCCCAGCTTGTTCAGGGAGGGCATCCGGTCCAGAACCAGGGGAAGGGCCTCCAGGTACTCCTCGAAGCTCGCGGGGACCAGCCCCAGCCGGCCCATCAGCGCCTGGCCGTTGTTTCCATTGTGATCTCGAGCCTCCGGGTGCCATCCATAGGCGAAGGCGTTGATCCTCAGCACCGAACGGTAGCCCTCCCCAAGCGCCTGGCGCGCGTCCAGCAGGGGGTCCACATACGGGTCGGAGATGGCGGTCCGGATCCCGGCCCGGCCCATGACCTCGGCGCTCCAGGACGGGTCCGCGTTCCGCCGGCGGATCTCCCGGTCGAGCTTCTCGTGGTTGGCCTCGGTGATTTCCCCGGAGCCGATCCCGTACAGCTCGCACAGGGCGCGCACCAGGCTGCGGACTGCCGCATTGGTCCCGCTTCCCTCGACGAAGGGAGCTATGTCGTTCCAGATCCCCGGGCCGTCGGAAGCCGAGCCGAGGGTGGCCGGCGCCTCATCCGGAAGGGGGTAGGGCCGGACTTGAGTCCAACCCGCGTAGCTTTCCTGCAGCAGCTGCAACAGACCCAGTTGGCGGCCGGGGATCGGATCCGGCATGTGGTGCTCGTGCACGTCGATGACCGGAACGCTCCCGACGAACCGTGCAAGTCCCGTGCCCATGGGCGCCAGTATAGCGTATCTGGGAAAACTTGATAGCAGCCTGCCTTTGGCATAATATAAGCGGGAATTGGATCACTAACTCCCAGATTCTGCCCCTCACCGGCCGCCGAGGGTTGAGCGTGCCACTCTTCTATCCGATCCTGGCCCAGGGCAGGATTTTCGAATTCTACGAGTTTTCAGGGAGTGTACAGAAAGATGAGCATAGTATCGATGGCCGACCCGGTCGGGAGGGCGTTTCGGGAAGGATACGCGGTCCCCGCCTTCTGCGCCTGGAACGCCGAGGTGATGCGGGTGATCCTGCAGACCGCCGCGCGCCTGAGCGCCCCGGTGATCCTGATGCACGCGCGGCCTGACTTTACGCTGCTGCCGCCGGCGATGATGGCGGAGGTGACCCGGGTCGTCGCGAAGCGCTTCGATGTTCCCGCCGTGCTGCACCTGGACCACGGGGATACCCCCGAGCTGGCGCGCGAATGCATCGCCGCGGGCTACACCTCCGTGATGCTGGACTACTCGGCCCGGCCTTTCGAGGAGAACGCCGAGGCGCTGCGGGCAGTGGCGGCCCTGGCCCAGCCCCTGGGCATTTCCGTGGAAGGGGAGATCGGACATGTCGGCAAGGCCGACGAGTCGGCCGTCGAGGGCGGCGCAGTTTCCGCCCTGACCGATCCCCGCGATGCCGCCGAGTACGTGCGGCGCTCGAACGTGGACCTGCTGGCCGTCTCGATCGGGAACAAACACGGTTTCTACCGGGGCGAACCCCGGATCGAGTTCGGCCTGCTGGCCGAGTTGCACGCCGCGGTGAAGGTGCCGCTGGTCATGCACGGCGGCACGGGCATCCCCGAGAAGGACATCCGCCGCTCGGTGGAGCTGGGCATCTCCAAGGTGAACGTGGCCAGTGAGCTGGTGCACGCCTTCCGAAGCTCGTTCAACGCCCAGTGGGAGGGCGGAGGCAACCCCTGGGTGCCCTTCGCCCTCGGTGTGGCAGTAGCCGGGCTGGAAAAAATCGTCGAGAAGTGGATCCGGATCACCGGCGCGGAAGGAAAGGCTTGGAGCCCGGCATAACCCCGCGGGGGACCCCGAGTCGGTGAGCTTCCGATCAGACGTAGGGTTTGGCGTCTCGACCCAGAAGCCAGGCCGCGACAGCCTTCGCTTTGCTGGTCTCCCAAATCGTATTTCTCTTGGGCCCGGGCTTGCCGTCCACCGGCGGCACGCCGAGCACGGAGAACTTGGGCCCTTTGCCCGCGAACTCTTTTTTCACCTCGACGACGATGATTTCCGGCCCATACATCTCCGCCAGCCGATACATGAGCTGCTGGCCGGGGGCCAGTTGGTCGATCTTGTCGATCAGGGCGGCAAGCGGCGACTGTGGCTTTCCCTTTGCATCGGCGCCCGTCTTCTTTCCGAACATGCAACTCCTCCTTTTTACCTGTCTGGCGGGACCTTCCGCCCGAGGCCGCGGATTGACCGGCCGCAATTGCTGCTGTACAACCTGTACAGAAGAGCATTGCGTTAGACTATAATAGGTCCCGGGAATCATGCATTCTAATTCATGAATAAGTGTACGCGCCATGAGGGCGCTTGTCAATCTGAGGAATAATGGCGACCTGGCTATTGCTGACCAATCACGCGATGGTTCTTTACTACCTTGCCAGAAAGCCGCTGATCACGGCCCGCGAGGTAGCCCAGGAAATCGGCATCACCGAGCGAGCGGTGCGCAAGATCATCGCCGACTTGGACACAGCCCGCTACATCAACAAGGCGAAGGAAGGAAGGCGGGTGCGCTACACCATCAATACGGAGGTCACTCTGCATAGACTCCCGCAGTCGGACGTGCCGATCCTCGACTTCCTGCGGGCTTTGGGCTGGAAGAAGTAATGAGAATCCTGTTCATCGGCGGCACGGGAAACATCAGCGCCTCGGTGAGCAGGCTCCTCGTGGAGCGGGGTCACGAGCTGCACCTGCTCACGCGGGGGACGCGCGGCGCCTCGATTCCCGGCGCCCGGATGCTGAAGGCGGACATCCACGACCCGACCGCCGTGGGGTCTCTTACGGCAGGCACTGCCTGGGATGCCGTGGTGAACTGGGTCGCCTTCCAGCAGGCGGACGTCGAGCGGGATATTTCTCTGTTCCGAGGCAGGACCCGCCAATACGTGTTCATCAGCTCGGCCTCGGTGTACCAGAAGCCGCCGCAGAGTCCCTTCATAACGGAATCCTCCCCGCTGGGCAATCCTTTCTGGGAGTACGCCCGCCACAAGATCGCCTGCGAGCTTCGGCTGAACCAGGCCTTTCGGGAGGAGGGCTTCCCCGCGGTGATCGTCCGCCCCTCGCACACCTACGACACGGTGCTGCCCCTGGCCATCGGCGGCTGGCAGGACTACTCCATCATCGAGCGCCTGCGCCGGGGCCAGCCGGTGGTCGTGCACGGCGACGGGAGCTCGCTGTGGACGCTGACCCACGCGGAGGATTTCGCCAAGGGGCTGGCCGGCCTGCTGGGCAACGGACAGGCCGCGGGCCACAGCTTCCACATCACCTCGGATGAAGTGCTGAGCTGGAACCAGATCTATGCCGCCGTGGCCGAGGCCGCCGGCGTGGAAGCCCGCATCCTGCACATACCCTCGGAGTTCATCGCCGCCCGGGAGCCGTCGCTGGCCGGCACGCTGCTGGGCGACAAGACGCACAGCGTCCTGTTCGACAACACCAAGATCAAGAGCTTTTGTTCCGGGCTATCGGGCGCTGATCCCCTTTCGTGAAGGCATCCGGCGCACCCTGGCCTGGTTCGAGGCAGCGCCGGAGCGAAGAAAGTCCACCGGCGAAACCGATCGCCTGCTGGACCGCCTGATCGCGGCCTACGGACCCGCCGCTGCCGCAGCCCTTCAGCACGGCTATTCGCCGTACGGACACCTTTCGCAGTCCGGGTCGTGACAGTGACCCGCCCCCAGGTCTGGGACCTGCGCAGTTTCTTCCCGCCTTCGCCGGGCCCGAGATGCTGGCCTTCAAAGATCAGCTGCAAGCGGACGTGGCAGCGCTGCAGGAGCAGGCCGCGGGCGCAGGAGAGCTCACCGCAGCCACGGCCGAGCGTTGGGAAGGGATCGTGCTCGGCCTCGAGGACATCCAGGCGCGGCTGGGCCACATCACGGCCTACGTCGACTGCCTCGGCGCCGCGGATGCGGGCAGCGAGGCCTACAGCCGCGAGGAGGCGCAGCTGGCCCAGATCGGGGCGGAGGCCGAAAAGGCCGAGGTCGACCTGCTGCACGCCTTGAAGGCGGCCGGCGATGAGATCTTCGCCGCGTTCACGGGACGCGAGAAGCTTCGCGACGCGGCGCACCGGCTTCGCCGACTGCGGCGGCGGGCCCAGCACACCATGCCGCGCGAGCAGGAGATGCTGGCCGCCGACTTGGCGGTGGACGGTCTGCACGCCTGGGGCAGGATGTACAACACCCTCAGCGGCAAACTGGACTTCGAAATGAAGTGGCCCGACGGCAGAATCGAGCAGGTGCCCATGGCGCAGTGGCGGGCCCTCGTCAGCGCGGCCGATCGCCGGGTCGGGCGCGCCGCCTTCGAGGCAGGAAATCGCGAGTGGGCGCGCATCGGGGACGTGTGCGCGGCCGCGCTCAATGCGATCGCGGGAAACAGGCTCACACTCAACCGCTACCGCGGCCACCTCCACTACCTCGAGCCCGCGCTCTACCAGTCCCAGGTCGACCGCGAGACGCTGGAGGCGATGTACGGCTGCGATACCACGGCAACGTCGAGATGCCGCGGCGCATTTTCAAGGCCAAGGCGCGGGCCTTGGCCGCACCGGCATCTGGTGGTTCGAGCGCGAGGCCCCCCTGGCGCTGTCAAAGATTCCGGCGAGCTCACCTATGAAGCGGCCGCGGATGGTGGGCCGCGCTTTCCGCGGGTCTACCCCGATCTGGCCGACTACTACGAGCGGGCGCTGGAGAGCGGCTGGATCGAGAGCGAAAAGCGGCCGGGCAAGCGGCCCGGGGGCCTTTTGCACCGGCTCCGAGCTGACCGGCGAGCAGCGCGTCTATATGACCTTTGGCGGCGCCCTGCGCGACGCCTCGACCCTCGCCCACGAGACAGGCCACGCGTGGCACGGCTGGCTCATGCGCGACTAGCGGCCCATGGCGCGCGAGCTACCCGATGACGCTCGCCGAGACCGCGTCGGTCTTCGCCGAGCAGATCCTGGCCGAAGGCGTGGCCGAGGACCCCCGCCTTCCGGACACGCAGAAGCTGGCCATCCTCGACGGCGAGCTCTGCGACGCGGCGATCATGCTGCTGGACATCACGGTGCGCTACGAGTTCGAGCGCGCCTTTCACGACGAGCGCGCCGCGGGCGAGGTCGGCGTCTCGCGCCTCGGCGAGCTGATGGTCGCCGCGCAGCGGCGCGTCTGGGCCGACGCCCTGCTGCCCGACGGTGTGGACCCGTGGTTCTGGGCGAGCAAGCTGCACTTCTACATCACGGAAACGACCTTCTACAACTTTCCCTACACCTTTGGTTTCCTGCTGGCCATGGCCCTGGTTCGCCGGTTCCGCCGCAAGGGCGCCGCGTTCCTGCCGACTACGAGCGCTTTCTGCGCCTGACCGGCAGCGGCTCGGCCGAAGAGGTCGTGCAGCAGGCCCTCGGTGAGGACATTCGCAGACCCGAGTTCTGGGCCGGGGGAATCCGCGCCCTCGAGGAACCCCTGGCCCGCTACGAGGCGCTCCTGCCGGGCGGGG
>CAVTQG010000026.1:0-18107 GCA_963736785.1 uncultured Spirochaetota bacterium | reverse complement strand
CGCGGCTGCCACTTTCCCGTGACGATTGACCGCGACTGCACCGCCATACCCGTTTGTCTTCTTTTCGAGAACCTTCAGCGCGTTCATGACCGCGCGGTCCGGTTCCTCCTCAAGGAGCTCCATGCGATCAATGATGGTCTTCGCCATGGCCACCCGGATCAGGGTTTCTCCCCACCCCGAGCACGAAACGGCCCCGACACTGTTGTCGGCATAGGTCCCGCATCCGATCAGGGGGAAACGCCCGCACGCCCGGGAAGTCTCCGGTTTCGGCCTCCCTTCCGTCGAGGTCCGTGCCCCAGGCTGAGAACCTGAGCTACTTCGGCAGCGGGACCGAGGAGGCGCAGCTGGTGTACCAGTTCCCCTGCCTCCCCTGGTCCTGGACGCCTTCCTGCGCGAGGACGCTTCCGCCTTGCGGGCCTGGGCTTCCGCGCTGCCGGCCTGCGGTCCCAACACCGCCTTCTTCAACTTCCTGGCCTCCCACGACGGCATCGGGCTGCTTCCCGCCGCCAGCTCCTGCCGCCGGAGCGCATCCGAGCCCTGGCCGATGCCGTGCTCCAGCGCGGCGGCCGGGTTTCCTTCAAGACCGGCCCCACAGGAGAGGTCCCCTACGAGCTGAACATCTCCTACCTGGACGCCGTAGCCCGCCCCGGCGAGCCGGAGGCTCGGCGCGCAGAGGCCTTCCTGGCCTCGCAGGCCATCCTCCTGGCCCTGGCCGGCGTGCCCGCCATCTATGCCCACAGCCTGCTGGGCACCCCCAGCGACCGCGAGGCGGTGGAGCGGACCGGGCAGAACCGCGCCATCAACCGGCGCAAGCTGGAATGCCGGGAGGCGGAGGCGTGCTGGAGGAGAAGGGCACGCTGCGGGCCCGGGTGCTGGAAGGCTGCCGGCGGCTGCTGGCCGCGCGCGCCGGGCACCCGGCGTTCCACCCGCCAGGAGCCAGCGCGTGCTGGCCAGCGAGGGAGCCCTGTTCTGCCTGGAGCGCACCTCGCCGGACGGACGGCAGACGGTGCTGTGCCTGCACAACGTCAGCGGGCAGCCGGAGGTCTTCCGGGCCAGCCTGCCGACAGCGCGGGCCGGAACACCGCCGCCTCCCGGCTGGGTCGACCTGATCAGCGGCCGGCCGGTTCCCGGGCAGCCCTTGGTCCCGCTGGCCCCTTACGAGGCGCTGTGGCTGGCCGTGCGGCGACCGGATACGCCGCCGGCGGCCGTCCTCCGCACGCCGACCGCGAAGCCCGGGAGCAGCTCCACATCTTCCGGCGCCTGCTCCATCCGCTGCACCCCGTTCCGACCGGGCTCGCGCCGCGCGGGCGGCTGCGCCGCCCGGTCCGGGCCGTGCTGTTCGATTTGTACGGCACCCTGTGGGCCAGCGCGGTGGGGGACCTGGACCGCAGCGGCCCCGCGGCGCCGCTGCCGCCCGGCCTGCAGGAGCTGCTCGACCGCTACGGCTGCGCCCGTTCCCCGCGGGCGTTGGCGGAAGAGCTGGCCGCCGCCGTACGGCGCGAACACGAGCGGCTGCGCGGGCAAGGCGCCGACTTTCCCGAGGTGCGCATCGAGCGCCTCTGGGCCGAGCTGCTCGGGCTGCCGGACCCGGCCCGGGCCCGCGCCTTCGCCGTGGAGTACGAGGCCCTGGTCAATCCGGTCTGGCCCATGCCGGGCCTGCGCGGCGTCCTCGACAGCCTGTGCCGGCAGAGCCTTCTGCTGGGCATCCTGTCCAATGCGCAGTTCTACACTCCGCTGCTGTTCGAATGCTTCCTGGGTGCCGATGCGCGGGCGCTGGGTTTCCGGGACGAGCTGGTGCTGTATTCCTTCGAGCTGGGGCTGGCCAAGCCTTCGCCCCGGCTGTTCGAGATCGTGCGCGAGCGCCTGGCGGCTTTGGGGGTACGCGCCGGCCAGGTGCTCCTGGTGGGCAACGACGCGCTCCGGGATCTGGCCCCGGCGCGGGCGGCCGGCTTTCAAACCGCGCTGTTCGCGGGCGACGCGCGCTCGCTGCGCGGGGCGGAGGAAGCGGGAACGGCGACCGTGGTCCTCACTTCCCTGGCGCAGCTCCCCCGCCTGATCGCAGGAAGCCGGAAGAACTAGAAGGCCACCCGGGCGCCCAGGCCCACGGAAATCGCGCTGCCGCTCAAGGCATAGGTCCTGGGCCGATATGGCATCGGTGATGCGCGGCAGGGTCGTGTACTCGCGCCGGTCCGCTCCCAGGAACGAGCTGACCGTCAGGCTCAGGGTGAAGTTGTTCACCGGGGCGTAGGCCAGGTCGGCCATCGTGATGAACGACAGGTCGGAGAAATTGCCCAGGCCGCTGAGGTTCAGGGTCAGGTTGGTCTTGAACAGACGGTTGATCGTGACGAACAGCGCCCCGTAGTACTTGCCGTAATCCCCCGAGTGGTAATAGTCGTCCAGAAAAAGTGTTCACGTTCGCGGCGCTAAGCACCTCGAACATATTCTCCTCGTAGCCCAGGTCGTTGTAGTAGAACTCGGTGTTGACCACGATGCGGTCCTGGATGTCCCCGGCTTCGAAGGACCGGCTCAGGCCGACGGAAATCCGCGGCACCAGCTGGTCCCGAACCGGGTCCGGCAATCCGCCGGCTGGTCATCTTGTCCACGGGATAACCCCAGGAAAGGGTCCCCTCGCCGTGGAAGGAGAGGCTCCAGAACAGCGGCGCGGACAGGTCGAAACCGAACACTGGGATCTCCCCGGGCTTGCCCCAGCCCGAGAAGGCGAACTCCACGCTGCCCAGCAGGAACTCGGCGCGGGCGGCCACCGCGATGTCGGAAAGATCCGCGACCTCGTTCAGGTCGAAAAAGGTGTACAGGTGGAAGGCCCGGGCGAAGACCACGTCGGCGCGCAGCCCGAAGACCCCGTCGCGCAGCGCCTCCAGGTCCGTGAAGCTCTTGCGCTCGACGTTGATCAGGTCCGTGGGGTTCCAGAGGTAGCCGCGTCCCCACTGCAGCACCTGCTTGCCGGCCCGGAAGTACACGGCGTTGGCGGCGTTGAAGTCGATGAACACCTCCTTCAGGCCGATGAGCGCGGTCGGCTGCCCGACCACGGTGCCGATGCCCAGGTCCAGGAAGGCCCGGAAGCCTTTCTTCAGCCGCGCGTCCAGCAGGAAGTCGCCCTGCACCAGCAGCCCCAGCTCGTTGTCCTCCTGCCCCTTCTCCCCGCGCAGGAACTCCCGGGTCAGCAGATAGGAGCCGGAGGCTTCCAGATTCCCGAAAGCCCCAGCCGCTCGCTGGTCCAGCGCTTCCGCCAGATTCTTGACTTCCGCCTCTCCCTGCCCGCGCCTCCACCGCGGCCGAGCCGAAAAAGTCTTCCTCGCTTTGCTCCAGGGCCGGCGAGGCTTCCTCCTGCGCCCCAAGCAATCCCGCCGCGCCCAGGCCGAAGCAGAGCGCGCCCGCCAGCAGCGCGAACCGCGTGAACTTCATTTGCTCAAGCTTTCCAGGTACTTCTTGTCGAACTTGTAGTCCTCGACCTTCTCGAAGGCGATCCCCTTGATCTCGAACACCGAGGTCCGGCCCTTCTCCACCTCGTCCACGAACTTCCACAGCAGGGGTACGTAGCGGCCGTCCACCTCCTTGTAGTTGGTGAAGAAGGAGGTCTCCAGCAGCGTCCCGGACAGGCTGTAGGACTCCCGCTTGAGCTCCAGGAACTTGTCGCGCGTCACCCACATCACGAGCTTCGGGAACTTCACGTCGTTCACCTGGGCCACCACCTCCAGGCGGTAGACCGGGATCTTGGCCGCCGCCCAGGGTCTCCTCGCTGATGATCTCCTTGCCGGAGGCGTCCAGGGACGGCTTGTACAGCTCCTTGAACTTGCGGGTCTCGATGTCCCCCGCGCTGGTGTTGGAGCCGCCGATCTTCTCGTCGCGGCCGATGTGGGTGAAGGTGCGCGTGTTGCGGCGGTACATCCACATGTTGTCCCCGACCCGCAGGTAGCCGTTGCCCCGGTCGGTCTCCGGCTCGGCGATCACGATCAGGAAGGCGTCGTCGCGGTCCCGGCGGTAGTAGACGCTCTCGATCACCTTGGTGCCCTGGTCGGGGTCCTTGGTGGTGATCCGGGCCTGCGCGGTCATGTCGCTGCGCACCTCGTAGTTGGTGTCGATGTAGTCGATGATCTGCTGGACGCGAGGGAGCCGCCGCAGAAGGCGGCGGCGGCGGCCAGCAACAGCAGGGCGCCGGCAAGGGCGTCGGGCGGGCGGCCCGCGAAAACTCGAATCGTTGGCCTTTCATACTATCCTTCCTCTGCATAGGTTCTACTCGTAGTGCCGCAAGGCTTCGGCCGCACGCAGGCGGGCCGCGCGCCGTGCGGTGAAGAAAGCGATCAGGAAAGCGATCACCACGATGACCACGAAATTGGCGGCGATGGCCAGGGTGGTGGGCACGAAGTGCAGGTGCTTGTTGACGAAGAAGATGCTGAAGGGGTTGTCCCGCAGCTCCAGCGTGAACGAGGACAGCAGCCCCATCAGGCCGAAGCCCAGCAGGACGCCCACCGCCGCGGCCAGCACGGCCAGGAACACTACCTCCAGGACGAACACGGAGCGCACGTCCGAGCGCTGCATGCCGATGGCCCGGTTGGTGCCGATTTCCCGCGTGCGCTCGCGGATGCTCATGCGCATGGTGTTGACCACCCCGATCAGGATGACGAAGAAAAGCACCAGCACCGCGACCACGGAAACGATGTTCAAGCCCCGCTGCAGATCCACGATGGCGCTGGCCGTCTCGAACATGGTCCGCACGTCCAGCCGGGCTCCCTTCCAGGAGTCCCGGTTCAGCCGGAACATCTTCTTCGTGGAGGAGTCCGTGTCGGGGCTGCGCTCCAGAACCTCCCACTCCGGGAGCAGGGCCGAGAACAGGGGGGCCTCACGGGCCACGACCGCCGGCTCCAGGGGCAGGTTCCAGAAGTAGGTGTCGTAGAACACCTCCTCGTTGGCGAAGGCCGTGTTCTCATCGAGACCCTGGACTTGCGCCACGATCCCAGTCACCTGGAGGTCCCGCTCGATGGGCAGGTTGGAGAACTTGGGCGCGTAGCTGTAGGCCAGCTTCGTGCCCACCTTGGCGCCCAGCTCCTGCGCCAGGGTCTCGGAAAGCACGACCCCGTTGCGGGCGCCGATCAAGCCGCTGAGGTTGCCCTGCAGGAAGCGCAGGTTCTGCGCCGCGATTTCCCTCGCCGCCCGCTTGCTGTTCAGCTCCAGGGCGAACACCTCGGCCCCGGCCCGCCGGCCGCCGGCCTGCAGGCCGGCCTTGACCCCGGCGGCCTGGGGGGCAGCGCCGTCGTGCAGGCGGTTGGCCATGGCGATCACCTTCTGGGAGTTCTCGGGGTACTCGGTCACCACCTGACAGGCCGACCACCTCCTGCGGCCCGAGGTTCAGGTAGCGCCGCAGCACCTCCGAGTCCACGAACCCGGCCATGTCCATGAACATGTTCTCCGAGGGGATGACGCCCACGACCTTGAACTTGGACCGCCTGGCTCTGGCCGTAGACGGTCTCGAAGCGGGCCGTGACCGTGTCGTTCATCCCGACGTTCAGGTCCCTGGCCGCGTTCTTGTAGAGGACGATCCCCGGGAACACGTCCGGCTTGTAGATGTCCCGGGGTCGCCCGCCTCCAGGGCGGTCTGGTCGTAGAAATCCGAGCTCCGGTCCAGGCCCACCAGGTAGACCATCCCGGTCCTGCCGTTGCCGATGGTCCGGCCGAAGGCGCCCACGCCTTCGTCGATGGACTTGATGCCCTCCACGTTCTGCTTGATCAGGCCGATGATGCGGTCCTTGTCCCGGATCACGTCGGTGCGGCGCGTCGTGTACTGCAGCTCCTGCACCGCGATGTGCCCGGTCATGAACACCAGCACCCGGTTGAACAGGATGTCGCTCAACCCGCTGGTGAAGGAGGTGGTGACCACCAGGACGCACATGCTCGACCGCGATGCCGATCCCCAGCAGCAGGTTGCGGCGGAACTGCCGGACCAGGTTGCGGAAACTGATCGTGGCCACCACCCGGGCGCCGCGGGCGCGGGCGGCCAGATTTCGCACGAATCGTTTCATCTCAATGCACCTTCCTGACGGTCTAATGGCGGTTGATCGCGTCCAGCGGGGTGATCCGGCGCGCGACGACCAGCGGGTACAGGACCGCCAGCACCGTGACCACGCCCAGGGCCACGATCCCGCTGACCACCCCCCCGACACCGAGGGTCGGCTGGAACACCTCCCCGCCGAACAGCAGCTCCAGGATCTCGCTGTCCCCCGAGCTGATGCCCAGCGGGTGGATGATCCAGGCCACCATGGCCCCGACGAGGATCCCGGCCCCCCCGAACACTGCGGACAGGGCCACGGTCTCGGACAGGAACATCCGGGTGATGAAGCCCTTGCGCGCGCCCACCGCGCGCATCATGCCGAACTCCTCCGTGCGCTCCAGGGCGGTCATGCTCAGGGTGTTCATGATGATGATGACCGCCACGAAGAACAGCAGGATCACGAACACGTTGATGATGACGCGCAGGATGTCGGAGATCTGGGCGACCTGGCCCGAAGCCTGCTTCCAGCTCAGGACCTTCACGGGCAGGCCGTTGTCCTTCATGAGCTGCCGAGTCTTCTCCACCGCCCTGCCCAGGTCCTCACCCGGCTTGCAGGAGCATCGAGACGTAGTTGTAAGCCGCGTTGTCGTAGTTGATCTTGCGGGGCCGGCGGCGCCTCGGTGCGGATGATCTTCTCCAGATCCGCCACCGTAGCGCTGCGGCCGCTGGAGAAAATATCGGCCGAACCGAAAAGGTCCTCCTCGCCGGAGGCCAAAAGCTTTTCCTGATCGGCGGGCAGCTGCTCGACCACGTCCGCCGCGGTGTAGTAGCCGAAGATCTGGCGGAAGCTCTCGATGTCCATGATCGAGAGCTCCTGCATCAGGTTGTTCAACGACTTGAAGCGCGTAATGGCCCGGATCGGCAGCGTCATGTTCGTGGAGTTGGGTTCGCCGAAGCCTTCCAGCGCCAGTTCACTCTTGATCGGAAGGCCGGGCAGCTCGGCGCGGGCCTCCTTGCTGAGGTTGTCCCTGTTCAGCTCGCTGGCCCGCGGGGACCAGCCAGTAGCCCTCCATTTTGTGCAGGTTCTGCCGGCCCTTTTCGTTGATCAGCAGGCCGTGGTCCCCGTTGTGCAGCAGCTCGCCTTCCACGGCCTGCACCGGGCTGCCGAACACGCGCTGGAAGTCGTCGAAGTTGCAGCCGAAGGTGAGCAGGAAGTTCATGCCCGCCCCGCCCAGGATGGCCACCCCGCCGCGGGTCATGGGGATGAAGTCCTGCACGTAGTCCTGCTCGGCGGAGCACCGCGCTGATCTTGTCGTAGTCCTTCAGGATCTTCAGCGGCTTGGCCATGGGGGTGAACAGCACGTTGTCCTTGGTTTCCTGGTCGGAGACCAGGATGATGTGCCCGGTGAACCCCCGGACGATGTTCTCCTCCACGCCCTTCTGCATGCCGATGGCCGTGGCGTTGCCCAGGGTCATGATCAGCGCCCCCAGGAACAGGATGCTGCCGATGATGATGCTCTTGCCCTTGTGGCGCAGGATGTTTCTCCAGGCGATCTTGAAGACCAGCATCGTTCGTGCCCCTAGTTCACCATCAGGCCGTCTTTGATCTTGAGCACGCCGTTGGCGTATTTCAGGATGTCCGGGTCGTGGGTGGAGAACACGAAGGTGGTCTTCTCGAGCAGGTTCAGCTCCTTCATCAGCTTCAGGATCATCTCCCCGGTCTCGGAGTCCAGGTTGGCCGTCGGCTCGTCGGCCAGCACGATGGCCGGCTGGGTGACCAGGGCCCGGGCGATGGCCACCCGCTGCCTCTGGCCGCCGGACAGCTCGAAGGGCTTCTGGTTCATCTGCTCCTTCAGCCCCACCTCCTCCAGCAGCTTCTCGGCCCGCGGCGGATTTCCCTGTTGGACAGGTTCTCCTTCTTCATGAGCAGCAGGGGGAACTCCACGTTCTCCCGGGCGCTCAGCACCGGGATCAGGTTGAAGGTCTGGAAGATGAAGCCGATGGTGTGCAGCCGCAGGTCGGTGAGGCGGCGGTCCGAGTGGGTGGTCACCTCCTTGCCGTGGATCTTCACCGACCCTTCCGTGGCGTTGTCGATGCAGCCGATGATGTTCAGCAGGGTGGTCTTGCCGCTGCCGGAAGGCCCGACGATCGAGATGAAGTCCCCTTCCTTGATCGCCAGGCTGACGCCCCGCAGGGCGTGCACCGTGGTCGCCCCCAGCGGGTAGTCCTTTTTCACGTTCTCCAGCTCGATCACGTTCATTGCGCACTCCTCGTAGCCAGGGCTATGTGATGAATATAACAATTGAGGGAGCGAAAAGTGCCCCGGGGGCGAAGAAATCGGGTCGGTAGAGGGCTCTAGCGGCCGGGTGGGCTGCTGTGGATGTTCCTGCGCCAGTCGCTGACGGCGGTCCCGCCGAGCACGACCTCCAGGGAGGCGCCTCCGGACTCGAGGCTCAGGACGGGGCGAGTGTACAGCTCCAGCCACTTCCAGGGGCGGTAGCGCGCCTGAATTCCCAGCTTCAGGGAGCCGGTCTTGTTGGCCAGGGCCCCGGCCGCCGGGTCCTTCACGTAGTCGGTGTTCACCAGGTCCACGTCC
Organism: uncultured Spirochaetota bacterium; assembly: GCA_963736785.1. Lineage (GTDB taxonomy): Bacteria > Spirochaetota > Spirochaetia > SZUA-6 > DRHE01 > MIBK01. Next base: position 9,507 of record CAVTQG010000026.1, on the reverse strand, counting down.
GGGTTGCGGAACAGCAGCTCCGCGAACAGGCTGGTGTATAGGCCTCCCCGCCACCGCCAGGCGGCCTCCAGGTTGGTCCAGATGGCCCCTGGTCCGTACGGGGAGGTCAGAGGCATGAGCCGGGTCCCGTTGTCCAGGAAAAGGCGGTAGATGGCCCGCGCCAAACGGGCGTCGCTCTCGTCGTCGAAGTTGCCCCACAGGTAGTGGGTGTAGCCCAGCTCCCCATACAGCTCCAGCTCGCCGCTGGCCAGGGCGCGCCGGTACTCGCAGCCGACGATGGCCGCGGGGATGGTGGGGATGTCGGCGTCCCCTACACCGAACAGATCGGAGGCGTTGACGTCGTCGAATCCGAACTGGGTCATCACCCGGAAGCCCGGAAACAGGGCCGCCTCCAGGTCGAAGACCAGGCTCAGGTTGAACGGCCGGTATTGGGTAGCATGCCAGCTGGAAACCGGAAAAAAATCGGCCAGGGCGAAGGCGTTGTTCTCCCGCACGAAGATGCCCAGGCCGGTGACCGCCGCGCGCACCCGGCCGAAGTCGTACTCGAAGCGGTGCAGGTTGGCGAAGATGATGTTCTGGTCGGAAAGTGATTTCGGGTTCGCCGAGGTGTCCACGTCCTCGAGCTTCGGCCTGACGGTTCTGCAGGCTGCTGATCATCAGGTCCATGGTCAGGTTGCCCACCGGCAGGACCAGGCGCAGCAGGTCCAGGAAGGGCAGCCGCGAGGAGGGCAGCAGCGCCGAGCGCAGCGGCCCGAAGTGCACCTGGTCCCGGCCGAACTCCACCTGCAGCGGGCCCGCGTTGTACCACAGGAAGCCTTTGCCCAGTTGGTCGTTCTCCAGCGCCACCGGGTTGCCCTCCTGGGAAGCGGGCAGGTTCCAGTTCGGCAGATCGTTCAGGTACTGCCGGCGCAGGAAGGGTTCGATGAAGAAAGCCGCCTTGTCCAAGCGGGCCCAGGACATGCTCAGCTTCCAGAGAGGCTCCCGTTCCAGGTACTCGTGCACCCAATCCGAGGCAGGGAGTGCCCCGACCCGAGCGTAGCCCTCCACGGTTACACGGTTGACGAAAGCCAGCTCCGTGACCCCCGGCGTGTAGCCCAGGCCCTGCAGGTAGTCCTCCGCCTGCCTGCGCACCAGCGGGTCCTCCGCCCGCTCGCCCAAGCGTGCGGGCGAAGATAGCCAGGGAGTGCTCGGACAGGGGAAAGCCCGCCGACGGGAAGGCCTGCCCGTCCTGCAGGTACAGATTTTTCAGCGCCAGCACCTCGGGGGATTCCGGGACATAGTTGACCTGCGCCGGCAGAGGGGACAGGGCGGCCAGCGCGAACAGAACCGCGAGGGACCGGGCTGCGCTCATACCCTCATTATCAACGGATCCACGGCCGATGCAAGGCAGCCCGCAGCCTCCAGCGGGTGGCCCTTCTGCGGCGCTTCTGCTATCCTGGGTGGCCATGAGCATCCACATCGGCGCCAAGCCCGGCGCAGATCGCCGAGGTCGTTCCTGCTGCCCGGCGACCCCCTGCGGGCCCAGTTCGTGGCGGAAAAATACCTCGATCAGGCGGTGTGCCACAGCCGGGTGCGCGGCATGCTCGGCTTCACGGGGCTGTACAAGGGCCGCCGGGTCTCGGTGCAGGGCACCGGCATGGGCATCCCCTCGATCTCCATCTATGCCCACGAGCTCGCCGCCGACTACGGGGCCAGGCGCCTGATCCGCATCGGCACCTGCGGGGCCCTGCAGGAGGACATCGGCTTGGGGGACGTGCTGCTGGCCCATGGCGGCCAGCACCGATTCGGCGATCAACCGCCTGCGCTTCGGCGGCGCCGATTTCGCCCCGGCGGCCTCCTTCGAGCTGCTGCTACAGGCCTACGAAATCGCCCGGGCCCGCGGTATCCCGGTGCGCGTCGGCACCGTGCTCACCGGCGACCTGTTCTACACCGACGACCCGGACTTCTGGAAGCTCTGGGCCCGCTACGGGGTGCTGGCCGCCGAGATGGAGACCGCCGCGCTGTACACCATCGCCGCCGGCTTCGGCGTGCAGGCCCTGGCCATCCTGACGGCCAGCGACAGCCTGGTCACGGGCGCCACGCGCCACCACCGAGGAGCGCCAGCAGGGCTACACCGCCATGATGGAGATCGCCCTGGAGACGGCCATCGCCTGAACGCCGGAGCCCGCCCTATGCTGCTGGGCTCGGGAGGCACCGTGGTCAAGGCTTGGGAAGACACGATCCTCATCCCCACCTACGAGCGCGGGCCGGAGGACCCCAACCCGCCGCTCTTGATGGGGCGGCGCAGCCCCATCCACCCGGGCAGTGCCTGATTTTGGAGTCGTTCTTCTTCGACAGCGCCCGTCAGCCCCGGCGGAGCCTGCGGTAGCGCTCGACCATCGGCGCGGTGAGCTGGTCGAAAAACACCCGGTAGCTCAGGCGGGTGCGCACCCGGTCCAGGTACAGCTCCAGCGTCCGGAAGCGGATCAGCAGGAAGTCCAGCCCTTCGAAGGCGAGCTCCCGGACTCCCGCGTCGTCCCACAGGCGCAGCACCGCGGCCTTGCCGTCCATGGCCAGGCGGACGGCCTGCCGCACCCCGGTCAGCAGCAGGTCCACCAGGGCGAGGAACAGGAATCTCACCACGTCGCGTCCCTCCCGGGCAGGAAGTCGGCCAGGCGCGCGCCGCGCAGGGAGAGACCCGGCTGCACCACGGCGTCCGGCGCCAGGGGGAAGAGGCGCTCGGCCAGGCCGGGGAAGTCGTTCAGGTCCTTCCGGCAGCCGGCCTGCATGCCCAGGTTGAGGAACAGGTGGATCAGGGGGTGATCCAGGTGCTCGGGGAGGCGCCTCAGGATCGAGGAGGTCTTCGTGTACTCCCTGGAAGCCCACAGCCGACCGGCCTGAAGCTCCAGGGCGCTCATGTTCCTGGGCCGGAACACCACGGTGGAGTGGTCGTAGTGGGTCCAGTCCTCGGTCAGCAGGCGGCCCTCGCTCCGGAAACGACGGAAAACCTCGGTACCCGGGTAGGGGGTCAGGATGTTGATCGAGGCGGAGCTGATCCGGTTCGCCTCCAGGAAGCTCAGGGTGTCCGGAAAGGTGTCGAGCGTGTCCTCGTCGAAACCGAAGATCACCGAGGCGTGCAGGTAGATGCCGTGGGCCTTTACCGTATCGAGCGCCTCGCGGATGCCGGCCAGGTCCTTGATGGACTTGCGCAGGCCCTTGAGCTTGCTTTCCGATACGCTCTCCAGCCCGAAGAACAACGCCACGCAGCCGCTGTCGCGGGCCAGCCGCAGCAGCTCCTCGTCCCGGGCGAAAGCCAGCGTGGCCTGGCCCACCCAGCGGATGCCCAGAGGCCGGATCGCCCGGAAAAGCTCGCGGGCGTAGCCGGCGTCGCCGACGATGTTGTCGTCCAGGAAGATGAAGGTACGACCCCCGGACTCCCGGATGTCCCGCACCACGTTGGGCACGGGCACGTGCCGGACGCGGCGGCCGAAGATGTCGTGCACGCAGCAGAACTCGCAGTTGTACGGGCAGCCGCGGGTGGTCATGATCGGGACCACGTCGAAAATGGTCCGACGCGCGCCCTTGCGGCTGCCGATCGGCACGTAGCGCTCCAGGGAGGGCTGAGGCTCGTGGTAGCGGCTCTCCAGGCGGCCCCGCTCGGCGTCCTCCAACAGGCGCTCCCACACCCCCTCGGCCTCGCCCACCACGACGCTGTCCGCGAACTGCCCCGCCTCCTCCGGCAGGATCGTGGGGTGCACGCCGCCCAGCACCACCTTGGCCCCGCGCTTTCGGAACTCGCGGGCCAGATGCGTAGGCGCGTGCCGAGTTGGAGGTCATGCAGCTGATCCCCACCAGGTCGCAAGGCTCCTCGAGGTTCACCTCTTCCAGCTCCTCTTCGACGATCCTGACCTGGTGTTGCGGCGGGGTCAGGCCGGCGATCAGGTGCAGCGCCAGCTGGGGAATCATGAGAAACCTGGGCTTCTTGACCGTCGGGGTTCTTGCTCGGGGAGATCAGCAGGATTTTCATTGATTATACAGGAGCATAGCACGCGGGGACCGCAGACCGCAAGGCGGTGCGGACGCCGCCTACTGCTACGGCAGGCGCGGCTTGCAGAGCAGCTCGCAGACGGCCAGCTCCTTGATCTTGCGCGCATAGGCCGGGCGCAGCACCACGGCCGTGTCCGCCCCCTCGTCGGTGCCGCCCAGGGCCACGATCTCCCGCCCGGCCTCCACCCAGCCGGCCTCCGCGGCCATGAGCGACACCTCCACGGCCACCTTCAGGCCCTGGGAGAAGCGGCGCAGGGTTTCGGCCATCACGGTGCCCGGCGTGGAGCCGCCGAAAAAGCCCTCGGCCACCCCGTCGGCCAGGCCGTGCTGGGCGGTGAGCAGGCGCACGCCCTGGGCCTCCACCTGGCGGCGCTCCTGCGGGCTCATGGTCCAGCCTTCGGGGGCGAAGGCGGCGGAGATGGACACGGCGATCAGCTCGATATCCGAGCCCCGGAAGGCTTCGACGGCGGCCAGGGCCGTGCCGCCGTGCGAGGAGGCCAGCACCACCTGCCGGATGCCCAGCTCCTCGGCCCGCCGGCGCGCGATGCGCAGCGCCTCGGCGGTGTTCTGCCGCCCCGGCTTTTCGAAATACACGGTTTTGCCTTCCATGGTTGCCTCCCCGGTGAGCTCAGGTGGCGATGGGGTAGCCGCGGTACTTCTCGGCCGCCCGGTAGAAAGCGCGGATGTTGGCCATGGGCGTGCCGGGCTGCACGTTGTGCGAGGAGCACAGGATGTAGCCCCCACCGGGGGCCAGCTGCGCCAGGCGCAGGCGCACCTCCGCCTCCACCTCCTCGGGGCTGCCCAGCGGCAGCACCTTCTGGTCGTCCACCGCGCCCCAGAAGCTCAAGTGCTTTCCGTAGCGCTTCTTTAGACGCGCAGGGTCCATGGCCAAGGGCTGGACGGGGTTGAGGATGTCCACTCCGGTCTCCACCAGGTCGTCCAGGATCGGCTCGATGTAGCCGCAGATATGCGTGGCGATCTTGATCCGCGGATTGGCCTTCTTATAGGCGCCGAAAAGCCGCCCGTAGCGCGGCTTCACGAACTCCCGGAACAGCTGCGGGGAGATGAGCATGCGGTCCTGCACCCCCACGTCGTCGCCGGCCAGGATGAGGTCGCAGCCCAGCTCCACCAGCTTCAGGCCGGCGACAAGGTTCCAGTCGGCCACCAGGTCGGTGAGGGCGTGGGCGTAGTCCTTGTTCAGCAGCATGTCGGTCAGGAACTGGTCCATGCCCCGCAGGTACCAGGGGCCCTCGAACGCCGAACCCAGCACCCCGCCGACGATGGCATGGGTCTCGCCCCAGCGCGCCACCAGCTCCGCCACCCCGGCGTACTGGGTGGGCTCGTTGGGGTCAGGGGGGCGGTAGGAGGCCAGCCTGGAGTCCTCGCCGGCCAGGGGGTGGCCCACCATCTCGGTGTAGCTGCCCTGCCCGCCTGGGAACTGCATGCGCCGCCACAGGATGCCCCAGGCGTCCACGTACTCCGCCTCGTCGGACAGGTAGAACGAGGCTACCTGCCCCACGATCTTCAGCAGCAGGTCATGCCCTAGCGCCGCGCGCAGCTCGAAGGGGTCGTCGATCCCGCGCTCGAGCTTCAGAGCGGCTTCGACCTCCGGGGTGAGCCACAGATCCAGTGGGCAGCGGTCCGGTTCCTCGTGGGCCAGAGCGGCGGCCAGGCGTTGCTTGGGGGTCATATCCCCGGCCCAGTATAGCAGCTCGGGCTACGGGTTGACAAATGCCCGGGGCCTTACTATCATTCAGGTCGTTCGGGGGGCGTAGCTCAGTTGGCTAGAGCGCCTGAATGGCATTCAGGAGGTCGTGGGTTCGATTCCCGTCGCCTCCACTACCGAGCAGATGAGCAAGGATTTTGGCGCCGGGCAACTGGATCCTGAGATAGCCGATCTCATGGGCATCGCCGCGGCCGAGCCGCAGGCGAAGCCGGAATTCCAGCAGCTTCTCCAGGGCGAGCCCGCGGTCGAGAAACAGCAAGCCGAGAAGGTCGACACCACCCGCAGGACCTTCGATTTCCAGACCAAGCTGGAGGAGGCGCCCAAGCCCTTCTTCCAGGACAAGAACTACTACAAGAAGCTTCTCGGCGAGCAGGGCGAGCAGGGCAAACGGGTGCACGCGCTGCTCACCCAGTTCGCCGCCACCGAGGACCCCCAGACCAAGTCCGTGCTGCGGGCCCGCCTGAGCACCGCCTATTGGGAGATGGCCACCCTGATCGCCGGCAGGGTCGGCCCTCACATGCCCGTGCACCAGCGCCTCCTGCTGCGTTTCGGCATCCTGTCCCCGAGCCTGCTTTCCGAGGAGCAGCGGGCGCTGCTGTGCCGCCTGAAATTGGAAAACCGCACCGGCGAGCCGGTGCATTATCAGGACGAATGGCTGCAGAAAATCGCCCAGGGAGCGGTGAACCCCTCGGCCACCGACGAGGTCAAGCGCGCCAAACAGGACGCCGGCTCCAAGACCCGCGAGATCATCGAGAAGCGGCGCGGGCAGCGCCAGGCCGAGCTTTCCCTGCTGGCCAACAAGGTGCGCCAGCTGGAGCAGGCCGAGGGCGGCCTGGCCGCCTGCGTGCAAGCCATCCTGCGCCACCAGACCCGCGAGGAGTTCGGGGGCCTGAAGGACGCCTTCAGCGCGGAGCAGCGGGAGGCCCTGGTCCAGATCCAGAACATCCTGCGCAGCCTGTCCAACCTGGACCGTGAGGTGCGCGAGAGCTACTCCGCGGTGGAGGGCATCGACCGGGAGCTGCAGGAGCTGGAGGAGAAAACCAACGGGGAGGGGCCGGCCGTGTCGGTGGACCGGGCCTCCGTGGTTGCCGAGTTCGGCTCACTGAGGCAGATGTCCAAGATGTGCGTGGGCCGCCAGGGCAACCACTTCCCCATCCTGGCCAAGCAGTACTTCCGGCCCAACATCAAGGAGATCGCCACCCGCGAGAACGTGATCAACGCCATGGCCCGCGTGGAGGCCCTGGACTCCAGCCTGTTCGAGCGCACCTTCAAGGGCCAGACCAACCGCATCGTGCCGCACGTGCTGCTGCTGCCCAACTACGGGGAGACGGGCATCTGCTGGGAGCCCTTCGAGCGCTTCAACCGCGCCTCCAGCCGGGGGCGCATCGCCATCCCCCTGTTCCCCAAGGACCTGGACTACGCCGTGCTCACTGCCCTGGCCGACCTGCGCTGGCAGGTGGCCAAGGAGAAGGCCCAGCACTACTGGATGGAGGAAGGGATCACCGGCAAGTACTACCAGTGGTTCGACGAGCAGAAGCTGCGGGGGGACGTGAAGGACTTCTTCATCCGCGACTACATGCTGTGGATCACCAAGGAAGCTCAAGGAACGCAGAAGCTGGACCGGGAGGTGCGGGGCATCTTCTGGCGCAACATGCCCTTCCCCCAGGCCATCAAGGACAATCTGAAGAACCGCGGTTTCGTCTACAACGAGCTGTACAAGAAGGACCAGAACATCGCCATGTCCGACGGCTACTGAGCCTGCCGTCCTTCCTCGGCCGCTCAGCGCGACGCCTTCCCTGGCGCCGCAATCGCGGGCTTCGCCGCGCCGACCCAGCCTCCCTGCTTCGGCCTGCGCTTGAACAGCGGCAGGAAGTATTTCTCCATGTCGATCTTGCGGGCGATCCACTTGACCACCTGGTTGTAGATCAGGAAGGAGCCGACCATCGCGGCCAGGAAGACGACGATCAGCAGGATGGACATCAAGCTCGGGCCCAGGCGGTCCCCGAAAATGGCCGAAAGGGCCAGCATGGCCAACAGGATCAGCACGAACAGCAGCACCAGATTGAAGACCGTGGCCCCGATCATGAACAGCGCGGTGTTGAGCTTCTTGTTCATGCGCTCTTCTTCTCCCGGGTAAACAGGAAACTGGCCAGCAGCAGGATTCCGGCCACCACCAGGGTGGAGTCGGCCAGGTTGAAGGTCGGCCAGCGCTGCATGCCGAAAATTCCGTAGAACTTCAGGTCGATGAAATCCACCACCTCGCCGTGCCGGAAGATGCGGTCCACGTAGTTGCCCAGGCCCCCGCCGAGCACGGCCGCCAGGACCCAGCGCTGAAAGCGCGTGATGTCCTTGCCGACCAGGAAATAGACCAGCAGGATCCCTGACACGATCAGGGGCAGGAGCCGGGCCAGCACGAAACGCCCGCCGCCGCCCAGGGACCGGCCGATGCTGAAACCGATGTTGGGGTTCTGCACGTAGACCAGGCGCAGGAAGTCGCCGAGCACCTCCACCGGCCGGCCGTAGGGCAGGGTCCGGGTCACGATCCACTTCACCAGCTGGTCGGCCGCGATCACCCCCGCGGTGAGCACCAGGGGCAGCAGCTTGGCTTTGGCGTCGCGCAAGAGATTACCTCCCTACAGTCCGGTCGGGATGTCCAGAAAACAGGTCGCCAGGCCGTGCCGGGCGGCCAGCCACTCGCCCACGCTTTTCACCCCCCACACCTCGGTCAGGTAATGCCCCCCGAACAAGGCGTTGATGCCCGCTTCCAGGCAGGCGTGATAGATCGTGTGCGAGGGTTCCCCCGTGATGAAAAGGTCCAACCCCTGGTCAATGGCCTGCAGTGCGTCCTGGGAAGCGCCCCCCGAGACGATGCCCACGGTGCGGATGGCCTGGGGCCCGAAGGGCAGCAGGCCCAACGGGGGGTGGGCGCCGCAGCACAGGGCCGCCACCCGCTCCAGGCTCAGGGCTTCGGGGAGCTCGCCCCGGCAGCCGATCTTCACTCCCCGGTGCTCGCCGAAGGGCTCGACCTTCCGCAGGCCCAGGCGCCGGGCGATCCCGGCGTTGTTGCCCAGCTCGAGGTGGGCGTCCAGCGGCAGATGCACCGCGTACAGGGCGCAGTCCCCCGCACTCAACTCGCGGACCCGCCGGTATTGAAACCCGGTGAGGGCCAGGGGCTTGCCCCAGAACAGGCCGTGGTGCACGAACAGCACATCGGCCTTCCACTCCACGGCCCGCCGGATCGACTCCAGGCAGGCGTCCACCGCGCAGGCCACCCGCCCGGCCTCCCCCCGGGAGTTGGCTACCTGCAGCCCGTTCAGGGCGGAATCCTGCGGGGCCACCGTGTCCAGCTCCAGAGCCCCGCGGATGAGCCGGTCGAACTCCGTCAGGCGCATGCTGAGGCGCATTATACCAGCGCGGCTTGACAACGCCTACCCCGATAGGTATTCTCACGGTAGCCCAATGGCGCCGCAGATCGACCTCGAACAAATCAAACAGGCCGCGCAAAAAGCAACACCCCTGACCTTCAAGACGTTCACCCTGCCCCACGAGACCGAAGAGTACCTGGAGGAGGTGCTGATCGCGCTGTTGGCCGAACTGGGCAGCGTGGAGGTCAAGGACCAGCTGGCTTACTGCCTGCGTGAGTTGGCCGTCAACGCCAAGAAGGCCAACACCAAAAGGGCCTACTTCCACGAGAAGGGCCTGGACCTGCGAAACCCCGCGGATTACGCCCTGGGCATGAAAACCTTCAAGGAGGA
>CAVTQG010000025.1:0-12149 GCA_963736785.1 uncultured Spirochaetota bacterium | reverse complement strand
AGAGTGAATATTTCCACATTGGCTTTCAATCCTTCAACAGAGATCTTATCTAGTTCTTTAATATTATATTTTGACGTTAGCATCTTTCTTGTACTTTCAGTCAAAATGATATTGCATCTGTATTGACGAGTTAAGCTTTCCATTCTTGATGCAAGATTTACCATATCACCTATTGCTGTAAACTTCAATTTATATTTGGAACCGATATTGCCAAGAATCACTATACCAGAATTGATACCGATGCCGATTTCAAATGGAAATTTGCTTTCTGGTCTTTTATTAAATATTTGGAGCGAACTAATACATTCAAGAGCGGCACTGCAAGCATCTTCAGCATGACTATCGTAATCGTAATACCTAAAAAATAAGGCGAATATCGCATCTCCAATAAAAGGCATCAATAAATCCATTATGACGGGTCATCATTTCTGACATAAGCGATAGAAAGTTGTTCAACTCAGAAACGATGATATCTGGAGATATATTTCTGGTTACTATGGAAAAAGATCTGACATCTGTAAAAAGCATAGTAGCAATAATTTTTTGTTGATTCACCTCGAGTGCATTATCTGGATCGGATTTAATACGGTCTAGCACCGGCATACCTATATATTGTTTGATAGCTTCCTCTAATACTTGAACATATGAATTCATTGCAGCACCTCCCTTTCCATAATGATAATTGCAACGATAATACTAATAGATATTCATCTATCTTCCAGAATGACATAACAAATTTATTATGAAGTGAACGCCCAATACAGAGTATGGGCTGTTTTTTGTCTTCTGCAATAGTTAAAAGAAATTCATGGAAATAGGCGGTGGCTGCAGAATGAAGGGATTTCAATAGCATATGCAGTGACTGCAAAATTCAACTGACAGAGAGCTTTTCTGGAATCGGGCGGCCGCCAATCGCCAATCTGGCTGGGTTTGACAGAGCTGTGAATGCGCAACAAGTGGACCGTTAGATTAAGCGCTCTAAGATGATCGAACAATCAGGCGACGAATTGGGAGGTCGGCACGCAGAGCCTCTATTTGGAGGCAGCAATCCTCTTGGCCCAGGCTGAGGCGCGCTCCAGTTCCTGGTCGACCAGCGGCCCTTTTGAGCCGACCACGAGAAAGCCCTCCGGCGGCGCGACGGGTGTGCCGCCGCACTTGGCGAGCCGGACGGCGATCTTCTCCGCGGCATAGCCGAAGATCTTGACCCATTTCGTCCGGAGACGGGTGTCCACGGACGCCACTTTGACGCCTTTCAGCGAGCCGGCCGGGATGCGGTTGAGGAAGCTCAACATGGCTTCCGTGGGCCTTCCTCCCATGGTAGGAGAAGCCACTACGAGGAGCTCTGCTTTGCCCAGAGCCGCGGCATTGGACTCTGCTATGCGGGCTACTTTCACGGCACCGCCAATCGCGGTACCGATGGCGTTGGCGATCTTTTCCGTGTTTCCGTAGGTGGAGTCATAGACGACGATAGCAATCATTTCGGTCTCCTTTTGGAGCAGGGCAGAGTCTCTGACCGCCAGGTGCCGCCGCAACAGGCTCCCTAGACTGAAAGAGTATACACTGCGCCATGGGAGGCGTAAATGATTTTCTACCAGCCGCTGGCTGCCGGCCGCAAGTCAAAGCTGAAATCGGTTGTGTTCACTTCGCTCAGGGTTGCGGTGTGGCTGCCGGTCCCATCAAAGCCGCCGAACTGGTAGCCAAGGTCGAGGGTATAATAGAAGTTCGACACATAGTAGCCGCCGCCGTCATACCTCGTGCAGCGGTTGAACTCGCTGAAGGCGATCTGATCCGCATCTTCGACGCTGTCGACCAAATCCAAGAGGCCGTCGCCGTCGGAGTCCAGCCAGGCAATGATGTGGTAGTAGCCTTCCTGGAGGGGCGTCTCGGGGAGTTGCGCGCGAAACGTGCCGGACACACCCGACTTCTGGGAGGCGCTCACGGAAACGGGTTCCGGGGCAAAGGCGTGCATGGATTTGTCATTCCCGTTCCAGTAGCCGGCCCGATAGATATACTCGGTTGGGTTCAGCTCATGGTCCGTATCGAAGTACCAGAAGTAATTTGGGTCCGTGTCCACGGCCGAGGCATAGAACACCCCAATCTGCAAATCTGCCCAATCCGCCGCGTTCGCCACGGTGACCGAGCCGGTGATGGCGGAATCAGAGGAACCGCCGCCTTCCAGCACGCAGCTGGTGAGTCCGGCAAATGCCAGAACAAGGACGGCCAAGAAGACTGGAATGGCTCTCATGGTTGTCTCCCTGGCCTAGATAATTGTCGTGTTCCCCAAGAATGGGTATTATGGAGGACCTCGTACTCGCTTTGCACCAGTCCGTTGGGGTAGCTTCGCGTCTGGATGTGCCGCAGCTGGATGTCCCTGGAAAGTGGCCCGAAAAGCGGAATGCCGGACCCGATAAGAACGGGGATCCGGGTGATTGTCAGGCTGTGGATCAACCCGGCCTGGAGAAACTGCTGGATCGTGATGCCTCCATCGATGTACAGGTGGTTTGCGCCGCGCTCCGACAGCCTCTTGACCAGTTCCGCCGGCGAGCCCGACGTGATCTCCACGGTCTTGGCCAGATGCGCCGGAACGCCTGCTTTACGGCTCGAGAGAACCACGACCGGCTTGTCACCATATGGCCATTTGTCAAAGCTCAGGACCTTCTCAAAGGTGTTTCTGCCCATTACCAGGACATCGACGGTGCTCATGAATTGGCGAAACCCGTAATCCTCTCCGGTTTCCCCGCTGGCATCCTCGAGCCAGTCAATGCCGCCGTCGGCCCTGGCAAGGTAGCCGTCCAGACTCGTAGCGACGAAGACAGATCCTTTCATATAAGGCTTCCCTCTTGGTGCTAATATAAGCAGTCTTGGGAAGGTCGGCTCGTAGCAGGCACCGCTTGGCGGGGCGAGTCTTTGCTGCGGAGAGGACTTGAACCTCCATGCGGTAACCCGCACTAGCCCCTCAAGCTAGCGTGTCTACCAAATTCCACCACCGCAGCGGCTGTGGATCATGATAGCGGGGGGCCGGCGGCCGTGTCAATCATCGGCGCACAGCGCCGCGGGAGCCGGACGGGGTTGCTTGAAACGTGGTCCCGGGTTGGGGTACTTTATAGCACCATGGCGCGCAAGCTGGTCATCATGGGAGCCGCGGGCCGCGACTTCCACAACTTCAACGTGCTGTTCCGCGACCGCACCGACGTGCGGGTGGTGGCCTTCACCGCCACCCAGATCCCCAACATCGAAGGACGGCGCTACCCACCGGCCCTGGCCGGAAAGCACTACCCCGAGGGCATCCCCATCCTGGCCGAGGCGGAGCTGCCGGCCCTGGTGGAGCGGGAGGGCGTGGAGGAGGTGGTATTCTCCTACTCCGACGTCTCCCACCAGCACGTCATGGAGAAGGCTTCCGAAGTGGTGGCCTCCGGAGCGGACTTCCGCCTGATCGGCGCCGGGCAGTCCATGCTCCAGGCCCGGGTGCCGGTGATCGCCGTGTGCGCGGTGCGCACCGGCTGCGGCAAGAGCCAGACCACCCGGCGGGTGGCCCAGATCCTGAAAAACCACGGCCGGCGGGCGGTGGTGGTGCGCCACCCCATGCCTTACGGGGACCTGGAGCGGCAGCGGGTGCAGCGCTACCAAAGCCTGGAGGATCTGCAGAAACACGGCTGTACTATAGAAGAAATGGAAGAGTACGAGCCGCACTTGAAGCTGGGCTTCACGGTGTATGCCGGCGTGGACTACGGGGCCATCCTGGCCGAGGCCCAGAAAGAGGCCCAGGTCATCCTCTGGGACGGCGGCAACAACGACATCCCCTTCTTCAAGCCGGACCTCTGGATCACCCTGACGGACCCCCACCGCCCGGGGCACGAGCTGTCCTACTTCCCGGGGCGGGTCAACCTGCTGCGGGCGGATGTCATCGTGATCAACAAGATCGAAACCGCCTCCCCGGAGGGGGTGGAGCAGGTGCGGGCCAACATCCAGCGCCTGAACCCCAAGGCTACGGTGGTGGATGCCGCTTCCCCGCTTCTGGTGGAGGGCGGGCAGGTCATAGCCGGCAAGCGGGTCCTGGTGGTGGAGGACGGGCCCACCCTGACCCACGGGGAAATGAAGTACGGGGCCGGGGTCATGGCCGCCCGCAAGTACGGCGCCGCGGCCATCGTGGACCCGCGCCCTTATGCCAGGGGCTTGATCCGCCGCACCTTCGAGGCCTACCCGGGCATCGGTCCAGGTGCTGCCGGCGGTGGGCTACGGGGAGGAACAGATCCGCGACCTGGAAGCCACCATCGAGGCGGTGGACTGCGACCTGGTGGTGGTGGCCACCCCGGTGGACCTGACCCGGATCATCAAGATCGGCAAGCCGATGCTCCGCGTCGGCTACGAGCTGCAGGAAATCGGCAAGCCCGATCTGGAGCAGATTCTGCGCGCAAAGGAGTCCTTATGGCGTTCAACCTGAAGGGGCGGTCGCTGCTGACCCTGAAAGAGTACTCCCCCGAGGAGATCCGCTTCCTGCTGGACCTGTCCATCCAGGTCAAGCGCGAGCGGCGGTCCGGCAACGTGCACCAGCGCTTCCTGGGCAAGACCATCGCCCTGCTGTTCGAGAAGCGCTCCACCCGCACCCGCTGCGCCTTCGAGACCGCCTTCGGCGAGGAGGGCGGCCACCCGGTGTTCCTCTCCTCCGCCGACATCCAGCTCGGGGCCAAGGAATCCGTGGAGGACACTGCCCGGGTGCTGGGGCGCATGTTCGACGCCATCCAGTTCCGCGGCTTCAAGCAGGAAACCGTGGAGACCCTGGCCCGCTACGCCGGGGTGCCCGTGTACAACGGCCTGACCGACCTGTACCACCCCACCCAGGTGCTGGCCGACCTGATGACCCTGGAGGAGGCCTGCGGCCGCCTGAAAGGGGTCAAGATGGTCTTCGCCGGGGACGGGCGCAACAACGTGGCCCGCACCCTGCTGGTGGGCTGCGCCAAGATGGGCGTGGATTTCACTATTGTGGCCCCCGCCTCCCTGCACCCGGAGGAGGAAACCGTGAAGCAGTGCCGGGAGTGGGCCAAAGCCAGCGGCAGCCGCCTGGAGATCACCGCCGATATCGCGAAGGGTGTGCGCGGGGCGGATGCCATCTACACGGACGTGTGGGTCTCCATGGGCGAGGAGGCCAAGTCCCAGGAGCGCCTCCAGGTCCTGCGCCCCTACCAGGTCAACCAGGACATGATGAAGGCCACCGGCAAGGCGGAGACCGTCTTCCTGCACTGCCTGCCGGCGGTCAAAGGAAACGAAGTCAGCGTGGAGGTGATCGAGGGCCCGGCCTCCCGCGTGTGGGACGAGTCGGAGAATCGCAAGCACACGATCAAGGCGTTGATGCTGGCCACCCTGTAAAAAGGACAGTGGAATTGGCGACGGATGCCGATACAGTTAACTAGAGATAAGGGCTCATAGGAGGCTAGCGGCCTATGAAAAGGGCGATAGCGTGTCTGCTTCTGCTGACGCTGGCTTTCCTGGCTTTCGGCCAGGAGCAGCCGCAGGTATACGTGAAGAGCGTGCCGATCCTGAAGATCCTCAGCCACCCCGAGGGCTACAAGGTCCTCTACATGCGCAGCGATATGAAGGTGGATGAGCTCTACATCCCCCTTCGCTGGCTGGGCAAGACCGGGGGTAAGGCTGAGATCGTGTTCGGCGACGACCCGAGCTTCCCGTACTTCTCGGTGTTCTACCGGGACGGCAAGTTCGACTTCATCCGCCTGTACGTGATCGATGACGTCAGGGACGTGACCTGGGGCATCCTCCGCAAAACCGAGGCGTCGAACGCCGCTTTCGGCGGGGATACCCTCGAAATAAACTACTGATCTTTTGTGAACCTGCCCCGGGCCCAACACGCCGTGGCCCAGGAGGGCCTCGGCGGTTGGCTTTTCTATAACCTCCAGCACCGCGATCGCGTTTCCGACCGGATACTGGGCATCCCCGACTCGGTGCACAACACCCGCCCCTGGGTGTACCTGGTGCGCCCGCAGGGTGAGCCCCGCAAGCTGGTGCACGCCATCGAGGAGCGCATCCTGGACTCCCTGCCCGGGGACAGGCTCACCTACGCCTCGCGGGGCGAGTTCCTGGCGGGCTTGAGGGACCTGGCCCGCGGGTTGGGGCCCGTGGCCTGCCAGTTCTCCGCCGAGCTGCCGATGCTCTCCTACCTGGACCACGGCACGGCGCAGCTCCTGGAGGAGTGCGGTTTCACCTTGCGCTCCTCCCAGGCGCTGATCCAGCGCTTCCTCGGGGTCCTGGACGAAGAGGGCGCCCGCAGCCACGAGGCCGCCGCCGTGCACCTGTACGCCATCGTGAGCCGAGTGTGGGACCGCCTGCGCGCCGAGTTGGGCGCGGGCCGGCCGCTGCGCGAAGGGGAGGTGCAGGCCTGGATCCTGGAAGAGTTCCGCGCCCGCGGCCTGCTCGCCGATACCCCGCCGGTGGTGGCCGTGGGCAGGCACTCCGCCGACCCCCACTACGAGCCGCCGCCGGGCGGAGGGGCTCTGCTGGAATCCGGGCAGGTGCTTCTTATAGACTTGTGGGCGCAGGAGACACGCGCGGCCTCCGTCTACGCGGACATCACCTGGGTGGGGGTGCTGGCCGGGCGGGCGGAAGACGAGGTGCAGAGGGCTTTCGCCGCCGTGGCCCGGGCCCGGGACGAGGGCCTGCATTTCATCCGCGAGGCCCTGGGCCGGGGCGAGGAGCCGGCCGGGGCCGAGGTGGACCGCCGGGTGCGGGCCGTGCTCCAGGAGGCGGGCTACGGGGAATACCTCAAGCACCGCACGGGACATGCCATCGATGCCCAGCTGCACGGCTACGGGGCCAACCTGGACTCGGTGGAGTTCCCCGACCCGCGGCGCCTGGTCGAAGGCTCCTGCTTTTCCGTGGAGCCCGGGGTGTACCTGCCGGGCTTCGGGGTGCGCAGCGAGGTGGACGTGCTGATTCGCGGGGGGGCCGCGGTAGTCACCGGCGGCTGCGCCGCAGACGGAGTTGTTGAAGCTATGATCCGGGTGCCTGAGGCGGTCGGCGATTTCCTGAAGCAGTACGACCGCTACCTGGTGATCGGGCACATGGAGCCCGACGGGGACAGCGTAGCCTCGGCTGTGGTGTTGGCCCATTTCCTGCAACGCAAGGGCAAGGAGGTCACCCTGGCCGATGCGGGACCGTTCGACCGGCCGGAAGTGGTGGGCTTCCAGTCCCTGTTCCAAACCGATCCTCCGGCGCCGGCTCCGGGGCGGGCCGCGGCCGTGGTGGTGGACTGCTCCACGGCGGACCGCCTGGGCGGCCTGGAGGCGGCGGTGGTCGGCCTGCCGGTGCTGGTGATCGACCACCACGCCGCCGGGCAGCCTTTCGGCACGGTCCGCTGGGTGGAGCCCTCGGCCCCCGCGGTGGTCTACCTGGTGCAGCTCCTGCTGGAGTCGCTGGGAGAGCGGATTCCCGCGGAGGATGCCGAGCTGCTGCTGTTCGGGCTGTCCACGGACACCGGCTTTTTCCGCCACCTGGGCGAGGGCAGCGGCGATGCCTTCCAGGCGGTGGCCCGGCTGGTGGAAGCCGGGGCCAGCCCGCAGCGGGTGTACCGGCGCATCCATGCCGGGTGGACCCTGCCGCGGGTGCGCCTGCTGGCCGAGGCCCTGCGCCGGGCGGAGCGCCTGCTGGACGGGCAGGTGCTGCTGACCTGGTGGACCCTGGCCGACTTCCGCAGCGCCGGCGCCTCCTTCGCCCGCGGCTCCGACGAGGTGTACCGGGTCCTGCAGAGCGTGGAACAGGCCGAGGTGATCGTCTTCCTGCGCCAGGAGGCCCCGCGGCATTTCTCCGTAGGCTTCCGCTCCGCCAGCCGGGTGGACGTGGGCAGGCTGGCCCAGACCATGGGCGGCGGCGGGCACGCGCGGGCCGCGGGCTGCAGCTTGACCGGCACCCTGGGCGAGGTGCGGCGCGCGGTACTGGCCGCGCTGCAGCCCATGCTGGCCCCTGGCGGCCAGCCTTAGCCCGGCTATTCGGCCGGCGCGTGGCCCCACCGCCGCGACCCCGCGCGGGACTCCGCACTGCGCCGCGCCGCGCCCTGGGCGCCTGAATTGTAAACCAACGTAAATCCCACTCCCCTGGACCCCCGCGGGCGCGCGCGCGTTGGCACGGCGCTTGCTTCTCCGTTGGCAAAGGAGGAGCTGCATGGCCGAGCTCAACGAGCAGGTGCTCCGCTACCAGGCCACCGGCCAGGGGCTGGAGGAGCTGCTCTCCCTGCTCTCCGCCAGGGTGTACGCGTACCCGCGCCTGCGTGGCAGCCGCTGCGAGGACGACGCCGGGGAGTTTTACCTTCTGTGTTATCCGCGTCTGGTGCGCACGCTGCGGCGTTTCCGCGAGCAGGGCAAGCCCTTCGAGTGGTACCTGCAGTCGGTGCTGCGCTGGCAGTACCTGGCCTTCGTGCGGGCCCGGCGGCGCCGCGAGCGCCAGTGGGCCTCGGGGAGCCTGGCTGCCTTCTGGGAGCCGCCTCCCCTGGAGGCGGAACCCGCGCTGGACCCGCCCAGCCTGAGCCGCCAGGCGGTGGGGTTGTTCCGGCTGGAGGCCGACGGCGGGGCCATCCGCCGGGGGGAGCGCACCCGCCTGCTGGCCTGGACTTTAAAGCAGGTGCGCACGTTGTCCGAAGCGGAGCTGCGGGAACTGGCGGAGCTGGCCCGCGTTCCCCTGGAGCTGCTGGAGCAGGCCAGCGCCCGGCTGCGGCAGGGGCTTCTGCCCCACGAGCACCGCCTGGAGCTGCTGGCCGGGAGGCGCACCCGGACTTACGCCTCGCTTTGCCTGCTGGAGCAGGATCTGGCGCGGGAGGCGGAGCCCGGCCGCCGGGAGGCGTTGGCGCGGCGCGTGCAAAAGGCCCGCCGCGCCCTGTGCCGCAGCCAGCGGCGCATTGCGGCCGTGCGCCTGGAGCCGAGCAACCGGGAGATCGCCGCGGCGCTGGGCCTGCCCAAAGGCACGGTGGACACCGCCCTGTACTCCCTGAGGCGCCGGCAGCAGGCTGGGGCGGAAGCCGCGTAAGCGCGCGGAAGCCGCATTAGCGCGCCGAGGCCGCCCGAGCGTGCGGGGCTTGGAGTCACCCCCGGCAAGCGGCTACAATACCGCCCCATGGGCAGGATGAGCGGCGAGCTGGTCGTGGCCACGGACAATGCGCACAAGGTCCGGGAGCTCACCCGGCTTTTTCCGGGCGTGCATCTGCTCACGCCCTCCGATCTGGGGGTCGTCTTCGAGTTCCAGGAGGAAGGGTCCACCTACCTGGACAATTCCCTGGGCAAGGCCCGGCACCTGTATGCGCAGGTGGGGCGGCCGGTGCTGGCGGACGACTCCGGCCTGGAGGTGCCGGAGTTGGGCGGGGAGCCGGGCATCCGCTCCTCGCGCTACGGCTCGCAGCCGGGCGGCCCAAAGCTCAGCGACGCGGATCGCTGCCAGCTGCTGCTGGCCAAAGCCGAGGCCCTGGCCGACCGCTCCTGCTTCTTTGTCTGCTGCATGGCGCTGGTGCTCGAGGAGTCCCGCTTCCTGACGGCCCAGGAGGTCATGCGCGGCCAGCTGGCCCGCGCCCCGAGCGGGAGCGGCGGTTTCGGCTACGACCCGATCGTGTTCATCCCGGAGCGCGGCCGGACGGTAGCCCAGCTCAGCGATCGGGAAAAGGACCGCCTGTCGCATCGCGGGCGCGCCGCGCGCCGGGTCCGCGCGCTGTGGGGCAAGCTGGCTGCCGGCTAGGCCGCGCGGCGTCGGTGCGCCACGCTCCACCACAGGAGCGCCGCGGCCGCCGCGTACGCCGCGTAGCCCAGCAGCTCCAGCAGGCTGGGGTCGCCGTTGTAGCCGAAAAGCCCCCGCAGCAGGCTGCCCGTCACGCCCCGTTCCGGAAGCAGCGGGTTCAAGTCCCAGACGGGCTCCACCAGGGCCGGCAGCCAGCCGGCCTCCACCAGCTCGTGCAGGCCGTGCGCCACCAGCCCCGCGGCGAACAGCAGGAGCAGCAGGTTGGTCACGGCGAAAAAGACGCTCAGGCGGATGCGCAGGGCTCCCCGGAACAGCAGGAAGCCGAGGAGCGCCGCGGCGACCAGGCCCGCCAAGGCGCCTAACAGGCCGCCCGCTCCCGCGCTGAGGCGAGCCGCGCCCAGGAAGATCACGCTCTCCACGCCCTCCCGCAGCACCGCGATGAACACCAGCAGGAACAACCCGGCCCCGTGGCTGCCCTCGGGGGCCAGGCGCCGCTCCACCCCGCGCTCCACCTTGGCGGCCGCGTCGCGTTTCCCGGCCATCCACGCGATCAGGGTGGTGAGCAGGGCGGCACCCGCCAGCATGACCAGGCCCTCGAAAATTTGCTCGCCCCGGCCCTCGAACCCGCCGGCCAGCCGCTGGAACAGCCAGGCGATGAGCACGCTGGCCGCCGCCCCCGCGGCCACCGCCAGCCACACGGGCAGCCGGTGGCGGGTCTGCCCGGTGCGGCTCAGGTAGCCCAGCACGATGCCCACCAGCAGGGCGGCCTCCAGCGTCTCACGAAACAGGATGAGGAAACTCTCGAGCATGGGCAAGGGTACGATATACGACTGAAATAGTCAACAATCAGCGAGGGTTTACGATGCGGATGCGCACGTCCCCGCGGATGTAGCTCTGGCAGGCCAGGCGGTAGTCCGGACCGGCCTCCAGGGCTTTCAGCCGAATGACTTCCGCGGCGCCCGGGCGGTTCATCCGCTCGGCCCCCTCCAGCACCTGAACCAGGCAGCGTCCGCACTGCGCCCTGCCCCCGCAGACGGTGTGGATGGGCACCGCGGCCCGCTGCAGCAGCACCAGGATGGAGATGGCGGGGCTGGAGGCCACCGGCTGCTCCCGTCCTTCCACCCGGATCATCGCAGCTTGAGGACTTCGTCGCGGGTGAAGCGCTTCAAGGCGCGCAGGCCGCCCGCGCGCTCGATGCGCACCTTTTCGGAAGCCGGGGTGATCTCCCCGATCGTCGCGGCGGGGATGCCCCGGCGGGCGAGCGCGGCGCAGGCCCGCCGGGCTTCCTCGGGGGCGGCGGTGAACAGGAACACCCCGGAGCTCAGGGCGCCCAGGGGGTCCAGGCCGAAGTGCCGGCAGATGGCCCGGGTGTGCGGGTGCACGGGGATGGCCTCGCTCCCGCAGGCGGATGCCCACGCCGGAGCGCGCCGCGATCTCATGGATGCCGGTGGCGATGCCGCCTTCGGTGGGGTCGTGACCGGCGGCGAGGCGGAAGCGCTCCAGGATCCGGCCCTCGGGCAGGATGCCGATGCCGGGGGAGCGAGCCAGCCCAGAACCTCGCGGTAGCCGCCGGCGCCCAGCAGGCGGCGGACCTCCGCCGGCTTTTCCCGGGCGATCAGGGTGGAGGCCTCCAGTGCGGCCCACTTGGTCATGACCAGCGCCTGCCCGGGCCGGGCCGCGGAAGTCAGCAGAGGGGAACGCCGCAGGAAGCCGATGGCCTGGGCCGAGATCACCACCCGGGTCACGGCCGAGGTCACCTCCGTGTGCCCGCCGACCCACAGCACCCCGGCGGTCGCGGCGGCGCCCTGAAGTTCCCGGAAGATGGCCGACAGGCGGGAGGCGGGAAAACGCGGAGGCAGCAGCAGGGTGGTGATGAGATAACGGGGCCTGCCGCCCATGGCCACCACGTCGTTGCAGTTCACCGCCACCGCGTACAGACCGATGTTCTCCTCGGTGAAGGTGATGGGGTCGGCGGTGAGCACCAGCTGCCGGCCTCCGCGCACCACGGCCGCATCCTCGCCGGTCTCCGCTCCCACCAGCACCTCCGGACCGGAGGGAGCGGTGTGGCGCAGGAGGCGCTCCAGCACGGCGGGAGGGAGCTTTCCCTCGTTCATACCGTGAGAAGCATACCGGAATGCCGCGATGTGTCAATAATCAGGGCTCGACTTGACTTATTCATACAGGTTATTACAATTACCATAAACTATGGCCGCTTCACGGGTGCAGGATTACCAGCAGAAGTACGCCTCCGAGGTCGTGCGCTTCAACCCCTATGCCGTCAAGAAGCTCGGGCTGCTGCAATCCCAGACCCTGCTGAAGATCGAAGACTACATGCTGATCTGCGCCCCCTACCAGCTCTCCATGGCCAAGATCATCCTGCTGGTCATCCTGACCCCGGAGGAGATCAACTTCTTCCAGCAATTCCG
>CAVTQG010000024.1:0-17277 GCA_963736785.1 uncultured Spirochaetota bacterium | reverse complement strand
AATCGGGCGGCGAGGAAAAAGGCCGCGAGGCCGTCTATCGCCGCACGCGCAGCCTGCTGTCCGAAACCTACCGCATCAGCGGCTCGCGCGCGCGGCTGTGAGCAGGCCGTGAGCCTCCTGGGCATCGACGCGGGCACGACCGGCTGCAAGGCCGCCGTGCTCCGCGCCGGGCGAAGCCCCGCGGCGCCGGCCGCCTCCTGGCCTCCGCCTACGAGGAGTACGCCTACCTCTGCCAGCAGCCGGGGCAGGCCGAGCTGGACCCGCAGGCGGTCTGGGCGGCGGTCCGGCGGGTGATCGCCGCGGCGGTGGCCCGTTCGGGGGACGAACCGGTCAGCGCCCTGGCCGTGTCCTCCATGGGGGAGGCGGTAGTCCCAGTGACGCGGGACCGCCGGGGTCCTGGCCCCTCGCTGCTGAACTTCGACGTTCGCGGCCAGGAGTACCTCCCCGAGCTGCGCGAAGCACTAAACCGCGATACGCTCTACAAGATCAACGGCAACACCCTGGGCAACCAGTACGGCCTGACCAAGCTGATGTGGGTCGCCCGGCAGCGGCCCGAGCTCTACAAGGGCGGGCGCTCGTCCCTGAACTGGTCCGGCTTCATCAGCTTCCTGCTCGGCGCGGCAGGCGGCGGTGGACTACTCTCTGGCCAACCGCAGCCTGCTGTTCGACCTGGACCACCGCGACTGGTCGGAGGAACTTCTGGCGGCCGCCGGGCTGGACCGCTCCCGCCTGCCCCCGGCGGTGCCTTCGGGCACCCCGCTGGGCACCGTCGCGGCCGGAGGTGGCCGAGGAGCTGGGCCTGTCCCGGGACACGGCCATCGTGGCCGGCGCGCACGACCAGTGCGCCAATGCCGTAGGCTGCGGGGTCACCCGCGAAGGGGGAGGCCCTCTTCGGGCTGGGCACCTACCTGTGCATCGTGCCGGTGCATCAAACCCGCCCCGCCGCCGGTCCGATGCTGGACATCGGCCTGAACACCGAGCACCACGCCGTGCCCGGGCGCTTCGTGAGCTTCCTGTACAACATGGGCGGCGCGCTGGTGCGCTGGTACCGCGACACCTTCGCCGGCGCGGAGCACCTGCGGGCGCGCGAGCGCGGCGAGGACGTCTACGACGCGCTGTTCGGCGAGCTTGCTGGCCTGCCCTCCGACGTGCTGGTGCTGCCCCACTTCAGCCCCACCGGGCCGCCGGACTATATCGAAAACTCCCGCGGCCTGATCACCGGCCTCACCCTGCAGACCCGCCGCGCGGACATCCTGCAGGGCATCCTGCAGAGCGCCGTGTTCGATCTAAAGACGTGCACGGACCTGCTGCCCCGCGCCGGGTTGAGCATCCGCCGCTACCGCGCCGCGGGGGGCGGGAGCAAGTCCGACGCCTGGCTGCAGCTGTGCGCCGATATCCTGGGCGCCCCGTTCATCCGCCCGCGGGTGAGCGAGGCGGGGGCCCTGGGCGCGGCCATTTTGGCCGGGGCGGGCACGGGGGAGTTCCGCTCGATCGAAGAGGGGGCCGAGCGCATGGTATCCCTGGGGGACGGCTTCGAGCCGGACCCGCAGCGCAGCGCGCGATACGCCGAGCGCTACGAGCGCTTCCGCAAGCTGTGGCCCCTGCTGCGGGAGTTTTTGACCGGGGGATAGTCCTTACGCCCCGCTATTGGCGGGGCACGATCAGGTAGCTCACGATCCCTTGGACGGTCCCCGCGCCGGCGGGCGCCGGCCTGAACTTCCAGCGCCGCACCGCATCCAGCACCGCCGAATCCACGTCGCTGTACCCGCTGCTCTTCACTTTCTGGACGCTGTGCAGCACCCCCTGCGGCGTGAGCACAAAGGAGATTTCCAGCGAGAGCCGCAGGCCGGCTTCCGAAACCCACTTGGGGATCACGGGCAGCGGGGTGTACGAAGGCTCGCGTCCCCGCGCCGGGTCCGCGAAGGCGATGGAAATTCCCTCACGCGAGGTGTCCCCCTGGCCGGCGCCGGAGGCGCCCGGACTGCCGGCTTGGGCGCCCCCGGCGGCCCCAGCCGCACCCTGGCGAGCTGCTCCCGAGGCCAGAGCCCGGTCCACCTCTTGCAGGGGAACCGCCGGACCTTTACCGCCCGCGCCTGGAGCCACGGCCTGCAGAGGTGGACCTTGGGGTGAAACCGCGCCAGCGCTCGCCGCCCCGGAGGGAGGCAGCGTGGGCTCCTCGCTGGGGACCTGGAAGCCCTGCCCGGCGGGCCGCGGCTGGCCCTGCTGGGTAGGCGTCCCCTCCACGCGGAACGGGGAACCCGTGGGCGTAGCCGCGCCAGCGCGGGCCTGGGCCTCCGCGGCAGGGGCGGCCGCGCGCAGCGGCGGCCCGGAGGGCACCGGTGGAGCAGCCTCGGCGGACCGGGAAACCGCGGGCGAAGCCGCGCCAGCGCCAGCCGGTGCCTGGCCGGGAGCTCCAGCCGGGGCGGCAGGGGCCGGCTGGCGGGCCTGCTGCACGACCGGCTGCTCCTCCAGCTGCACGAACAGCGGCCCGCTGTATTCCGGCGCCCTCTGCGGCGCGAGCTTCAGGAACAGCTCCAGCGCCACGAAGGCCAGAGCGTGGAGCAGCACGGCCAGAAGGACGCTGGAGCGCAGGCGATCCCCGGTCGTGTCGCGCGGCGCGGCGCGGGTCATGGGGTCCTCATGCGCAGGTTGATGGCCTTGAAGCCGTTGCGGCGCAGGGCGTCCAGGACTTCCACCAGCAGGCTGTAGGAAATGGCCCGGTCACCGTCCAGCACCACGCTCTTGATCTCCGCCTTTTCCTTCTCGTTCACCCCGGCCAGCCGCGCGTTCAGGGAGCGCATCGTGAAGCGCTCCTTGTTGATGTAGACCTCCTCCCTGGAGACCACCGTGACCACCAGCCGGCTCATGGCAGTGGGCTCGGCCGTGGCGGAGCTGGGCAGGACCAGCGCGATCCCGGGGGTGATGATGATGGCGGTGGCCACCATGAAGAAGATGATCAGCTGGAACACCACGTCGATCATCGGCACCATGTTGAGGTTGGTTTCTGCGGCCAGCCTTCTTCTAAAGCGCATGCTTGGAGCCCTCCAGGAGGGTCACCAGCTGGTTCACCCGGCTCTCCAGGCGCGTGATGACGTTGTTCACCCGGGTCACCAGGTAGTTGTAGAAGAAGATCACCGGGATGGCCACGATCAGGCCGAAGGCCGTGGTGAGCAGGGCTTCGGCGATGCCCCGGGCCAGCAGCCCGGGGTCCCCGACCACGCCCAGCTGGCCGATCACCCCGAAGCTCTTGATGTTCCCGGTGACGGTGCCCAGCAGGCCCAGCAGGGTGGCCAGATTGCCGACCGTGCCCAGCGTGGACAGGAAGCGCTCCAGGCGGGGGATTTCCAGGTTGGCCGCGTCCAGGACCGCCTCCCGGATGACCTGCTTGGGCTCGCGCCGGTTGTCGATGCCAGCCCGCATGAGGTTGGTGATCGGGCTGGGGTGGGCCTCGCAGATGGCCAGGGCTTCGTCGGCGTGCCCCTTCTGCAGCGCCTCCTTCAGGCGGCGCAGCAGCGAATCCTCGTCCACCCGGATGCGGCGGAAGTAGATCAGTCGTTCGATGATGATGACGGCGGCTATCAGGGAGCAAAGCAGGATGAAATACATCACCGGTCCGCCCTTTTGAAACAATTCCAGCATGTCTTGCGCTCCTTACAGGTTGATTTGCACCTTGAACGTTCCCCGGATCCCCGGCGCCAGGAAGGGGTCCCAGTCCAGACGCTCCCCGCCCTGGCTCAAGGGGGAGAGCAGGTCCTCCAGCTCGGCCGTGAGCCGGACCGCCTCGCTGGGCTGGAAGAAGGCTCCCAGGGAGAGCTCCGGCGTCAGGGTGAAGTCCGGGGGCGGCGGAAGATAGCCCATGTTGAAAACCAGCGTACCTCGGGCCCCCCATTTGGCCGAACCCAGCCCGCCCTCCAACCGGATCTGCTGGCCCGGGGTGAACGGCGGGTGCTGGGCCATTTCCATCCTCCACCCCGCGGCCAGGTAGCTGTCCCGAGCGGGAGTCCAGCGCAGCTCGGCCTCCACGGCCGCCATAGCGGCATCCTCCTGGTCCAGAAGGAACAGGCCGGTGGCCGGGTCCGGGGTGGTCTGCGGCCAGGGGGCTGCCCGAGGCCAGCTCAGGTTCGCTCCGGCCTGCAGGGAGAAGGACCGCTGCAGGCTGAAGGTGGCGGTGAAGTCGGCGAACCAGCCGTGGTCGTCCAGCAGCGGATCGGGGAACACCGCCCAGGGGTAGGCTTCGGCCAGCTGCCGCAAATCGAGCTCTTCCACCCGGTAGCCCCCGGAGGCCACGATGCTCAGGTAGGAGTTGGGCGTCAGGCTGAGGGTCAGGCCGAACGGGACCAGGTGCTCGGGGGAAGAGAGCTGGCTGTAGTGCCAACCGGCGCTCCCCTCCAGGCGCGCAGCCTTGGAAATCTCGACCCCGAAGCGGGCCAGCGCCCCGGCACGGTGCGCCGGCTCGCCACCGTACTGCTCATAGGCGTAGCGCCCGTCCACGGCCAGCCAAAAGCGGTCGGTGCGCACTTCCAGGGAGAGCCCTGGAGAGCCATTCAGCTCCTCCAGACCGGAGGCCTCGCCGGTCTGCACGGTCAGCAGCTCCCCGGCGAAGGAGCCGTCCAGGGAGACAGTCAGGGTCCAGGCTTCTGCGAACGGCCAGGCCAGCTCCGCCCCCAGGCCGCCTGTGCGCACCAGGCGGGAAACGATCGGGTCCGGCGCCGTGCTCTGCCCCTGCAGCCCCCGTTCCGACTCATGCAGGGAGCCGTCCAGCTCCAGGCTGGCCTTGCCCAGGCGCAGCTTGAGGGCCCCTTCCAGCTCGTCCTTCCGGAAATCGAAACCGGACCCCGGAGGCTGGCCGGCCAGGCCGTCCAGGGTCTCGTGCAGGAAGCGCAGGGAGAAGCGCGGCTCCACTCCCAGGCTGTACAGTGCCACCTGGCTGAACAGGTGGTTGCTGGTGCCGGCGCCCAGCTCCGCCATGGCGGACAGGGCCCGCTCCGCGGCCTGCGGCTCGGCCTGCGGTTCGGTTGGAGGGGCCGGAGGCTCGGCGAGCACCGGCTCCTCGCCGGCGGGCAGAGGCAACTCCCGCGCCGGGGGCAGGGAATCCTCCTCGCCCGGGGCCGCCCCGCTCAGGCTCTCCACGCTGAAATCCTCGATGCGCAGGATGACCTCCGGCAGCACGATGTCCGGTTCCTCCGGCGCGGCCTGGTCCTGGGCTACGGCCGCAGGGCCGGCGAGCAGTGCGGCCAGCACAACGAGCAGGGCGATCATTGGGCGCCTCCCTCCAGAAACTTGCGGGCCTCGGCGGTCCACTGGGAGCCGGGGAAGAAGCGTTCCAGGCGCCCGGTGATTTCGCGCACGTCGGCCGGGCGGCCTGCCAGGTTCATCATCTCCGCCGCCCGGTACAGGGAGGCTGCGGTGCGGTCCGCGTCGCCGGGATTGAGGGCGGCGGCCGTCAGGAAGCACTGGGAGGCGGCGGCCAGCTGCTTCTTGCGGTAGTAGTATTCGCCCAGCAGGTACTGGGCGCGGGCCGCGCTGGCCGGCTCCTGCTTCAGGGTCACCGCGTCCAGCATGGGCAGGGCCAGCTCCAGCCGGTTGGACCCCTCGTAGATGTACAGCTGAGCCAGCTCCAGCATGGCCTCGCGGCCTTTGGCCGTGCGGGCCCCGCCCTCCCGGCCGATCACGCTGGACAGGGCTGCCTCCCGCTCCCCGGCGCCGCGCTGCAGGTAGCGCAGCTCCTCCAGCCGGTCGGCCGTGGCGTGCACCTTGGCCTCTTCCGGGTATTCCTGGTACAGGGTGGTGAGCAGGGCGATCGCCTTGGCGTAGTCCCCGCGCTTGGCGTAGGCCTCACCGGTGCGGCGCAGGGCGTCGGCCCGGAAAGGGCTGCCCTTGTACTGCTCGGCCAGGCGCTCCCAGTGCAGCACCGCGCCGAAGCTCTCCCCCAGCTCGTCAGCGGCGATACCGCCCCAGTACAGCGCGGCGTCCACCAGCTTGCCCTTGGGGTAGCGCGTGCGGTACTCGTAGAAGGCATCCCGGGCCTGCTGCCAACTCTTGGCGGCGCTGTACAGCTCGGCGCGCTTGTACAGCGCCTCCTCGGCCAGCGGGCTCTCCGGGAAGCGTCGGTACAGGAAGCTGTAGGCCGCGGCCGCCTCGTCGGTCCGTCCCTGTTCGTCCGCCAATCCCGCGAACTCGAACATGGAGTCGTCGGCCAAAGCGGACTGCGGGCGCACCGTGTACAGGGTGCGGAAGGCTTCCGCCGCCCCCTGCTTGTCCCCCAGGTTGGCCAGGCTTTTGGCCTGCAGGAACAGCGCCCGGGTGCCCGTCTCCCCCTCCAGCTTGGCCAGCCTGCCGAAGTAGGCGGCCGCGGCCCGGAAGTCCTCCATGCTGAACGCGCACCAGCCGGTCAGGTACAGGGCCTCGGGGAACAGCGCGTGCGTGGGAAAGCCTTCGGCCAGGGAAGCGGCCTTTTGCCTGGCCGGTTGGAGCTGGTTCAGGCGGTACTGCGCCCAGGCCTGGTAGTAGAGGCTGTACGGGAAGATGGCGCGCCAGCCCGGCCTTCTCGGCCCCCTCCCGGGTGATGGGGGACAGGGCGGCGAGCGCCGCCGCGTACTGCTTGCGCCCGATTTCGGCCAGGCCTCGCAGGTAGCTGGCCAGCAGGTAGGCATAGGGGTCGGAGTCCTTCAGCCCCGGCACCTGCTGCACCAGGCGGCCCGCCTCGGCCACCAGGGCCGGGTACTCGCGCAGGCTGAAGTACAGCCGCAGCAGGTCCAGGCGGGCCTTCACGTCCTGGGGATACTTCGACACATACTCGGCGAGCAGCGAGGCCGCCTGCCGGGTCTCCCCGCGTTTGCGGTGCAGGGCCACCTGCAGGCGATACAGGTCCGGGGCCAGGGCTGCGGAGGCCTGGGCAGGCTGCAGGCTGGCAGCCAACTGGCCGGCGGCGTCCAGCTCCCCCATCCGGAAGCGGGCATAGGCCAGCCGGTAGGTCGCCTCCGGGAGCCTCCGCCGCCTGCCGCGTAGGCGGCCAGGTAGCGCTCGAACAAGTCCGCGGCAGCGGGGAAGCTCTCCTGCCGCAGGCGGACCTCCCCCAGGCGCAGAAGCACCCGGTCGGCCCGGGGCGGGTTGAGAGCCAGGTACTCCTCCAGCAGCGCCGCCGCCTCGGCCAGTTTGCCCTGCCGCAGGCGGATCTCGGCCAGGTACAGGGGCACGGTGTCGGGAAGGGAGCGCTTCTCCGGCTGGCCCCAGGCCCGGCCCAGGAAATACTCCCCGAGCTGCAGCATGCCCTGCCGGACGCTCTCGATGCCTATCTGGACCCACAGGTCCGCCAGGACCGACGCGTTGCCGGCGAAGCGCTCTTCAGCCTTCTGCATCAGGATCTGCAGCTGCTGCAGGTCGCCCTCCGGCTGCACGCCCAGGAACAGACGCCGGTAGGCTGCGGCGGCCACCGCGTCCTCCGCGGAGGTGAGCTCCGTGTATCGGGCCAGAGCCTCCTCCCTGCGGCCCAGGCCCCACAGCGCCTCGGCCGCGTACAGCCGGTAGAAGCTGCGCGAGCTCTCCGGCAGGGACTCGGGCGGGGTGGTCTGCACCAGGGCACAGGACCTCGGTGGCCCGGCCCTGGGACAGGTAGGCGAAGGCCAGCAGGACCGCGCCCCTGGCGGCAACCTCGGAGCCCGCGTGTTCCCGGGTGAGCGTTTCCAGGTCCTTGGCCGCGGCGGCGGGGTTGCCCAGGGCCAGGGCGGCCTGGGCTTTCTGCAGCAGTGCCTGGGGCACCAGCTCCGGGTCCTTTGAGGAGGCCAGGAACGTCTCGAAAGCGCCGATCGCGCCCTGCGGGTCTTTCAGGCGCTGCCGCACCGTGCCCAGCCAGAAGTACACGTACTGCAGATAGCGGGTGCCGCGGTGGCGGGACTCGATCTCCTCGAACGCGGCCAGGGCTTCCCGGTCCCGTCCCAGGCGCAGCAGGCTCACGGCGCGGAAATACCGGGCATCGGGGGCGGCGTCCGACAGCGGGTAGCGGGCCAACAGCTCGTCATACCCCTCCAGGGCCAGCATGTAGTTCCCCGAGCGGTAATGCCGCTCCGCCTGCGCCTGCAGCTCCGCTTCCGTGGCCGCAAAAAGACGCGGGCCGGCGCCCAGCAAAAGGACCAGGAGGATCGCGTTCTTCATTATCAAGATAAGATAATGCGGCCGGGGGCGGTTTTCAACCCGGCTGCGGGTCCGGTTGGGGGCCGAATTTGCGCGCGGGCTGGCATCGACTGCCGGGCCTGGGGTAGTATGAAATTGTGCTCACCCCTCGCGAGCCCCGGCTCCTGATCGGCACCGCAGGTTATTCCTACCCGGATTGGGAAGGCGCCCTGTACCCGCCGGGCACCCCGAGGGAAGCCTACCTGGGGATATACGCGGCCCGCTTCCCGGTGGTGGAGCTGAACTTCTCCTATTACACGCAGCCCGCGGCGCGGACGCTGGAAAGCATGCTGCGGGCCACGCCGCAGGGCTTCCTGTTCTCGATCAAGGCGCACCGCAGCCTGACCCACGAACCGGGGGAGGACCTGGACGCGCAGGTGCGCCGCTTCCGGGAAGGGATCGCCCCGCTGTCCGAGTCCGGGAGGCTGGCCGCCGTGCTGTTCCAGTTTCCCCACAGCTTTCATTATACTCCTTCCTCCCGGCGGCACTTGGCCAGCTTGTGCGAAGCTTTCGGGCAGCTGCCCAAGGCCGTGGAGTTCCGCGGCGCCGAGTGGCAGCGCCCATCCGTGTACGAGGGCCTGCGCCGCTGGAACGCCGCTTTCGTGAACGTGGACACCCCGCGGCTTTCCCGCCTGCCGGAGCCCAGCGAGGAGGCAACCTCAGACCTGGGCTACGTGCGCTTCCACGGGCGCAACCGGGCCAACTGGTGGCAGGGGGACAACGCCAGCCGCTACGATTACCTGTACAGCTCCGCGGAGCTGGAGGAGTGGCTGCCGCGCATCGCGCGCCTCCTGGCCCGCGTACAGCTCGCCCTGGTCATCTTCAACAACCACCCCGGAGGCAAGGCCGTGCGCAACGCCCTGGAGCTGGCCGCGCGGCTGGGCGCTCCCCGGCCGGATTAGTGCGGCGGGCGAGGTGCAGCGAGCTGCGCAGTAGCCGCGCTGAGGGGCCGCAGCAGCGGCAGGTCAGTAAGAATACTTCTTGCGGATGGCCGTGAGCAGCTCCGCCATGTTGATGAACAGCCCCACCAGCTCCGGGTCGAACTTCTTGCCCGCCTGGTAGCGGATATAGCGCAGGGCGTGCTCCTGCTTCCACTCCGGCTTGTAGGTGCGCTCCGAGATCAGGGCGTCGAACACGTCGGCCAGGGCCACGATGCGCGCCGGCAGGGGGATCTCGCCGGCTTGCCGGCCCGGCCCCAGGTAGATCTTCTCGGCGTAGATGTCGTCGATCCTGCCCGGGTAACCGCTGCCGTCCCAGTTCTCATGGTGGTTCAGGGCCACCTCGGCGGCCATCTTGTCCCAGGGGGAGCTGCTGCGCTTGAACAAGCGGGCCCCCAGGATGGTATGGTGGCGCAGCTGCAGCTTCTCGTCGTAGGACAGCTCGCTGGCCTTCCTCAGTATCGCATCGCTTACCGCCACCTTGCCCACGTCGTGCAGAATGGCCGCGGTGCGCAGGATGTCCCTGGTGTTGCGCACCTCGCGTATCGGCACCGCGTGACGGGCGGCCCAGTTCTCGTACAGCTCCGCGGAATAGGCCCCCACCCGTTTGGCGTGCTGGGTGGTCTCGTAGGGATCGCGCAGCTCGGCCAGCTCCACCATGCGCAGCACCATCTCCCTGGAAAGGCGGGCCTTCTCGATGGCGTCCGCGGCGTTCAGCGCGAACTGGGAGATGAAGATGCGGTCCTGCATGGAGAAGGGCACCGTTGCGTCCCGCTCGTTCCTGGCGTTGATCAGCTGCAGCACCCCGACCACCTCCCCCTCGCGGGTGGTCAGCGGCACCACCAGCTGGGAGACCGTGCGGTAGGAGCTCTTCAGGTCGAACTCGGGATTGAAGGAGTAGGAGACGCTGCTCTTGATGTCGTGCACGTCGTCGATCAGCAGGGACTCTCCGGTCAGGGCCACGTAGCCGGCGATGGAGCGGTTGTCGATGGGCAGGGCCGAGCCGGAATGCAGGTACTTGTCCTTGGTCTCCCCCTTGAACAGGGTATCGTTCTGCACGTAGCTGAAGTACAGCGAGCCCTTGGACACCAGGTAGATGGTCCCCGCGTCGGCCCGCGCGAAGCGGCGGGCCTCCAACAAGACCCGTTCCAGCAGGGAATCCAGGTCCTTGATGTGAAACACGCTTTCGATGGTGCTGAAAAGGGAGATGGGGTCGCGTCGCTCCTTGCCGTCGGATTCGACCGCCGGCTCCTCCAGGCTAAGCGACTGCTCGCGGACCTTCTCCACCACGCTCATATCTTTATCAGTATATCCCCGCCCTGCCCGCGCCGGCAACTGCGCGCCGCGGCCCGACGCGCTCCTCCGCTAGTCGAATTCTATCGCAATACCGGGAGAATGCAAGAAGAATAATGCGGCCTCAGCGCGAGAGCAGCACGGCCACTGCGCGGCCGGCCAGGGTGTAGGCCTCCGGCTGTACTGGAGGCTCCCGCCCCGGCTCCGGCACGTCCTCCGGCGAGGGCAGGCCGGTATCCACCGCCCGGTGCCAGCGGCCTGCGGCGGGCGGGAGCCGGAAGTCCAGTGGTTCGGGAGCGGCGTTGAACAGCAGCAGGAAATCGTGGCCGTCCCGGTCCGCGGCGGTCCCCTTTCCCTGCAGGCGGCAGCCCAGGGCCTGGCCGGCCAGTTCCCAGTCCAGCTCCCCGCCGTCCGCAGCCAGCCAGCGGATGTCGGGAATATCGTCGCGGTCCTCGTCCTCCCCGCTGTAGAACTCCGCGCGCTGGAAGACCGGGTACCGCAGCCGGAAGGCGATCAGCGCGCGGGTGAAACGATGGATGTCAGCGTGCAGCTTCCAGCAGGCGCCAGTCGTACCAGCTCACCTCGTTGTTCTGGCACCAGGCATTGTTGTTGCCGCGCTGGCTGCGGCGCAGCTCGTCCCCGCCCAGCAGCATCGGGGTGCCCAGGGACAGCAGCAGCGTGGCCAGAAAGTTCTTCACCTGACGGTTGCGCAAGGCTTCCACCCGCGGGTCGGAACTGGGACCCTCGGCCCCGTGGTTGCAGGCGAGGTTCTGATCGAAACCGTCCCGGTTGCCCTCCCCGTTGGCCTGGTTGTGCTTCCGGCTGTAGCTCACCAGGTCGTTGAGGGTGAAGCCGTCGTGGGAGGTGACGAAGTTGATGGAGTGGAAGGGTTTGCGGCCGTCACGCAGGTACAGGTCGGAGGAGCCGGTCAGGCGGGTGGCCAGGCGGGGCACCATCCCTGCGTCCCCCCGCCAGAAGGAGCGCAGGTCGTCGCGGAAGCGGTCGTTCCACTCCGCCCAGCGGCCCCCGGGGAAGGAACCGACCTGGTAGGCGCCCGCCGCGTCCCAGGCCTCGGCGATGATCTTGGTGTCCCGCAGCACCGGGTCCTCGGCGATGCCCTCCAGCACCGGGGGGTTCTCCAGCAGCCGGCCCTGGGCGTCGCGGCCCAGGACCGAGCCCAGGTCGAAGCGGAAGCCGTCCACGTGCATCTCCACGACCCAGTACTGCAGGCAGTCGCGGATCAGGGTGCGCACGATGGGATGGTTGCAGTTCAGCGTGTTGCCCGTGCCGCTGTAATTCTTGTAGCGGCGCTTGTCCTGTTCCAAGAGGTAGTAGATGGAGTTGTCCCAGCCGCGGAAGCAGAGGGTCGGGCCCAGCTCATCCCCCTCGGAGCTGTGGTTGAACACGATGTCCAGGATCACCTCGATCCCGGCCCCGTGCAGCTCCCGCACCATCTGCTTGAACTCCGTCACCTGCTCCCCCAGGGAGCCGGCCGAGGAGTAGCGGCCCTTGGGGGCGAAGAAGCTCATGGTGCTGTAGCCCCAGTAGTTCTCCAGACGTTCCCCGGTGAGAGGGTTGGAGCGCGGGTTTTCCAGCTCGTCGAACTCCTGCACGGGCAGCAGCTCCAGCGCCGTTACGCCCAGCTCCCGCAGGTAGGGAATCATCTCCACCACCCCTCGGAAAGTGCCCGGGTGCCGCACCCCGAGCTTGCGCGCGCTGGGATGCAGGGTGAGGCTGCGCACGTGGGTTTCGTAGATCACGCTGTGGCGCAGGGGCCGGGCCAGGGGGCGGTCCCCCTGCCAGTCGAAGGCGTCGTCCACCACCAGGCACTTGGGCATGCCCGCGGCGTCGGAGGCCGTGGCGAAGGAAAGATCGGCTTCCGGGGAGGAAGGGTCGTAGCCGCGGGCGTCGGCCAGGTTCCAGGTGAAGCTGCCCGTGAGGGCCTTGGCGTAGGGGTCCAGCAGCAGGCGGTTGGGGTTGAAGCGGTGCCCTTCCTGCGGGGCGTACGGCCCGAAGGCCCGGAACAGGTAGCATTGCCCGGCACTCAACCCCGGCACGTGGATGTGCCAGATGTCCCCCGTGCGGTGCAGGCGGGGGTCCAGCACCAGTTCCACCGAGGGGGCGGCGTCCTGCGGGTCGCGGAACAGCAGCAGATGCACCGAGGTGGCGTGCCGGCTGAACACGGCGAACTGCACGCCCCCCGCGGCGAGGGTGGCGCCCAGCGGCCGCGGTTTGCCGGGGCCGAGCCCGTAGGTGGCGGCGGAGCCGCCAGCGGGGCCGGAGCTCACCGCACCCCGGCCAGCACCGCCGCCGGCACGGCTGGGGTGGGGCCGACCTGGGAGGCCACCCAGGCGCCGTAGCGGTTGGCCGCCTCCGCGGTGCGCGCCAGGGAGGCGCCGCGCAGCCAGTGATGGCAGAGCACCGCGGTGAAGGCGTCCCCCGCCCCGACCGTGTCGGCCACCTCGACTCGCACACCAGGGCTGCCCAGCGTTTCGGAAGCGGTGCACAGCAGGCTTCCCTCAGGGCCCAGGGTCAGGCAGACCAGCGCCAGGCCGAAGGCTTCACGCAGCGTCCGGCAGCCGCTTTCCAGCTCCCCTGCCTTCGGCAGCCCCAGCGCCTCCAGCACCACGGGCAGCTCCGCCTCGTTGAGCTTCACGATCGACGCGCGCCGGAGGGAGTCCCGGAGCACCTCCGGCGAATACCAGGACTGCCGCAGGTTCACGTCGAACACCCGCAGCGCGGAGGGCCGGGTGGCCGACAGAAAGGCGCGGATGGTAGCCCGCGAGACGGGGCTGCGCTGGGCCAGGGAGCCGAAGCAGACCGCGTCGGCCCTGGCGGCCAGCGCCGCAAGCGGGGGGTCCCAGGCCAGGTGGTCCCAGGCCACTTCGGGGGTGATGGTGAACGTGGGCACCCCCCGGGAGTCCAGGGCCACGTGCACCGTGCCCGTGGGTCGCTCCAGGTCGGCCTGCACATACTGGCCCGGCAGCCCCAGTTGGACCAGCCTGCCCCGCAGCTCCTCCCCGAGAGGGTCGGCGCCGATGCGGCTCACGGGCAGGCCTTCGTCACCCAGGGCCCGGGCGTGGTAAGCGAAGTTGGCGGGCGCCCCTCCCGGCTTTTTCCCCTCCGGCAGCAGGTCCCAGAGCAGCTCGCCCAGCCCGACGACCACGAAGGGGCCGCCGCGCCGCGCTTCCCCTGCGCCCATGCCCGCTCCGCCTACGGCCGATCGGCCAGGTACTTGTAGTAGGCGTACCGCTCCTTGGCGTCCTTCCGGGCCTGCTCCAGGAAGGCGGCGGCCCGCTCGGGATTGGCCTCGCGCAGGGCGCGGAAGCGGATTTCCTTGTACATGTACTCGGCGATGTCCTGGCTGGGCTCCTTGGAGTCCAGGGTCAGGGGGTTCTTGCCTTCCTTCCTGGCCAGCGGGTTGTAGCGGTACAGGAGCCAGGCCCCGCTGTCCACGGCCGCCTTCTGCTGCTTGATCCCGTTGATCAGATTGATGCCCTGCTGGATGCAGGTCGAATAGGCGATCACGATGGAAGGTCCGGGGTAGCTCTCCGCCTCGGTCAGGGCCCGGATGGTCTGCAGCCGGTTGGCCATCAAAGCAACGCTGGCCACGTACACGTTGCCGTAGCTCATGGCCATCAGCCCCAGGTCCTTGCGGGCCAGCGGCTTGCCGCCCGCGGCGAACTTGGCGATGGCTCCCAGCGGGGTGGCCTTGGACATCTGCCCGCCGGTGTTGGAGTACACGCCCGTGTCCAGCACCAGGATGTTCACGTCCCGGCCGGAGGCGATCACGTGGTCCAGCCCGCCGTAGCCGATGTCGTATGCCCAGCCGTCGCCGCCCAGGGCCCAGACGGACTTGCGCACCAGGTGGTCGGCCACGGAGGCCAGCTGCCTGGCCTCCTCCGACTGGAGTTTGCCCAGCGCCGCCTTGAGCTGGCTCACGCGGGCGCGCTGGGCCTCGATGCCCTCCTGCGTGCCCTGGTCGGCCTCCAGCAGGTCCCTGGCCAGGGCGGGGTCGCTCAGCTTCGCATCGCGCGCCGCCTCCAGCAGCTCCCGGGCGAACTCGCCCATCTTGTCCTCGTTCAGGCGCATGCCGAAGGCGAACTCGGCGGCGTCCTCGAACAGGGAGTTGGACCAGGCCGGGCCGCGGCCGTCGGCGCGGTAGGACCAGGGGGTGTTGGGCAGGTTGCCCCCGTAGATCGAGGAGCAGCCGGTGGCGTTGCCCACGACCAGGCGGTCGCCGAACAATTGACTGGTCAGCTTGATGTAAGGGGTTTCACCGCAGCCGGCACAGGCGCCGGAGAACTCGAACAAGGGCTTCACCATCTGCGAGCCCTTGATGGTGTTGCGCTTGATGAGCTTTTCGTCGACTTCAGGAAGGCTCAAGGAAGAACTCCCAGTTGGCCGACTCGGGGGCCCGCAGCGGGAGCTGGGGCGACATATTGACGGCTTTGCGGCCGGTCTTCTGCCCGTCCTTCTTCTCCTCCGCGGGACAGATCTGCACGCACAGGCCGCAGCCGGTGCAGTCCTCCGGCGACACCTGCACGGTGTACTTCCTGCCTTCGAACTCCTTGCCTCGGGCCTCGCGGCTCTTGAAGCTCGGCGGGGCATTGGACAGCAGCGCGGGGTCGTAGGCCTTGATGCGAATGACCGCGTGCGGGCAGATCAGGGAGCACTCGCCGCACTGGATGCAGACCTCCGGCTCCCAAACCGGGATCTCCTCGGCGATGTTGCGCTTCTCGTACTGGGTGGTGCCGCTGGGCCAGGTGCCGTCGTCGGGCAGCTTGGACACCGGCAGGCGGTCGCCGCGCTCGGCGATGATCTCCCCGATCACCTCGCGCACGAACTTCGGGGCGTCGGCCGGAGCGGGCAGGGGACATGCGCAGCTCGCCCTTCACGCTCTTCGGGTAGCTCACCTGCTCGATGGCCTTGCGGGCGGCCTCCACCCCTTTGAGGTTCATCTCGATCACGTCCCGGCCCTTGCCCCCATAGGTGTCCTCCACCGCCTGCTTGATCAGCTCCAGGGCCCTGGCCTCCGGAAGAACGCCGGAAATCAGGAAGAAGGCGGTCTGCATGATGGTGTTGATGCGCCAGCCCAGGCCGGCCGCCTCGGCGATCTTCAGGGCGTCGATGACGTAGAACTTGAGGTGCTTTTCGATGATCTGCTTCTGCACCTCCACGGGCAGATGCTCCCAGACCTCCTCCTTGCCGTACGGGGAGGCCAGCAGGAAGGTGCCCCCCTGCTCGGCGGCCGAGAGCATGTCGATCTTTTCCAGGAAGCTGAACTTGTGGCAGGCCACGAAGTTGGCCTTCTGCACCAGGTAGGTGCTCTTGATGGGCTGGGGGCCGAAGCGCAGGTGGCTCACCGTGCGCACCCCGGACTTCTTGGAGTCGTAGACGAAGTAGCCCTGGGCGTAGTTGTCGGTGGCCTTGCCGATGATCTTGATCGAGTTCTTGTTGGCGCCGACCGTCCCGTCGGCCCCCAGGCCGAAGAACAGGGCCTGGTGCACGCCCTGCCCGGCCGGGGAGAAGTCATTGTCCCAGTCCAGGCTGCTGTGGGTCAGGTCGTCGATGATCCCGATGGTGAAGTGGTTCTTGGGCGCCTTGTCCTTCAAATTGTCCAGGACCGCCTTGGCCATGCCCGGGTTGAACTCCCGCGAGCCCAGGCCGTAGCGGCCGCCCACGATCGCCGGGTAAGCTTTCAGGCCCTGGCCGCTCGCCATGGCCTCGCCGATGGCGGTGCGCACGTCCTCGTACAGGGGCTCGCCCAGCGACCCGGGCTCCTTGGTGCGGTCCAGCACGGCGATGGCCTTCACCGTGGCCGGCAGCGCCCCCAGCAGGTGCTCCACGCTGAAGGGCCGGAACAGCCGCACCTTGACCAGTCCGACCTTCTCCCCCTGTGCCACCAGATGGGCCACCACCTCTTCCATGGCCTCCGCGCCGGAGCCCATCATGATCACGATTCGCTCGGCGTCGGGCGCGCCCACGTAGTCGAACAGATGGTATTGGCGGCCCACCAGCTTGGCGAAGCGGTCGAAGGCCTTCTGCACGATCGCCGGGGTGGCCAGATAGTACTTGTTCACGGATTCGCGGGCGGCGAAGAACACGTCCGGGTTCTGGGAGGTCCCGCGGATGGCCGGGCGATCCGGGGAGAGGGCGCGGGCCCGGTGGGCGCGCACCAGCTCCATGTCGATCATGGCCCGCATGTCCTCGTAGGTGAGCTCCTCCACCTTCTGCACCTCGCTGGAGGTGCGGAAGCCGTCGAAGAAGTGCACGAACGGCACCCTGGATTCAAGGGTAGCCGCCTGGGCGACCAGGGCCAGGTCCATCACTTCCTGCACGGACCCGGAGGCCAGCATGCCCCAGCCGCAGCTGCGGGTGGCCATCACGTCGGTGTGGTCCCCGAAGATCGACAACGCCGAGCAGGCCACGGCGCGGGCGGAGATATGGAACACCGTCGAGGTCGAGCTCTCCGGCGATCTTGAACATGTTCGGGATCATCAAGAGCAGCCCTTGGGAGGCGGTGAAGGTGGTGGTCAGGGCCCCGGTGGTGAGCGCCCCGTGCACCGCTCCGGCCGCGCCGGCCTCCGACTGCATTTCCGCCACCAGGGGGATGGTGCCCCAGATGTTCTTGCGTCCCTCGGCGGAATACTGGTCGGAGAGCTCCGCCATGAGGGAGGAAGGGGTGATCGGGTAGATCGCGATCACCTCGTTGGTGGCATGGGCCACATGGCCGCAGCCGTATTTCCGTCAATCGTTACCATTTTACGTGCCATCGGTACGTCCTCGTTGGGTTTGGTGTGGGTGTGTCGGCAGAGTATAGACCGATTCGCCGGGTAATGCAACCCGCCGCCCGCACAATATTACAGAGTGGCCG
>CAVTQG010000023.1:0-10753 GCA_963736785.1 uncultured Spirochaetota bacterium | reverse complement strand
CGAGGAGATGAACACGTAGATGGCCGTGGCCGCGATCCCGGGCGCCGACAGAGGCATGACCACCCGGAACAGGGCCGCCAGGCGCGTGCAGCCGTCGATGCGCGCGGCGCTCTCCAGGTCCTTGGGGATGGTCTGGAAATAGCCGTACAGGATCCACACCGAGATGGGCAGGAGCCAGCCGGTGTAGCCGATGACCAGCGCCGCCTTGGTGTCCACGAGTTTGAGGA
The DNA here is from genome assembly GCA_963736785.1 of uncultured Spirochaetota bacterium. Lineage (GTDB taxonomy): Bacteria > Spirochaetota > Spirochaetia > SZUA-6 > DRHE01 > MIBK01. The sequence goes on along the minus strand of CAVTQG010000023.1, from coordinate 10,526 downwards.
TGCGGCTGAAGATGATGTACAGCGGGATCAGGTCCACCAGGGGGGGCACCATCTGCGTGCCGATCAGCACGAACAGGAACCACAGGCTCCACTTGAACTTCAGGCGGGCCAGGGCGTAGCCGGTGATCGAGCCCAGGGCCACGCAGATCGCCATGCAGATCCCGGCCACGATCAGGGTGTTGAGCACCGCTTCGTAGAACTTCATCAGGCCGCGCTCCTCCAACAGCACGCTGGCGAAGTTCTCCAGCGTGGGCTGCGGCGGCCAGAAGTGGGGCGGGATGTCGTAGAGCTGGTTTGAGGTCTGCAGGCTCATGTTCACGATCCAGTAGAAGGGAAACAGCATCGTGATCAGCACCAGGGCCACGAACACGAACAGGAACACCCGGACCCCGGGCCTGGCGACGGCAGCCATTAAAGCTCCACCCTCCGGTTGAGCAGCCGGTAGTAGAACACCGCCAGGACCACGATCAGCAGCGTGACCAGGTAGGCCAGCGCGGCGCCCTTGCCCATCATGTGGTGCTTGAAGGCGATCTCCCACACGTAAAAAGTCGTGAGCTTGGTGGCGTTGGCCGGCCCACCGCGGGTCAGCACGTAGATGACGTCGAACACCCGGATGGCCTCCACGGTGCGCAGGATCAGGGTGACCAGAATCGGCCAGCTGATCACCGGCAAGGTCACTCGGAAAAACACCGCCAGGCCGCCGGCCCCGTCGATGGTGGCCGCCTCGTACAGCTCATCGGGGATGGCCTGCAGCCCGGCCAGGACCAGCAGCACCACCAGCGGGGTCCACTTCCAGGCGTCGGCCAGCACGATCAGGTTCATGGCCCAGCCCGGGTCGGCCAGCCAGGGCTTGTAGCGCGGGATGAGCTTGAGGCTGTACAGCACGTAGTTGAGCACTCCAATCTTGGCGTGCACCAGCCAGTTCCAGATGATCCCGTTGACCACCGGGGGGATGGCCCAGGGGATCAGGATCAGGGAGCGGGCCAGGGGGCGGCCGAAGAAGCGGTTGTTCAAAGCAACCGCGATGGCGATCCCCCCCGCCATCTCGATGGCCAGCGACACCGCCGTGAAATAGATGGTGCGCCAGAAGGAGACCAGGAGCTCCGGCTCCTGGAAGATCTCGATGTAGTTTTTCAGGCCCCGGAACTCCTCGGGGTAGCGGATGTCGCTGCGCAGGAAGCTGATGGCCAAGGAATAGATCAGGGGGTAGATGTAGAGGGCCAGCACGATGAGCATGGCCGGGAGCACCAGCAGGAAGGCGAACAGCCCCTCGTTGCGTTCCAGGCGCCCGCTCAGGCCGGGTCGCAGCGTTCTGCCCTGGGCCGGCGGCACCGTCATCGCGTCGCCCAACCGAAGGGCGCCCGGCGGGCGGCCGGGCGTCCTTTTTGCATCCTCAAGCAGGGCTTATCTCACCAGCCGGACAGCTTGTTGCACTTGGCCGCCGCGTCCTGCAGCGCCTTGCGCACGTCCTTGTTGTTCACCAGGGCGTTCTGCACTTCGGTGGAAATCACGTCCGAGCACTGGGTGTACTCGGGCACCGCGGGCCGATAGTAGCAGTTGGCCGCGGCCTGGAACACCACGTCCAGGTTGATCACCTTCTTGACGTCCGCGTCTTTGAACAGGGCCTTGAGCACCGGGGTCTGGCCGTCGTCCAGGGCGCGTTTCTTCTGGACCTCCGGGGTCTGCAGGTACTTGATAAACTGCTTGGCCGCGGCCTTGTTCCTGGAGGGGGAGGGAATGGCCAGGTATTCATGCCCCTCGATGGAGCCGCTCAGGCCTGCCTTGGCACCCGGCATGGGCGCGGGGAAGATCTTGCCGGCGTAAGGGGTCTGGTCCGGGTTCTTGAAGGCCAGCTGCATCATGTCCCAGTTCACCAGCATGGAGGACTGCCCCTTGCCGAACAGGTCGGCGATCTGCTGCTGATAGTAGGTGGGTGAACCCGGGTCCATGGTCCCGTCCTTGATCATGGATTTCAGGAATTCCACGGCCTTCACGCATTCCGGGCTGTCCAGCAGCCAGTACACCTTGTTCCCGCGGAACTCGCTGATCTTGGCCCCCGCGGACTTGGCCCAGCGGAAAAAGGCGGTGGTCACGTACTCGCCGGGCCCCAGGGAATCGGCGATGGCGTAGGCGGTCGGGCTCTGCAGCTTCTGGCCGTAGGCCACCAGATCGTCCCAGGTCTTGGGCGGCTTGTTCGGGTCCAGGCCGGCCTTGAGGAACAGCTCGCTGTTGTAGAACATGATGGTCCAGGAAGCCATCAGGGGAGCGGCGTACAGCTTGCCGCCGATGGACACTCCCTCCAGCATCCCGTCCATGAACCTGGCCCGCTCCGTCGGGCTGTACATGTCGGAGATGTCGGCGTACAACCCGCCGGGCACGTACTCCGGGAGCATGAAGGAGCCGCAGTCCACGATGTCGTAGGTGGGCTCCTTGGCCTTCAGGGCCACGGCCTGCTTGTTGACCATGGCGTCCCATTCCACCTCCACCAGGTTCACCTTGATCCCCGTCTTGGTGGTGAACTCCTGGGCCCGCTCGCCCATGTGCTTGCCGGCCGCGTCAATTCCCAGCAGCACCGTGATGGTCTGGCCGAAGGCCAGGCCGGCGCCTCCAACCAGGAGGGCCGCGATCAGAATAACGATGCCTTTTCGCATGCAAGGCTCCTTTCGCTTAAAGAGATCTTCGAAGAGCAACGCTCTTACGTTCTACAATCGATACTTCTTCCAGGCCTCGATGAACGCCCGGGTGTTGCGCCGGGAGCCCTCGGTGTCCTCGCGCACGTTGTCCACCGGCGAAAGGACGAATCCGCCGTCGGCCCCCAGCACCTCCAGGGCCCGGCGCACCGCCGCCGCGGTTTGTTCCTCGGTGCCCAGCTCCACCGTCACCGCGCCGCTGACTCCGCCCCACAGCGCCCGGCCGGCTGCGCGGCACTTGGCTTTGATGGCCGGCAGCGCCGTTCCCTTTCCTTCCTCCGGATCCACCCCGATCAGGACGTCCACCCCGCTGTCCAGGATGTCGTCCAGCAGCGGCAGGAAGGCGCTGGTGATGATGTAGCCGAACCTGCGCCCGGCCTGGTGCACCAGCTCGGCCTCCCGTTTCAGCGTGGGGGCGATGAGCGCGCGCCAGACCGGCGGGGTCCAGAACTCGGTGGTCTCGTACCAGCCGCGGCGCACGATGAGGTCGGCCTCGGTTTCCTCCAGGTAGACCTGGATCTGCTTCAGGTTCCAGCGGTGGATGATCTGGGCGTATTCCCGGATCAGCTCCGGGCGGGTCAGGGAGAGGACCATGACCGTTTCGAAGCCGGACAGCCAGGCCATGGCGTCGCAGCCCATGACCCCCGGGTCCACCTGCAGGCCGGGGCGCACCGTGCCCTTCCAGCCCCCGACCTGCAGCAGGCCGTGCCGCTTGGCCAGGCGGGAAGCCTCCCGGGCCTCCTGGCGCAGCACCCGGATGTCCTCGTCCTTGAGGGGCCCGAACAGGAAGGGCAGCTTGGGCAGGTCCTGCTCCGGCTTGACCAGGATCTCCTCGAAGCGCGGCACCAGCCAGTCATTTAGCAGGGGAAAATCCTCCGCCGTCGGCCAGCCGTCCCGCTGCCGCACGCGGCTGTGCAGGGGTCCCGCCGGGGTGTCGATGCGCCGGCAGAACAGGCGGTCGTCTTCCCCCGCTCCTCGACCCATTCCTTCCAGCGCACCCCCGGGGCCAGGCCTCCGTACCGGTGCAGGGTGTGGTTGAGGTGGCCCACGTGCACGAAAGGGTCCAGCCCCAGCTCCAGCTGTTTCTCCACGAACTGGGTATCGCTCGCGCAGCGCTCGTAGAGGCTGAAAAAGAGCATGAAGGAGCAGGGGGCGTAGTCCGGCCGTTCCCCCGCGATGGCCGCCAACAGGCGCTCGCGCGATCGCATTGGTGAGTTCGATTATCCGGCCCCTCTTCGAGGATTGTCAAGGTGTTTTTTGCGCCGTTGTTTTCCGCGCCGCTTTCCCGTAGGATGCGGCAGGAGGCTGCCCACGGAAGGAATCGCCGGAATCCAGGCCCGCGAGCTGGAACGCCGCCGGGATCGCGTGCGCCGCGCCTGGGCTTACCGCCGGGTCGATCACCTGCCGCTGGGCTTCATCCTGGAGGACACCGGCGGTTACAGCCTGCGCGAGCTGTGCCAGGACGGGGCCAAGCAGCTGGAGGTGAACACCCGTTGCATCGACCGGCTGCTGCGCCTGCTGCCGGACGACTACCTGCCGGCCGCGCGTCTTTGGCCCGGGTACATGACCATCGCTACGATGTTCGGGCTTCCCGTGCACTGGGGCGAGGATCCCATGCAGCCTCCCGGGGTGGGCGAGCATCCCATCCGCGACCTGTCCCAGGTGTACGGGCTATCCGCGCCGGATCCTCTCCGAGCCGGGCTGATGCCCTTCATCCTCGAGTGGACGCGGGAGTTCGCGCGCGCGCTGCCGCCGGAGGTGTGCCTGGCCGGCCCGGACCTGGGCGGACCGCTGAACACCGCCAAGGACCTGTTCGACACGAATCTGTTGTTCACCGCCCCCTACGACGACCCGCGGGCCTTCCAGGCGTTCCTGTCGATGGCGGCGGAGGTGCAGGCCTCCTGCTACCGGGAGGTGATCGCGGCGGCAGGAGGCCTGGAGCGCCTGACCTGCATCGATTTCGACCCGCTGTGGGCCCCGGAGGGCCGCAAGGGCTTCGTCTCGGACGACGTATGCGCGGCCCTGTCCCCAGAGCATTTCGCCCGGTTCAGCCGGCCGTACAACAACCGCATCTTCCGGGAATGGCCCGGCGGGCGGCTGCACAACTGCGGGCCGCATCCGGCCGCCGGGCAATATCTGGGGCACGACCCGCCGATCAACGGGCTGAACTGCTCGTTCCGGTACACCCGCGACGAGCTGCCGCGGCTGCGGGAGGCCTTCCGCGGGAAGGGGATCGTGGAGCTCATGTTCGACAATGGGGAATCAGCCGGTCAGATCGTGCGCGGCTTCGAGGAAGCCGTTGCGGCCCTCGTGCCCGAGGTGGTGGCCATCCCCGTGGTCTGGCTCAACCAGGCCTGGAGCGACGGGGACATCCGCGCCCTGTACGAGGACCTGCGCGGGGTGGCCGGGCGGGCAGCGCGGGAGATGCGTTGGAGAGCAGAGGCCTAGCCTGCTGCTGCCGCAGAGGCGAAGCCACTGCGAAGCTACAGCAGGCTCTCGTGGAAGGACAGCACGACCCCGCTGATGTTGCCCGCCTCGTTGCGGACGGGGGCCAGCTGCAGGTCCACCACCTGGTGGTCCTCCTCGCCGTTCCTGATCACGCAGCCCTTCAGCTCCACGCTCTTGCCTTCCAGCAGGACCTGGGAGACCGGCAGGCGGCCGGGGGCCCCCTGCTCGTCCAGGAGCTGGAACACCTGCCCCAGGAACTGCCCGCGGGCCAGGTCCTGGTCGCAGGACAGCAGCTTGGCCGCCGCCTGGTTGCAGAAGGAAATTTCCCCCTTGACGTCCGCCTCCAGCACGGCCTCGCCGATGCTGTTCAACAGCCGGTCCAGGTGATCCCTGCCGCGCCGCACCTTGGACTGCATCCCGGAGCGGTACAGGGTCATCTGGATCACCGCCTTCAGCACTTTCTCGTCGAAGGGCTTGAGAATGAAGCCGAAGGGCTCCGTGGCCCTGGCGCGCACCAGGACCTCGTCGTCGGAATGGGCAGTGAGATAGATGACCGGAATGTGCAGCGCCTGGCCGATGCGCGTGGCCGCCTCGATGCCGTCGATCCGGCCCTTGAGGCGTATGTCCATGAGAATCAGGTCGGGGTCCAATGCCACCGCCTTGCGCACGGCCTCCTCGCCGCTGGAGGCCGAGGCGGCTACCTGGTGGCCCAGGTTTTTCAGGCAGGATTCGATGGCCGCGGCCACCAGGGCCTCGTCCTCCACGACCATGACGCGGGCTTTGATCATAACCGGGCACAATGATATACCATCCTGGTATGATATGTCCAAGCGGAGAACGGATGAGGATTCGCACGCGCACCCTGGTCTTGATCGGCGGCATGACGGCCGTCCTGCTGGCCATCGTCTACGCGATTTCCGCCTTCCTGTTCCTGGGGCGCTTCGCGCGCCTGGAACGCCGGGAGGCCCTGCGCGGCCTGGAGCAGGCCCGCAACGCCCTGTCCAATGAGCTGGACGAGATGTCCGTCTTCAACCACGACTGGGCGGCCTGGGACGACACCTACGCCTTTGTCCAGGACGCGAATCCGGAATATCTGGAGTCAAACTTGATGGATGAAACTTTCACCGGGGCCAGGCTCAACCTGATGATGTTTCTCAACCGGGAGGGCAAACCCGTGTTCGCCAAGTCCTACGACTGGCGCGGGGGTGCGCGCCTGCCCGTTCCGGAGCTGCTATTGCAGCGCCTGCAGCCGGGCAGCCCCCTGGTGCCCCGCACCGACGAAGACGAGCATGCCAGCGGCCTCCTGCTGCTTCCCGAGGCGCCGCTCCTGGTCGTCGCTCACCCCATCCTGACCAGCACCTCGCGCGGCCCCAGCCGCGGCACCCTGGTCATGGGACGGTACCTGGACGCCCAGGAACTGGCCGGGCTGGCGGAGCAGACCCGGCTGGACCTGCGGCTCATCCGCCTGGACCGAGAACAGCTGGAAGAGCTTCCTGACGAGTCCCGCGCAGCGCTGGCCCTCCAGGGGGAGTTGGTCCGGCCGCTGGACGGCCAGAGGATCGCCGCTTACGCCCTGCTGTCGGACGTGTACGGGCAGACGGCGCTGGTGCTGCGCAGCGTGATCCCGCGGGAAATCTACCGCCAGGGGCTGTCGGGTGCGCGCTACCTGATTTTATCCCTGTTGCTGGCGGGGCTGGCCTACGGCGCCGTGATCATATTCCTGCTGGAAGGAACGGTGCTCCACCGCCTTTCCGGGCTGAGCCGGGAGGTGTCCGGCATCGGCCTGCGGCGGGACCTGTCCGCGCGCGTGGCGGTGAACGGAAACGACGAGCTCACCGCCCTGGGGTCTTCGATCAATGCCATGCTGGCCGAGCTGCAGAACACCGCCGAGACCCACCAGGCCTTGACCGGCGCCATCCCGGACCTGATCCTGCGGGTCAGCGAATCCGGCCGCCTGCTGGACGCCAACCGCTTCGGGGACCCGCTGCTGGCGCCGGCGGGCCCCTCCGCCGAACCGCAGGACCTGGCCCGCCGCCTGCCGGCTTCCTTGGCCGAGCGCAGCCTGCAGGAGATGCGCGCCGCCATGGCCTCGGGTCGATTGCGGATCTTCGAGCACCGCCAGGAGTCCGCCGACGGCTTTCGGGATTTCGAGGTGCGCATCCTGGCCATTGCCTCGGGGGAAGCGCTGGTAATCATCCGCGACGTGACCGAGCGCAAACGTTCGGAGGAGCTGGCCAAGAAGGAGCTTCTCCTGCGGGAGATCCACCACCGGGTAAAGAACAACCTGCAGGTGATTTCCAGCCTGCTGTACCTGCAGAGCCAGCAGGTCGGCGATCCGCGCCTGGCCGCCATCCTGGAGGAGAACCGCAACCGCATCCGTTCCATCGCCCTGATCCACGAGAAGCTCTACCAGTCCGCGGACCCCAGTGAAGTGCGCTTCGCCGCCTACCTGCGTGACCTGGTCAACCACCTGCTGATCGCCTACGGGGCCAGCGCCTCCCGGGTGCGGGTGGATATTTCGATCCAGGAGGAGGAGGTCCTGGGCCTGGACACGGCCATCCTGCTGGGCCTCTTGATCAGCGAGCTGGTCTCCAACGCCTTGAAGCACGCCTTTCCGTCGGGGGCCGGCGGCCGGATCCGCATCGCCCTGGAGCGCACCGGCCCGGAGGGGTTGCGCCTGGAGGTGGGGGACGACGGGGTGGGGCTGCCGCCGGATTGCGACCCGGCCACCTCCCGCTCCATGGGCCTGCTGCTGATCCAGCTGTTCGCCAAGCAGCTGGAGGCCGCGCTGGAGATCGAACGCGACGGGGGGACGCGCTTCGTATTCCTTTTCCGGACGCCGAGCTAGCGAAGCTACTTCTTCTGTTCGTGCAGGGGCACGGGCAGCACCCCCGCCATCTCCCCGATCACGTTGACCAGCTCGGCGCCTGCCGGAACGACGATCTTGGCAGTTGTCCGGCCAGGGCCTTTTCCACCACTTCCAGGCGCTTCAGCAGCTGGGCGTTGCCCACGAAGTAGTGGTCGGCCGCCTCGTTGACCAGGGCGATGGCCTGGGCCTCGCCTTCGGCCTCCAGGATCTTGGCCTGCCGGATCCCCTCGGCCTTCTTGATCTCCGCGCGCCTGGCCCCGTCGGCCATGGTCTCCGTGGCGGTGGCGAAGTCGACGGCGGCGATCTTCTCGTTCTCGGCCTTGACCACCTTGTTCATGGTCTCCTGCACGTCCTTGGGCGGGTCGATCTCCTTCAACTCCGTGCGCACGATGTCGATGCCCCAGTGGCGGGTCTCCTCCCGCAGGGTCTGCTGCAGCTCGCTGTTGATCTTGCCCCGCTCGCTGTTGGCGGACTTCAGGGTCATGGTGCCGATGATGTTGCGCAGGGTGGTGCGGGCCAGGTTGACGATCTGGCGGCGGTAGTCGAAGACGTTGTACTGCGAGCCCTTCACGCTGTCCTCGTCGGACTTGACCTTGAAGTACACCTGGGCGTCCACCCGGGCGTTGAGGTTGTCGTTGGTGATGATCTCCTGGGGCTCGGCGTCCACCATGATCTCGGTGACGTTCACCCGGAACATCCGCTGCGATGATGGGGAACGACCCAATTGAACCCCGGTTCGGCCGAAGCGGCGGTATTTCCCGAGCCTCTCCACGAGCCCACGGTGGGTGGGGCGGACGATCCGGATCGCCGATGAGGAAGAATGAAAACGAGGACCGGAACCAGATATGTACAGGAATCCCATGGGTCCACCTCCACTAGGTTAATATGCTGAATTTCCAGGATGCGCAGGCGTTCTCCCCTTCGGGCAGCTTCAGGTCGGCCCATCTCCCCCGGCCTGCGCCCCAGCAGGGCCCTGGCCAGCGGAGCGATCCAGCTCACCTCGCCCGCGGGCGGGTCGGCCTCGTCGACCCCGACAATGCGGTACACCCGGCGGCGGCCGTCCTCGTGCTGCACGGTGACCCGCGCGCCGAACAGCACCCGCTCGCGATCCTGCGCGGCCGGGGTCGATCACCTCCAGGCGCGCCAGCATGCGGCTCAGATACTCGATGCGGCGGTCGATCTCCCGCAGACGCCTCCTGTGCACGGCCAGCTCGTCGCGATCGGTGGCCGCCCCGGAAGCCGCCAGGCGGGTCACCGCCCCGGCGGCCTGCGGTCGCTCCCCGCCCCTCAAGCCGGCGAGCTCCGCCTGCAGCGCTTGCGCTCCGGCGGGGGTCATGTAGTTGGCCGCCCCCGGGGGCAGGGGGATCTTGATTTCCGGGACCTCCTCGTCCTGGAACTGGGAGTCGGATTCGTCCACGAAGGCTCGGCTCATGCTTCCCTCTGCTCCGCTTTTCAGCTTAGCATACCACATGAACCGCCGCGAAGTCGTTCGCCGCGTGCTGGAGCACGGCCGCCCCCTACGTGCCCTGGTCCTTCGGCTTCACCGTGGAGGCGGGAGAACGCCTTCTGGGGCATTACGGCCTGACGGACCTGCAGGAGCTCAAGGAAACGCTGGGCGACCACCTGCTGCGGCTGGGCAGCGAAACCGGCTGGTTCGAGCCGGCCGGACCGGACCGGGTGCGGGACGCCTTCGGCGTGATCTGGAATCGGAGCATCGACAAGGACATCGGCAACGTGGAAGGCTGCCGCCTGGCCGCTCCCAGCCTGCGCGGCTTCCAGTTTCCGGACCCCTTGGACCCGAGGATCTTCGCGGACATCCCCGCGAAGATCGCCCGCCACGGCGACCGCTTCCGGGTCTTCGAGATCGGCTTCTCGCTGTTCGAGCGGGCCTGGACGCTGCGCGGCATGGAGAACATGTACGTCGATTTCCTGGACCACCCGCGCTTCGTCCGGGAGCTGCTCGACGCGATCGCCGACTACAACATCGCCCAGGTGCGCGAGGCGCTGCGCTACGACATCGACGCGGTCTACTTCGGCGACGACTGGGGCCAGCAGCACGGGCTGCAGATGGGCCCGCGCCTGTGGCGGAGTTCATCTGCGCCGCCGCTCGAGCGCATGTATCGCGCGTGGTGCGCGACGCCGGCAAGTGCCGTCGTTCATCCACTCCTGCGGCGACGTGGACGAGCTGTTCGACGACCTGATCGACATCGGCCTGCGACTGCTTCAATCCCTTCCAGCCGGAGGTGATGGACGTGTTCGCGCTGCTGCGAACGCGTACCGCGGCCGGCTCGTCGTTCCACGGCGGCCTGTCGACGCAGCGCACGCTGCCCTACGGCACGCGTCGAGGAGGTCCGCCGGGAGACGCGGCGCTGCTCGAGCCGGGGCGCGAAGGCGGCTACATCTTCGCCCCGGCGCACGCGTCGAGGGCGACGTGCCGCTGGAGAACATGCTGGCCTTCATCGAGGAGGTTCGCCGCCAGGAGGCCTGACCGCGACGGCGCGGACCCTCTCCCCCAGGGC
>CAVTQG010000022.1:0-13947 GCA_963736785.1 uncultured Spirochaetota bacterium | reverse complement strand
GCCATCACGGTGCCCAACACGATCTTTCCCTTGGGGCGCCTCGCTTGGTGGCCTTGAGCTGGGGGCCCAGCAGCTCACCACCGCGGACATGGCCGCGCCGGCCATCATCATCTCCGGCAGGAAGATCTCCAGCCGCGAAAACTTGTCGCCGACCGAGCTCATCAACTGGGTGAGGGCTTCGATGATCTTCAGGGCGTCGGTGCCCTTGCCACCAGGTCGCGGGCCAGCGCCGTGCCGCGATCCGGGTTCCTCCGGCCTCCACTGCCCGCTGCAGTTCCTGTACCGACATGCTGCGCTCCTTCGTCTAGTCGATCGCATCCCGCCCCCGCGGATCATCTCGACGTCCCCGCGGCGGTGTCCGTAACCCATTTGCGGATTTCCGCCTGCCGCCTGCCGCTGACCCGCTGGGTGGGCGCGGTGACGCTCAGCGCCGCCCGCACCACCCCTTCCCGGTCGCGCAGGGGCGCGGCCACGCAGCGGATGCCGGGAAAGGCCTCCTCGTTGTCCAGAGCGAAGCCCTGGCGGCGGATGGTTTCCAGCTCGCGGGCGAGCCTGCGTCGATCCGTGATGGTGGTAGGCGTGAAGCGTCTCAGGGGCCGGCCGCCCAGCACCCGCTGCAGCTCCGCGCGGGCCTGCCCGCCAGCAGCACCTTGCCCATGGCCGAGGCGTGGGCCGGGCTGCGCCCGCCGACCGTCGTGGACACCGGTCAGCGGTTGGCTGCGCCCCCGCTTGTCCAGGTACACGATCTGCGCCCCGTCCAGGATGGACAGGTGCACGATCTCCCCGCTCTTCCGGGCCAGCTCCTCCATGAGGGGGGCGGCCAGCTCCCGCAGCTCGTAGCGGCCCAGCAGGCGGCCGGCCAACTCCAAGGGTTTCCAGCCCAAGCGGTAACCGCTCCCGACAGGGCTCTTTTCCACGAAGCCGTGAGCCTCCAGGGTGCACAACAGGCGAAAGGCAGAGGACTTGTGCGCCCCGGCCCTGCGGGCCAGCTCGGAAAGGGTAAGCTGCGGCTTTTCCGCGGTGAAGGCGTCCAGGAGGGTCAGGGCTTTGGAGACCGAAGACAGCACCGCATGCCGGTTCCTCTATGCGAAACAGCGTCTCGCTATGCGGAAACTATAGCACGCCCCGGGCCTCCTGTCCAGGGGCCGGACAGGGCGGGAGGCGCGGGGTGCTGCGCGCCTTCAGCACTCCTTTTCGTACATCCGGTGCACCTTGCACACCCGGGCGCCGAGGGTCTGGATGTCGCGCAGCATCAGCTCGGTGCGCTCGGAGACCTGCACCAGCTCCGCCCTGCGGAACGCGCCGCCGCCGACGGTCTTTGTCAGCTCGCTGTACAGCAGGGCATTGCCGCCCAGGCGCTGGTATTGCGGGCAGAATGCCCATCCCGTTGATGAGGCAGCTCGTCGTTGGTACGCATCGCCCAGAGCAGGCGCAGCAGCTCCACGGGTCCCAACCGGCCGTCGTTCCTCTGCAGCACGGCGGACAGGTCCGGGAAGCGCGAACAGGTACCCGACGATCTGCCCGTCATAGGCGAGGATCTTGGCCAGCCGGGGGTCGGCGATCAGCAGCAGGTCCTTCTTCACCTGCTCCAGCTCCGCGGCGCTGAGCGGGTAGTCCTCGAGGTGATCGGCCAGGGTCGCGTTGTACAGCTCCGCCATCCGGTCGGCAACCCGCGTCAAGCTCGCCGCTTGCTGCGGAACCTCAGCACGCTGAAACCGCCCGCGGGCGAGCACCTTCTCGGCCGCCGCTCGCACTCGCTCGGGCAGGCGGAAACTCGTCCGGCGGCAGGTCCATCGAGAACAGGTCCACGTGCTTGCGGAATCCCAGCCCTTCCAGCAGGCGGGGGTAGTAGGCATAGTTGTAGGGCATCATGGTCATGGCCGCCCGGTGCTCGAAGCCCTGGACCAGGATGCCGCTGCCCGAAGCCCCGCCCAGGAGCATGGGGCCGCGCAGCATCTCGAGGCCCTGCTCCCGGGTCCATTCCTGCAGGCGCCGTACCAGGGCCTCGGCCGCCTGCGGGTCGTCCTCCACGTCGAAGAAGTAGAAATGGGCGCAGGCAGGTCTTGTGCTGGGCGATGTAGGCTGGGGTTCTTCACCACGCAGGCCCGTCCCAGGGTACGGCCGGCCTCGCGGACCAGGAAGAAGTCCCCGAACGCCTGCCGGAAGAAGGGGTGCCGCCGCCGAAGCATCATCCGCATGTCCAGGTCGAACCAGGGAACCCACTGCGGGCAGCCGCGGTACAGGCGCTTGGGGAAGTCGATGAACTCTTTTTCCTCCGGGCCCCGGCTGGCCACGGGGATCACTTCTATGCTTCGGGCCATGGTGCGGAAGTGTAGCATTGACAGGGGCTGCCTGCCATAGGAAAATCTTACGAAATGGGCACTCCGAAAATGGTCGCTGCCGCCGCGATTCTCCTGGCCTGCGGGGCAGCGGCCGGCCTGGCGCAGGCGAGCCTCGGAAAGGTCACGCTGACCTACACCCTGCAGCGCATCTCCCGCAGGGCCTCCAACCAGCTCGCCGTCTGGATCGAGGATGCAAGGGGAGTGCACGTGCGCACCCTGTTCGCTACGGATTTCATGGCCCGCCGCGGGGGCTTCCGGCCGGCGACCGCAGTGCTGCCCGGAGTGGGTCGCCGCCGCCGGCCTGGACCGCCTGGAGCCGCGCCCAGATCGACGCGGTGAGCGGGGCCACGCAGCAGCCGGGGACGATTTCCTTGACCTGGGACTGCAGAACCGCCGCCGGCGGCCGTCGGTGCCTGCCGGAACCTACATCTACAAGGTGGAAGGCAACATCTTACTACGACCAGCGCGTGCTGTGGACCGGAAGCATCCGCGTAGGGGCCGTCGGCTTCCCGCTCCGCCGCCACGCACGCAATACCTGCCGGATGCCTCCGCCGCCAGCGAAGGCACGCTGGTGGAAAACGGTGAAGGCCCGCTTCCAGCCGGCCGGCGGTCAGTACGGCAATAGCCGTCCTAAGGGCCGCCGGCAACCGCCGGTCAATCGCTTTTTCGCAGGCTCTTCTCTAGGCGGAAACCCCGAGGGAGAGGGTGAGGGTCAGCACCAGGTACAGCACGGCCACCATGAGCCACACCTCGAAGGTGAAGTGCGTGCTGACCGCCAGCTGCATGCCCTGGTAGGTGAGCTCCTGGATGGAGATGGCGGCCACGATGGCCGAGTCCTTGATCGTGCTGATGAACTGCCCGGCCAGGGCGGGAAGGATGCGCTTGATGGCCTGCGGCAGGATGACCAGGCGCATCTGGTCCAGCCAGGAAAGGCCCAGGGCGTAGGCCGCCTCTCGCTGCCCGCGCTCCACGCTCTCGATCCCCGCCCGGATGATCTCGGTGATGTAGGCGCCCTCGAAGGCCGCGATGGTCACCACCGCGGAAAGGAACTGGGTGAACCGGGACACCGGGGCGAACAGAATCCCGAGCACCGCCTGGGTCTGCGGCGAGCGGGAGCGGACGAAGGGATCCAGCCCGAGCAGCGGCATGATCTGGTCGGCAACGAAGAAGTAGAAGATGAACACCAGCACCAGCGGCGGCAGGTTGCGCACGATCTCCACGTAGGTCCGGCCGACCATGCGCAGGAACAGGCTCTTGGTGGTGCGGAACACGCCCATTACGATGCCGACCAGGGTACCCAGGATCGTGGCCCATATGGACAACCTGATGGTGGTGAATAGGCCCTCCAGGATGTAGTTTACCGCCCAGCGGCTGGTAGTCGGGTTGCGGAACAGCAGGTACTGGGGCATCGAGGCCCAGTGCCACTTGTAGTTCAGGCCCACCTTGATCCGGTAGCCGATGAAGGTGGCGAAGGCGGCGAGCAGGACGATGATGAGCGCGTCCAGCCAGCGGAAGCGAACCTTTTGGGCGATCACGACAACCTACCCCCGCACCCGTGCCTGAAACCGCCGCCCGTCCCGAGTTGAGACGGGCGGCGCCGAACATCAGGTTATTGCGTCAGCTTCTCCCACTCGTTGCCGGTGAACCAGTACTGGTGCTTCTCTTCCAGCCAGCCTTCCCACTGCATGCGGGTGATCCAGCCGTTGAAGAAGGCCAGCGCATCCAGCTCGCCCTTGCGCACCGCGAAGCAGATGGGCTCCTTGGTGAAGGTCTGGCCGCCCAGGGGCAGGTACAGCACGTCCGGGTGCTTGTTCACCCAGGTCTCGGGGCCCGGCTGCGAGGACACGCAGGCGTGGGCCCGGCCGTTGACCACTTCCTGATAGGCCTGGGCTTCGTCGTCGAACTGGCGCAGCTGGGCCTTGGGCATGAACTTCTTGGCCGCGGCCACGGGGGTGGCGCCGGTGCGCACCGTCAGGATGACGTTGGGCTTGTTGAAGTCCTCCAGCTTGGTCCAGCCGGGGGCCATCTTCTTGTTCCCGCAGATGGACATGCCGGAGTAGTCGTACGGCTCGCTGAAGTTCACCTTCAGGCTGCGCTCGGTGGTGGAGCTCATGCCGCCGATGATCACGTCGAACTTGTTGGTGAGAAGCGCCGGGATGATGCCCGACCACTTGGTCTCGACGAACTCCACCTTCACGCCCATCTCCTTGGCCAGGCGCGAGGCCACGTCGATCTCGAAGCCCACCAGGTTGCCGGCCTTGTCCTTGAACACCCAGGGCACGAACACGTCCACGCCGACCTTCATGACCCCGCGCTTCATGATCTCGTCGACCAGGCTGTCCTTGGCCTGCGCCCCGACGAGCCCCGCGATCGCGACCAGCGCGACCAGCGCCAGAATCCACGCTTTTCTCATCTTCCTTTCCTCCTCTAGTCTATAGGATTTGACTCAAAAACAACTTGGTTCGCTCTTCCTGGGGCGCGGTGAAGAAGTGCTCCGCCGTCCCCGTCTCCACGATCTGGCCCTCGTCCATGAAGATGACGCGGTCGGCCACCTCGCGGGCGAAGCCCATCTCGTGGGTCACCACCACCATGGTCATGCCCTCGCGGGCCAGGTTCTTCATGACGTCCAGCACCTCGCCGATCATCTCCGGGTCCAGGGCCGAGGTGGGCTCGTCGAACAGCATCACCTTGGGCTTCATGGCCAGGGCCCGGGCGATGGCCACGCGCTGCTGCTGCCCGCCGGAGAGCTGGGCCGGGTAGGCGTCGATCTTGTTCAGGATGCCCACCTTGGCCAGCATGTCGCGGGTCATGGCCATGGCCTCCTCCCTGCTCTTCCGGCGCACCCGCTGCTGGGCCAGGTTCACGTTTTCGACCACGGTCAGGTGGGGGAACAGGTTGAAGGACTGGAACACCATGCCCACTTCCTTGCGGATCTCCAGGCGGTTTCTCTTGTTTTCGTCCAGGGGGATGCCGTCCACGACAATCTGCCCCGAGTCCCGCTCCTCCAGCCCGTTCAGGCAGCGCAGCAGGGTGGATTTGCCGGAGCCCGAGGGGCCCATGATCACCAGCACCTCGCTCCTGCGGATGTCGGTGGAGAAATTCCGCACCGCCGTGATGCCTCCAGGGAAGGTCTTGCACACCTCTTTGACCGTGATGATGTAGTCGCCCAGGGTTTTTTCCGCCATGCTCTTACCCCGCGATCCTGAAACGTCGTTCCATCCGGTTCACCACCGTGGACAGGGTCACCGTGACCACCAGGTACATGGCCGCGGTGGTGAACCAGATCTCGAAAGGCAGGAAGGTCTCGGAGACCACGATGCCGGCCTGCAGGGTCAGGTCCAGGAGCGACACCATGCTCACCAGGGAGGAATCCTTGATCAGGGACACGGCCTGGCTGGTCAGGGGCGGCAGGATGCGCCGGATGGCCTGGGGCAGGATCACGAAGCGGTAGGTGTCCGTCACGCTCAGGCCCAGGCTATAGCAGGCCTGCCACTGCCCCTTGTCGATGGAGACGATACCCGCCCGGAACACCTCCGAGGCGTAGGCCCCCTCGAACAGGCTCAGGGCCAGCACGGCGGAAAGGAAGCGCTCGATGCCCAGGATCGGCCCCAGGATGAAGTAGATC
Source organism: uncultured Spirochaetota bacterium (assembly GCA_963736785.1). GTDB lineage: Bacteria > Spirochaetota > Spirochaetia > SZUA-6 > DRHE01 > MIBK01. The sequence continues at coordinate 7,980 of CAVTQG010000022.1, read as the reverse complement.
ACGAACAGCTGCACCAGCATGGGGGTGTTGCGGATTACCTCTAGGATCTGCGCGGGCCACGGCGCGGCCGACCAGGGAGTCCGACAGCCGCAGCAGGGCGGTGAGCAGGCCGATGGCGAAGGCCAGCACCAGGCTGATGCCGGAGATCTTCAGGGTCAGGCCCAGCCCCTGCAGCAGGGGGCCCGCGGTGAGCCGGCCTTCGACCACGCCGAGGATGTAGCGCGGCACCCGGTACCACTCCCACTTGTACCCGGAGCGGGAGGCGCCGAGCAGCAGCAGCCAGACCAGCGCCGCGATCAGCAGGAGGAACTGGAGGATGTCGCGCGTGGGGGAGCGGAGCAGGAAGAAGCGCCTCCGCGGGGGGGGACACTCCCGCTCGATGGTCTGCATCAGGCCGCCGGTTTTATCCATGAAGAATGGAGCCGCCTCACCGCAAAGCCCGAGCTTCCGGCAGGCTTCGGCAGTATAGCCGGGAGCCCCCCGGTTGTCAAACCGAGTGATTTCAACCTCTGGAATCGCCATTCTCGCGGGCCTTCCGCCGATTCCGGCGCAGCTCGCGCGTCCGTCGCTGCCGCAGCAGCTGGCTGCCCGGCGGGGTCCGGGGAGCCGGTTTTAAGCAAGCTTGAGCCCTGGTCGAAGATTGGCTACTGTACGGACGGACGTCATGATGGAGGTCCTCGAATGCCTTACACCCTGCACCCCGTCCCCCGTATCAGCCTTCCTTTGCCGGCTTCCCCCGCTGCCGAAACCTCGAGGAGTTGGAGGCCGACGTGGCGATCATCGGCATTCCCTATACGAGCCTCTACGGCATCCACGTGCCGCCGGTCGGCGGCGGCGAGGAAACCGGCCCGCCGGGGCAGGAGGCCGCAGCGGCCCTGCGACGGCAATCCCAGAGCTACGCCCTGAGTCTGGGCAACTACGATTTCGATTTCGACGGCGACCTTTTCGCCGGGCGAGAGGTGCATGTGGCCGACTGCGGTGACGTGGCCATGGCGCCGGCCGATCGCAGTGCTGACCTGCAGTCCATCACCGAGGCGATACGAAACATCCTCGAGCGGGGCGCGGTGCCCATCGTGCTCGGCGGCGACCACGGCACTCCCATACCCGTGCTGCGGGCCTACGAAGGCCGGGGCTCCCTGTGCGTGGTGCAGATCGACGCCCACATGGATTTCCGCGACGAGCGCGAGGGATTCCGGGAAGGATACTCCAGCCAGATGCGCCGTGCCGCGGAAATGCCCTGGGTGAGCGGCCTGATGCAGATTGGGCTGCGCGGCGTGGGCAGCGGCCGCCGCGAGGAGTACGAAGCGGCTCGAGGCCGCGGGAGTGTGCTGGTGCGGGCCCAGGAGCTCCATGAGGCCGGCGTGGCCCGGGTGCTGCGCCGCCTGCCCCGGGCGGAACAGTACTACATCACGATTGATGCCGACGGGCTGGACCCCGCGATCGCGCCGGGCGTGTTCTACCCCTCCCCGGCGGGGTGGATTACTTCGAGATGACCGAAATATTGAAGGGGGTCGCCCGGCGGGGCCGCATCTGCGGCCTCGACCTCTGCGAGGTTGTGCCCGCGCTGGACCTGCGGGAGCTGACCGCTATCTTCGGCTCCCGGCTGATCCTCAACGCCATCGGGGCCATGGCGCGAGCCGGGCAGTTCAATCGACTTCAATCCGCACAGGGATCGAAGTCAGCTGGGGGAACCCACTGATCGGGTCGCATACCTCATCCGGGGTCAGGCGGTTCACGTTGGCTTCTTTTTCCCAGCCGTGGGTGACCTGCAGCAGGCCCGGGCGGATGTCCCGCTCCCCCACGATCCGGGCCTTGGCCAGGATTCGACCTCTCTCGGAGGCGATCCGCACGGGCTGACCGTCCAGGATCCCCTGCCTGGCCGCGTCCGCCGGATGGATCTCCACTTCCGCTTCCGGGTGCAGCTTCCGGAGTCGGGCAATGTTGCGGTACCTGGAATGCAGGTAACCCTGTTTGCGCGCTCCCGTGATCAGGAGCAGCGGGAAGCGCTCGGAGCGCGATCGCAGGCCGAAGGGCGCCTCGTAGCGGGGGAGGGCGGAGTACCCGAGATTGCGCAGGTAGTTGGAGGTGAACTCGAACTTTCCGGTGGGCGTGGCGAGCGGCTCCTTTTCCTGCTTGCGGTAGCGCACCGGCTTGTACTGCAGGCCCTCCGGGCTCCGCTCCAGCTGCTCCACGCTGATCCCGGTGGGCTCCAGCAGCCAGCGGTTGACCTCGGCCTCGTCCTTCCAGGGGAAGTAGCGCTCGCCGAAGCCCAACCGCTGCGCCAGCTCGCGCCAGAACGAGTACTCGTCGCCGAGCCCGGGGAACTCCAGCACGCTGCGGGAGAGGGCCAGCCACTGGTACTGGGAATACACGTGCAGCTCGCTGCGCTCCAGGAACGAGGCGGCCGGCAGGACGTAGTCGGCCAGCTCGGTGGTCTCCGTGCGGAACAGAGTCGCGCACCACGAGCAGGTCCAGTCCGGCCAGCGCCCGTGCCGTCTTGGCGGCGTTGGGGTTGGTGTTGGCCGGGTTGCCCCCTGCCACGATCAGCGCCCGCAGGGGATACGGACCTTGGCCCAGCATGGCGTCGATGCCGCTCAGGGCGTGGGGCTCGTGGTACAGGTCGTAGAGCACCGGGTAGGCCTTGGCCCCGACCGGCTCCAGCTCGAGGAGCGGCAGCTCCCGGTACAGGTCCAGCCGGTTCAGCGCCAGGCCTTCGGGCCAGGGATCGCCTCCCCGGATGTCCAGCGCCCCGCACAGGCCTTCCAGGCAGGCGATGCTGCGGATGGTGTCCACGCCGTTGTCCTGGTGCTCCAGGGATACGCCGGCGTAGCTGGCCACCCGCGGGAGGCTCGCGGCCAGCATCTGGGCGCAGGCCAGGACCTGCCCGGCGTCCAGCCCGGTTTCCTGCGCCACCCTCTCCGGGGTGAAGGCCCGGGCGTAGGAGGCCAGCTCCTCGAAGCCCACGGAGCGCTTCTCGACCAGCTCGCGGTCGTAGCGGCCGCTTTCCAGGAGGCTGCGGATCCAGCCCCAAGCCAGGGCCCCGTCGGTGCCGGGCCAGGGCGCCAGGTGGACGTCCGCCTGGCGGGCGATCTCGGTCCTGCGCGGGTCGATCACGATCAGGCGGGCGCCCCGCCGCCGCGCCTCCTCGATGGGACCCATGAAGGTGAAATGGGAGACCGGGGGGTTGGCACCCCACAGGACGATCAGGCGCGAATGGCGGAAATCCGGACAGGGGTTCCAGTACCCCTGGACCATCCTGTAGGCCAGGTAGCGGGCCACGAAGCACACGGAGTTGCAGGACAGGAAGTTGGGCGACCCCAGGGCGTGCATGAACCGGCGGGCGTAGTGCTCCTGCTGCCCGAAGCCCAGCGCCTCCCCCTGCCAGCAGGCGATGGCGCGGGCCCCGTGGCGCTCGCGGATCTCGCCGAGCCGCCCGGCGATCTCCTCCATCGCCTGCTCCAGCGGGATCTCCACGAAGGAGCCGCCGGCGGTCTTCTTCAGGGGGCGCTGCAGCCGCTCGGGGTGGTACGCCAGCTCGAGGGCGGCCGCGCCCTTGGGGCAGAGCCGGCCGCGATTCTGCGGGTGGCCCTCCAACCCCGTGATGCGGACGGCCCGGCCGCCGGCAATTTGGACCTGGATGCCGCAGCGCATGTCGCACTGCCGGCAGATCGTGGGAACGGTCCCGTCCGTCGGCATGGTCTCCTCCTCCCCTCAGCCCAGGATCGCCTCGATGCTCCGCCGCGTTTCCGCGGACAGCGGCGCCGGCCGGTGCGCGGCCAGCAACTGCTCCACCCTTTCCCGGGCGCGCTCGCCCAGGCTCCTGGCCCCCGCCGCCGCCCAGCCTTCGAAGTGGCGGCGGTCGAACAGCGCGGGCATCCAGTTCTCCCGGAAGTGGCGCACGGTGTGCTCGCTGGAGAGGAAGTCGCCTTCCGGGCCCAGCTCTTCGATCGTCGCCAGGGCCAGCGTCTCCTCGTTCACCTCGATCCCCCGCTGGAAGCGGCGGACCCAGCCGGCCAGCTCGTCGCAGACGGCCAGCATCTGCAGGGAGCCGCACTTGCCGCTCTCCAGGTAGCCCAGGTCGTGCACCAGGTTGACGCCCGCCAGGCTCTCCGCCAGAAGGGTGAGCGCCGCCTCCGCGGCCGCCTGCTCGTCGGGCAGCTTGGAATCGCTGGCCCCGCCGAGGCCGAAGGAGGGCAGGCCGTAGTGGGCGGCCATGGCCGAGCGGCTGCCGTAGCTCTCTGGCCCCGCGTAGGCCCCGACCATGGTGCGCATGTCGAAGACATCGCCGTAGCCGCCGCTGTGGATGACGGGGGCCCCCTCGCGCGCGAGCTGCGCCAGGACCAGTCCCACCAGCTCGCCGGCATTGGCCAGCGCCGTGGCCCCCGCCCCGGTCACCGGCCCGCTCGCCCCCCGCAGCACCATGGGCGTGTAGGTGGTGGGCAGGCCCTTGCCCGCCAGGAAGAGCAGCTTCTGCAGGGATTCGGCGTTGTGGCGCAGCGGCGCGGTGACGTTGATGTAGCAGCCGCAGAACGGGCGGCCGGCCAGCGCCCCGGCCCCTCCGGCCACCGCCTCCGCCGCCCGGACGACGTCCCGGCAGGCTTTGAAATCGTTGGTGACGAACAGGATGGGCTTGGCGCTGTGCTCCAGCATGGCCAGCATCTGCGCCTGGTTGGCCCGCTCCGGGGCGACATCCGAGGGCAGGAAGGCGGACATGAGAAAGTCGACGTTGGGCAGCCCGTCGGCGAGGCCCGCCGCCTCCTTCACGTCCCGCAGCGTCGCCGGCCGCCGCTCGCCGCTGCGGTGATCGAGGATGTACAGGCAGTCCGAACCGGGGCCGAAGAAGACCCTGCCCCTTTCCAGGGGCAGGGCGGGCCGGCCTTCGCGGTCGTGCAGCAGGATGCGCTTGGGCGCCGCGGACAGGGCCCACTCCACCCGCTTGGGCGGGATGTGGACCCTGCCGTCTGCGGCGATTTTCGCCCCCGCCCTGCGCAGCAGCTCCACGGCCCGAGGCTCCTGCAGCAAGACCCCGACCCGCTCCAGTATTTCCAGGCTCGCCTCGTGCAGGCGCCGCCGCTGCGCGGGCCCGAGGTACGAAAGCCGGGGTGTCATGGCTGCAGCAGGGAGTAGTCCAGGCCGAAGCGGCCCAGCTTCTCCTTGCACCGCTCGTACAGGTCCAGGTACTCCCGGGTCGGACGGACCGTGGCCAGGTCGTAGCACTCGTCGAAGCGCTTCCCCTCCGGCGCTTCGGGGATCTTCGCCTCGTACTCGCCCAGGATCTTCTTCACGATCTCGTTGGCCTGCGCGCGGCCGACGCGCTGGCGGGCGGCCAGGTGCCCCGTCTCCGCCCCGATGCGCGCCTCCATGCCGCTGGAGCGCTCGGGCAGCTTGTTGCGGGCCACCGCCACCAGGTTCAGGTGCAGCCCGGACACGGTCGCGGCCAGGACCACGGCGGCGATCTCGAGGACCACCATCTCCGTGCAGGGCCCGGCCGCCGTGAAGGGGCTCATGCCGATGAGCAGCCGCGTGTTGCGGGCCAGCGCCTGGCCGGTGACGGCCGTGAGCCAGAGCAGATCCCGGGTGCTGTTGCAGCCCTGCATCAGATGCAGGGGGAAGCCGTCGTGCCACTGGGCGCCGAAGGCCAGCAGTCCCAGGAAGTGGTGGGCCACGTGCACCACGGCGGTGGCCTCCGGCCCCCCGGCGTACCCGCCCATGATGGGCCCGTACAGGCCGTAGCGGTTCAGGCTGCTGTGGTTCAGGTACACCACCTTCTTCAGCCGCTCGTAGTCCACCTTCAGCTCGGCCATGGCGGCCACGGCCAGCCCGTCGTTGGGCTGCACGCCCAGCTCCGGCTTCATGGCCGCCAGGATGGCGTCGGTCTTCTCGGCGTTGCTGATCAGGTTGTGGATGCCGATCAGGGGCCGGCCCGCGGCCTGCGCCGCCTCCCGCAGCTTCAGCACGTTCCAGATTGCTGCCTCCACCTCCTGGGGGGTGCCGCTCTTGATGGGGCGCCCGTGCACCGTCTGGCTGAAGGCGCTGGAGAAGCTGTCGCTCAGGGGCTCCTGGGCATAGCTCTGCACCATGGCCACGAAGCGTTCCTCGGCCACGGTGCAGCCCACCGAGGTGTTGGCGCAGAAGGGCGGCATGGGGTCCTCCACGCCGCGGTAGCGCATGGTGCGGGCGTCCCTCCCCTGCCCGTAGGTGACGGAGGTGGGGGCGTGCTTCAGCGCCCACTCCACCTCGCCGCGGCTGAACTGGATCCTGCGGCTCGAGTCCTTGCAGTAGATGCCCAGCTCCAGGAACAGCTCCAGCCCGGCCTGGTACACGCGGTCGGCCAGCTCGTCGTCGGAGGGGATCACCTCGCCGCGGTCGTAGCGCAGGCCGTACTTCCGGACGGCCTGGGCGGCCGCCTCCCCGACCTGCCGGTCGAAGTCCGTCTCCTTGACGAAGGGCCCGGTCTCGCTGCGCTCGTAGACATCCCAGAAGTCGGTCATCTCACTTGCCTCCCTTTCGGGCCCCTGCCAGATCCCTGGCCACCTGCACCGCCCTGGCCGCGTTCTCCCCGTAGCCGTCTGCGCCGGCCTTGGCCGCGAACTCGGGGGTGACCGGGGCGCCGCCCAGCAGGACCTTGAACCTGCCGCGCGGTCCGGTTTCCCCGACCAGCTTCACCAGGTCCGGCATGTAGGCCATGGTGGTGGTGAGGATGGCCGAGGCGGCGATGATGTCGGCGTTGTGCTCCTCGGCCCTGTCCACGAACTGGCGCACGGGCACGTTGCTGCCCAGGTCGTGCACCGTGAATCCGGAGGCCTCCAGCATGGTGCGCACGATGTTCTTGCCCAGGTCGTGCAGGTCCCCCTGGATCGTGCCCAGCACGACCGATCCCTGGCCTTTCTGCCCGCCCTTGCCCAGATGCGGCCGCAGCACCTCCATGGCCGCCTTCATGGCGTCCGCGCAGCGGATCAGTTCGGGCAGGTAGTACTCCATGCGCGCGAATTTCTCGCCGACGATCGCCATTGCCTTCGAGTAGCCTTGTTCGATTGCCGTCAAGGGGTCGATGCCCCGGCGGACCGCCTCCCCCGCGAGGGAGGCGCAGCGCTGGGGGTCGCCCGCGATGGTGGCTTCGATGATTTGCTCCAGCAGTTCGGTTGCCATTTGCTTCTCCTGCAAAAGGATGAGGGGGACTTTTTCACCCGGATGTCAGTTCAGTGGATGCGGAATCGGCAGGTGGACTGCGGAGGGGTTTAAGGAAACCACTTGGGGTACCACGCCAGAAAGTAGTCCATCGGCATGGATACCGAGTAGCCAAGCTTGGGCACCGCCTTACATGTAGCACGCCGCCGCCGAGGCGTCAAGGAAAATCGCCGTGCCCGCGCGGGTAGAAGCCGATGGTGTCCTGGCCCAGCTCGACCCCCAGGCCGCTGAGCAGGCGGTTGGCGTAGGCGAAGCAGGCGCAGACCTGGTTTACCTCCAGGATCTGGCCGTCGTCGGCCCCGCTTTCCCGCAGCCGCTGGATGTCCGACCGGCGGAGGGATGCCGGGCGGAGGGTGAGCTTTCGGGTGTACCGCAGCAGGGCCAGCTCCTTGCCGGCGAACGCCTTCTGCGGCCGGCCCCGGCGCAAGGCTTCCAGAATCTGCGCGATCCGGGAGTCATCCTGGAGCAGCCGCCGGACGTTGGCGGAATGGTGGGCCACCGCGTACGGGCAGCGGTTCAGCAGGCTGGTGTAGACGGAAACCGCCTCCAGGAACCAGGCCGGGAGGGTGTTGTCCCCGTCGTGCAGGACGCTGCGGTACAGCAGGTCGTGGGCCCGCAGGGTGTGCGGGCGCAGGCTCTGCGCCAGGTAGACGTTGTCCACGGTCCCGTGCGGCGACTTCACCTCGTCGTAGATTTCCCGCAGCTCCCCTTGGGCTTCTTCTATGGGAATCGTGTCGATCCAGCAAACGCTCATGGCGGACCCTCCTTGTTCAGCAGCTCCCAGGCGGCCCT
>CAVTQG010000021.1:0-5996 GCA_963736785.1 uncultured Spirochaetota bacterium | reverse complement strand
GCCAGCGGCACCGCGCGCGTGTTGCGGCACTCCGGGAAGCCGGTGCAGGCCAGGAAGAAGCCGTAGCGGCCCAGCTTCTTCACCAGGGGCCGGCCGCACTTCTCGCAGGTGAACTCGGTGGGCTCGTCCAGCACCCCCTTGATGGACTCCAGGGTGTCCATGACGTGGTCCACCTGGACCTTGAAGGCCCGGTAGAACTCCGCCACCACCGTGTCCCAGCTCGCCTTGCGCTCCTCCACCTCGTCCAGCTTGCGCTCCAGGGAGGCGGTGAAGTTCTCGTTGAGCAGCTCCGGGAACTGGGCGGTCAGCAGGTTGCTGATGAGGCGCCCGAGTTGGGTGGGCACCAGCTGGCGGCTCTTGCGCACGACGTAGTAGCGGTCCAGCAGCACGGAGATGATCGGGGCGTAGGTGGAGGGCCGGCCGATGCCCTTCTCCTCCAGCGCCTTGATGATGGTGGCGTCGGTGTAGCGCGCCGGCCCGGAGGTGAAGTGCTGCTTCGCGGAGGTGGCGCAGGAACTCCAGCGCCTCCCCCTCCTGCAGGGCGGGCAGGGCGCTTTCCCGTCTCCTTGGTGGCCAGCACCGACAGAACGCGCTGGAAGCCCGGCAGGCTGGACCGGCGTGGAGCTGGCCCGGAAGAGGGCCTCCCCCGCCGCGATGTCCGCGGTGGTGGTGCACGCGTCCGGGCCGGCGTCATCTGCGAGGAGACGAAGCGCTCCCAGATCAGGGCGTACAGCTTGTACTGGTCGGGGGTGAGCGCCGAGCGGATCTCCGCCGGGGAGGTTGCGCACGTAGGTCGGGCGGATGGCCTCGTGGGCGTCCTGCGGCCTTGGCGGCGGGCGCGTAGTACGACGGGCTTCTCGGGCAGCTCCGCCGGGTAGCGCTCGGCCAGGAAGGCGCGCACCTCCGCCAGGGCCGTCTCCGACGACGCGGGTGGAGTCCGTGCGCATGTAGGTGATCAGGCCGACCCGGCCGGAGCCGATGTCCACGCCCTCGTACAGGGTCTGGGCCACCTGCATGGTCTTGCGCGAGGTGAAGCCGAAGCGGTTGGCCGCCTCCTGCTGCAGCTTGGAGGTGGTCAGCGGCGCTTTGGGCTTCAGGGTTTTCTCGGTGCTGCGCAGGGCGGCCACCCGGTACTCGGCCCCCTGCAGGGCGGCGATGACGGCGTCCACCTCCTGCCTGGGTTTTCAGTTCCGCCTTGGCGCCCCGGAACTCCACCAGCGCGGCCTTGAAGGTGGAGCGGCCCTTCTTCAGCTCCGCTTCCAGGCTCCAGTACTCCTCGGGGACGAAGGACTCCACCTCCGCCTCCCGCTCGCACAGCAGGCGCAGAGCCACGGACTGCACCCTGCCGGCGGACAGCCCGTTCTTGACCTTCTTCCAGAGGATCGGGGAGAGGTGGTAGCCAACCAGCCGGTCCAGGACCCGCCGGGCCTTCTGCGCCTCGACCTTGGCCACGTCGATCTCCCCCGGGTGGGCCACGGCCTCGCGGATGACCTGGGGGGTGATCTCGTTGAACACGATCCTGCGCACCGGGATGCCGGGCTTCTTGGACGAGTATCGCGTTGCGCAGGTGGAAGGAGATGGCCTCCCCCTCCCGGTCGTTGTCCGAGGCCAGCAGCACCTCGGCGGAGCGCCCGGCCTCCTGGCGCAGCCCGTTCAGGATCTTGGCCTTGCCCCGGATGGTGATGTACTCCGGCTCGAAGCCCTTCTCCACGTCCACGGCCAGACGGCTCTTGGGCAGGTCCACCAGGTGGCCCATGGAAGCGGCCACCGAGTAGCCGTTCGCCCAGGTATTTCTCGATCGTCTTGGCCTTGGCCGGGGACTCGACGATGATCAGGGTCTTCTTAGCCATGCAACACCTCTCCGTTGTGCACTGTCAGCTCGTGCGCCAGCTCGCTTTCCAGCTGCCGGCCAGCTCCTCGGCCGCGCTCCACCGGCCTGACGCCAGAGCAGCTTGGCGCGCGGCCAAGGCCGGCATTCGTCCATGCCGCAGCAGCGGATTCTTGCGCCGTATTAGCGGGTTATCTCCGCCCCAACCTGCCAACACCTCCGCCGCGCCCCGCACCGCCTGGGCGCCATCGTTGGCCAGAGCGCGCGTGCCGGCGCCCGCCGGGCCTTCCAGCCCATCGGCGTGCACGAGCAGCTCCCGCCCCTGCTCCAGAGCGTACTCGGCGGTGATGAGCGCTCCGGAGCCCTCCGGGGCCTGGACCACCACCACCGCGCCGGCTCAACCCGCTGATGATGCGGTTGCGCCCCGGAAAATGGTACGGCCGGGGGGGCTCCCCGGGCGGGTATTCGCTGAGGATGCAGCCGCCGCCGGCCAGGATGCGGCGCCCGAGCGGGGCGCTGCTGCCCGGGAAAACCTGGTCGATGCCATTGCCCAGCACCCCGGCCGTCCGGGCGCCTTCCGCCAGGCTGCCCCGATGCGCCTCCGAGTCGATGCCCCGGGCCAACCCTGAAACCGTGCCCACGCCCATTCCGGCCAGTTCGAAGCCCAGGGCGAAGGCCGCGTCCCGTCCGTTTCCGGTAGGGTGGCGGGTGCCGACTACCCCGACCCAGACTTCCTGGGGCTTCGGAAGAATCCCTCGATAGTAAAGAACGACCGGCGGATCATAAATTTCCCGCAATAATGGAGGGAAATCAGCGTTCCAGACAAAGGTGCAATGAATCGACCCGGAGGTCAAGAGCTCTTGATCCGCCTCCGCCCGCCTCAGCTCGCCGGCGGGGTCCCAGTTGTGGCTGCGTACGGATCTGCCAAGGATGGCAGGCAGCGCGGCGGCGGGCAGGCGCGCCAGGCGCTCCGGCGTGGCGCAGACCTCCAGCAGCAGCAGCTTCTCCCTGGGTTTCAGGAACGGGACCCGGTTGATCGCCAATGCCGTCAGCTCATCGGGAGCCATGCAGCTCCTCCTCGATGGTCTTGATGTTCTCCTCCGCCTGGCGGCGCCTGTCCTCCGGCAGCCCCAGCCCTTCCAGCCGCCGGTACAGCCCCAGGGCCTCCTCCAGCCTGCCGGCCCCGTAGTACACGTTGCCCAGCAGGAAAAGGGCGTCGGCGTTCTTCTTTTCCCGCTCCAACAGGCGCACGAGCAGCGCCTCGGCCTCCTGCGGGCGCTTCAGCTCGTAGACGTAGAGCACCGCCAGGGCGTACAGGGACTCCGAGTGCAGCGGGTCCAGCTCCACGGCCCGGCAGGTAGTGCTTCTCGGCCCGGTCCAGCCACTGCCGGCGCCCGGACTCCTCCGCCTGGGCCTGGGCGAGGCGGGCCGCGCAGACCCCCGCGTAGTAGAAGAGAACTGGGTTTCTCCGGGTAGATCTTCCGCGCCTCCTCGAGGGCCGCGTAGGCCTGCTGGAACATGCCCAGCTCCATGTAGCGGACCGCCAGCATCCGGTAGTACACGCCCAGCTGGTCGGAGGCCCGGACCTTGCGATCCACCTCCTGGCGGTACCGGCGGATGCCGGCCTCCAGCTCCGCGATCCTCCGCTGGTCCGCCTGCGCACCCCGCCCGGCTTTCGGTCTTCTTCAGCTGCTCCAGGTAGAAATCCTCCCGGCGGGCGCAGCCCGCCGGCAGCAGCACGACCCCCGCCGCCGCCGGCCTCCATGCCGGGCTGCGCCCCTCAACCAACGTCCCAACACTTCCTCCCGACTTTCAGCCCCGCGGATGGTAGAGCCGGTGGTACTCCGCCAGCTCGCTCTCCTCCACGTGCGTGTAGATCTGGGTCGTGCCGATGTCCGCGTGCCCCAGCAGCACCTGCACGGTGCGCAGGTCCGCGCCCGCCCTTCAACAGATGGGTGGCGAAGGAGTGCCGCAGGGTGTGGATCTTGCCCGGCCACCCCGGCCTCCAGGGCGTAGCCCTTGAACCGCTTCCACATGCCCTTGCGCGTCAGGGGCGCGCCCAGATGGTTCACGAACAGGCTGGCCAGGCGCCGGCCGCGGGCCAGCGCGGGGCGCGCCTGGCTCAGATACCTTATCCAGCCACTCCAGGGCCAGCTCCCCGATCGGGCACGATCCGCTCCTTGCCTCCCTTGCCCAGCACCCGCAGGAACTTCTCGGTCTTGTAGATCCGCTCCAGGGTCAAATCCGCGGCCTCCGACACGCGCAGGCCGCAGGAGTAGATCGAGCTCGAACAGGAAGCGGTCGCGCACCCCGCCGGGGGTGTTCAGATCGATGGCCGCCAGCAGGCGTTCCACCTCCTCCCGGCTGAACACCTCCGGGATGTGCCGCGGGATGCGCGGCGTCTCCACGTCCTCCGCCGGGTTGGTCTCGACGAGCCCCTCCCGCAGCAGGAAGGCGAAGAAGGCCCGCAGGGCGCTCAGGGACTTGGCGGTGGTCTTGCGGCTGGCCCCTTCCAGCTGGCGGTGCACCAGGTACTGGATGAGGTCCGCGCCGCCGAACTCCGCGAGCGGCCGGGTGGTCGCGCAATAGCGGCTGAGCAGGCGCGCCTCCAGGGTATACACGCTCACCGTCGCCCTGGAGAGGCGCAGCTCGGCCTGCAGATACGCCGCGAAGGCCCCGACCAGCTCGTTCATGCCCTTCAGAGGTCCCCCTGGGCGCCCACCCGCTTCTCGCGCAGCACCGTGGGCACGTTCAGGTCCGCCTCGCGGGAGTTCCTGCCCAGCAGGAAGTCCCCGGCCGGGCGTCCCGCGGCCACGCCCTTGCGCAGCTTCACCCAGTCGTCGTAGGAGATGATGTCCCCCCGCCCTTGGCCCCCTCGGCGCCGGCCGCCGCGACCGGAGCGGGGCGCCGCGCGCGTTCGGTGTTGAAGCCGGTGGCGATCACGGTGACCCGCAACTGGTCCTCCAGGGCCTCGTTGATGCTGGTGCCGGCGATGACCAGGGCCTCGGCGTCCGCGCTGGCGGTGATGATCTTCAGCACCTCCTCGTACTCCGAGAGGCAGAAGTCCGCCCCGCCGGTCACGTTGACCAGGATGCCCCGGGCCCCCTCGACCTTGGCGTCCTCCAGCAGGGGGTTGTTGATGGCCCCGGTGGCCGCGTCCACCGCCCGGTTGTCGCCGCGGCCCAGGCCGATGCCCATGAGGGCATCGCCGTTGCCCTTCATGATGGTGCGCACGTCGGCGAAGTCGATGTTGATCTCCCCCGGCTCGGTGATCAGGTCCGAGATGCCCTGCACCCCCTGGCGCAGCACGTCGTCGGCCATCAGGAAGGCCTCCCGGATCGGGCGTGCGCCGCTCCACGATCTTCAATAAATACTGGTTGGGGATCACGATCAGGGTGTCCACCTCGTCCCGCAGGCGGGCGATGCCCTCCTCGGCCAGGGCCATCTTGCGCTTGCCCTCGAAGTCGAAGGGCTTGGTCACCACGGCCACGGTCAGGGAGCCCAGCTCCCGGGCCACGTGCGCCACCACCGGCGCCCCGCCCGTGCCCGTGCCGCCGCCCATGCCGGCGGTGATGAAGACCATGTCGGCGCCGTCGAGCACCTCGCGGATGCGCTCCTCGTCCTCGAGAGCCGCCTTCTCCCCGACCTCCGGCACGCCCCCGGCGCCCAGGCCGCCGGTGAGCTTGGCCCCCAGGCCCAGGCGGATCTGGGCCTTGGACATGCTGCAGGGCCTGCTGGTCCGTGTTGGCCGCGATGAACTGCACGTTCTTCAGGCCGCCCGCGATCATGCGGTTCACCGGCGTTGGAGCCGCCCCCGCCCACGCCGATCACCTTGAGCACGGTGAAGTTGGCCGGGTGCTCCTCGCCAAATTCGATGTTCATTGTCCCCCTCCCCTTTTGCGCAGTATCTATGGTTGCTTAGAAAAATTCCTTGAACCAGTTCCTCATCCGGTCCCAGACGCTCGTGAAGGTGCTCTCGCTGGAGCTGGTGTCCACGTACCCCGTCTCCCTCTTGGCGGCCCCGTACAGCACCAGCCCCACGCCGGTGGCGTAGGCCGGGTTGTAGTATTCCTCCACGAGGCCGCCCAGGCGCACCGGGTAGCCGATGCGCGCCGGCAGGTTGAAGATCTCCGCCGCCAGCTCCGCGGCCCCCGCCAGGAGGGCCCCG
>CAVTQG010000020.1:0-189009 GCA_963736785.1 uncultured Spirochaetota bacterium | reverse complement strand
TGGGTCCGGAGATGGGCAACTATATCACGGTTCAGACCACGGAAGCCGGTGAAAACGGTTTCCCAGGGAGCCAGGCAGGATCAATGGCGGTTTCGCGGAAAAATCCAAGGATTTCGAATCCACCAATGCAGGTGATTGCGGTGGAAGATGTGCGCGAAGCCATGAAACAGGTGGCAGCGGCCGGCGGCACCGTACTGGACGGCTCGAAACCGGGAGAGCCGGACGAGATACCGGGGTCGGCCTGTACTCCGGATTTCTCGACACCGAGGGCAACCGCGTGGGCCTGCTGCAGCCGACCGGCAGTGGGGAGAGCGCAGTTGCGGAAAGGCGCCGGGCAGAAGATCACCCCCCACCTCTGGTACGACAAGGAGGCCAAGGAGGCGGCCGGGCTGCAACATCGCCGCCTTCTCCGCCCTTGGCAGCTCGACGATCAAGTACGCGGCGACGATCCACGACACCCCTTCGGGCTCGGCGGACATCGTCACCATCGAGCTGCTCGGGCAGGAGTTCATGCTCCTCAGCGCGGGTCCGTACTTCAAATTCACGCCGGCGGTGTCCTTTCTCGTCGCCTGCAAGACCAGGGAGGAGGTCGAGGCGATTGCGGGGAAGCTCTCCAAAGGCGGCACGGCGCTGATGGAGTGGGAGAGTACCCGTTCAGCAAGAGATACGGCTGGACGCAGGACAGGTACGGCCTTTCCTGGCAGGTGATGTTCATGGGCGACCGGAAGGTGACGCAGCGGATCACCCCGACGCTCATGTTCGTCGGGGCGCAGTGCGGGAAAGCGGAAGAGGCCATCCGCCATTACGCCTCGGTGTTCCGCAATGCCAGGGTCGGCGACGTTCTTCGATACGAGAAAGGGCGAGGAACCCGACAAAGCCCGGAACCGTCAAGCACGCCGCCTTCTCCTCGAAGGGCAGGAGTTTGCGGCCATGGACAGCGCCAGGGGGCACGACTTCGGCTTCAACGAGGCCATCTCGTTCATGGTGTACTGCGACACCCAGGAACAGATCGACCACTACTGGGGAAAGCTGTCCGCGGACCCGGCGCCGAACAGTGCGGCTGGCTGAAGGACAAATACACCGTCTCCTGGCAGGTCGTGCCCACCGCCATGGACCGGATGATGAAGGACAAGGACCAAAAGAGCGGCGCGCGTGACCCAGCGTTGCTCAAATGAAGAAGTTCGATCTCGCCGAATGCGGCGGGCATACGAAGGCAGATAACGAAGGCGGGTAAGCAGGCAAGCGGCCGGCCGTGCGCGGCCTCTCGCCCCCGCCTCCCTGCAGCTCGGGGCTACGGCGTGCCGGGGGGCGGTGAAGCCGCCTGCGTAGCGACCAGACGCTCCATCCACTCCACGGAAGCCCGGAAGCCCGCCGGCCGGGTGTAGCGGTGCGCGATCCCCTTCAGGACCAGAAAGCTCACCTCGCTGCCGCCCCGCCGCAGTACCTCTCCACGAAGCGCGACTGGCTGGCGGTGGTCACGATGGTATCCGCGTCGCCCTGCACGACCAGAGCCGGCAGTCCGTGGCCGGAGGCGCCGCTGCGGTTGGCGAACAGGGCCGCAGCCAGGGCCGGATACTCTTCGTTCAACCGGTCGCCGTGCAGCGCCTCATAAAACTCCGGGCGGAAAAGCTTCCTGCCATCGAAGGGGTAGTATGCCTGGATCTCGTCCACGCACATGCTGTTGACGTCCGCCTCCAGGCTCCGGGCCCAGCGCTCCTGCAGGTAGCGCCCCGGGTCGATCTGCTCCCTCCCGTACATGGCGTAGTAGCTGTACAGGATGTACGGCGCGTAGTAGGCGCCCTCCTTCAAGAGAGCGGTCACGTTCGTGGTCGCGGCGAAGCCGATAACTCCCCGCAAGCCCACCTCCGGGGCGTAAGCCGGGCGCAAGTCGGCGGCGGCGAAGGCGGCGTGCCCCCCCTGGGAATAGCCCGCGGCGAAGACGGTGCCGGAGGGCCGGACCTGTTGGGGATACCCGGCGAGGAAAGCCCGCGCCGCGCGCGCGGCATCCAGCAGCGCGTGGGCCTCCGCCTGGCGGCTGAAGTACCTCTGCGGGCGATCCGGGTCGTTGAAGCCCAGGTAATCCGGAAATATGGTGATGAACCCGGCGGAGGCGTAGGCCAGCATGTTGGCCTGGTAGTGACCCCACCGGCGCACCTCGGGAACTTCGCGGGAAGGAGCGCAGGAGTCGGCGATCCCCGTGGTGCCCGAGCCGAACACCAGCACCGGACGGCTCTCCGGCTCCGTGTAGCGCGGCACGAACAGGCGGGCCTGGATTGTCGCCGGCGAGCCGTCGAAGTCGGTGCTGCGGTAGGCGAGCTGGTAGGTATCGACCGAAAAGCGCAAGTTCGGGGACTGGAAACCTTCGAACAGCGGCCGGGCCAGCTCGTCGATCCGCATCGGAGTGTACTGCCCGCTGAAACTCCACTCCAGCAGGGCCCCGTGGCTCTGGGCCGCGGCCGGCGGCAGCGCGCTCAGCGAAAACAACGCTATCAGCGCGGCCAGTACGGCCAGCACGGGCGGCGCGGCGGCCGTCGGAGGCGTCTCCCGACCCGCTCCCGGAGGTCTGCTGCCTTCGTTCCTCGGCGGTTCCACGGCGCGTCCACCATAGACTGAAAGTCCGGGAGGCGGCAAGCGGACTGCGGCCGGCCGGCGGCTCTCCTCAGCCCGGGTCGTGGCCGGCGGGCAGCCGGCGAATGCGCTTCAGCGAGATGCGGATCCGGGTGCGCTTCATCCAGTCGCGCAGCGCCTTCGCCAGCTCTTTTTGGTCGTGGCCCAGGCAGATCAGGTCGGGGCGGACCCGGGCCAGCAACGCGAAACTGCGCGGCACGGGATCGCTCAGGTACACTTCATCAGCCAGCCCGGACTCTTTCAGGCGGCGGGCCCGCTCCGCCTCCGGGTGCCGCGGCTGCTTCCCCTTCCAGGTCCGCACGAACTCATCGCGGGCCAGGGAAACCACCAGGCGATCGCCCCGGCGCCGCGCCTCGCCGAGCAGGAAGCGGTGCCCCGCGTGCAGGAGATCGAAGGTCCCGAATACCAGTACCGTCTTCATTACCGAAGCCATCAGGCTTATATTGACGAAAACGGCGGAATTGTCTATAAAATAGTACTTCACCATGCTATCCATCCGCGGGGTATCCAAAGTCCTTCGGCGCCTTGCAGGCTCTGAAGGACGTCACCTTTGAGGTCACGAAAGGCCAGATTCATGGCGTCATCGGGCCCAACGGGTCGGGCAAGACCACCCTGTTCAACTGCATCAGCGGCCACCTGCGGCCGGAGGCCGGCTCGATCCAGCTGGCCGGCCGGGCGCTCACCGGCCTGAGACCCCACGCCATCGCCAACCTGGGCGTGCGCCGCACCTTCCAGGCCGGAAAGGTGGTCAACTCCCTGACCGTGCTGGAGAACGTGATGGCCGGAATCTTCGAGTTCGCGGGCGGGACTACTTGGGAAACCTTCGTCCGCCTGCCGGGACGGCAGCTCCCGCCGGGAGCAGGCCATCGAGCAGCGGGCGCGCGAAAGCCTGGCCATGGTGGGACTGGAAAAGGACGCCGAGCGGATCGGGGTGGACCTGGTGTGGGCCCAGCGGCAGTTCGTGCAGATCGCCCGGGCCATGGTCGCCAGACCCCAGGTGATGCTGCTGGACGAGCCCAACAGCGGCATGGGCGCCCGGGACACCGAGCGCATCGAGGAGGTGATCCGGGGACTGCGCGGCTCGGGCATCACGGTGGTGGTCATCAGCCACGACGTGAAGATGCTGATGGGCCTGTCCGACTGGGTGACCGTGCTGAACTTCGGCCGGACCATCGCCGCCGGCAGGCCGGAGGCGGTGCAGAAGGACCCGAAGGTGCTGGAGGCCTACCTTGGCGCCGAGTGAGGTGCTGCTCGCGGTCAAGGACCTGGAGGTGTCCTACGGGCACATCAACGCCCTGTCCGGGGTGAGCCTGGAGGTGCGCCGCGGGGAGATCGTGGTGCTGATCGGGGCCAACGGCGCGGGCAAGAGCACGCTCCTGGCCACCTGCCCTGGGCATCAACGTGCCCCGCGCGGGAAGCGTCACCTTCCGGGGCAAGCTGATCTCCGGCCAGCCGGCGGACCGCAACGTGCGCGCCGGGCTGTGCCTGGTGCCCGAGGGGCGGGGCGTGTTCGCGGCCATGAGCGTGCTGGACAACCTGCTGCTCGGGGCCCATCACAACCTGCGCGCCGTGGAGCGCAACCTGGAGCGGGTGTACGAGTGGTTCCCCCTCCTGAAGGAGCGCCAGAACCAGGTGGCCCGCACCCTGAGCGGCGGGGAGCGCCAGATGCTGGCCATCGCCCGGGCCCTGATGTCCTCCCCGGAGCTGATCATGGTCGACGAGCCTTCGCTGGGCCTGGCGCCCATCGTGGTGAACGACATCTTCCAGATCCTGGTCCGCCTGAACCAGGAGGGCTACACGATCCTGTTGAGCGAGCAGAACGCCTACAAGTCGCTGAAGTGCGCCCACCGGGGGTACGTGCTGGAGACGGGCAAGGTCACCCTGAGCGGGACCGCCCAGGAGCTGCTGGCCGACCCCGGGGTGCGGGCGGCCTACATCGGAGCGTAGCGTATGCAAGTGTTCGTGGCGCAGGTGATCAACGGCCTTTCCCTGGGGTCGATCTACGTGCTGCTGGTCACCGGCTTCAACCTGCTGCTCCTGGTGGCCATGATCATCCACTTCTCCTACCCCCAGGTGGTGGTGTTCTCCATGTACATCGCCTGGGTGGTGCTGCGCTACACCGGCAACAACGTCCCCCTGGCGGTGCTGGCCTCGGTGGGCGCCTCGGTGGCCATCAACCTGGCCTCCGCCCCCCTGTTCCAGAAGATCATGAAGAACCGGGAGGAGGTGGACATCAACTCCACGATGGTGGTGTCCATGGGCATCGGCATGATCATCACCGACGTGCTGTCGCACGGCTTCAACAAGGGCCTGCCGATCTCCTTTCCCAAGGAACTGGTAGGGGATGTCGCCGTGTTCCGCTTCGGGCTGATCAGCCTGCTGTCCGGCCAGGTCGTCTCCCTGGCCGTCGGGGTGCTGGCCGTCTCCGGGGTGTTCCTGCTGCTGTACAAGACGCGGCAGGGGCGGGCCTTCCGGGCCATCGCCGAGGACCCCAACGGGGCCCGCCTGGTGGGCATCCCGCTGTTGTCCACCGGCCTGCAGAGCTACGCCCTGTCCGGCATCCTGGGGGGCCTGATCGCCGTGCTGCTGGCCCTGATGCTGGGCTACGCCTCCCCGGGGCTGGGCGAGCAGGTGGCCCACAAGGTGCTGGCCGTGTCGATCATCGCCGGGCTGGGCAACCTCCCGGGCGGCCTGGTGGTGGGGCTGGCCCTCGGCATCCTGGAGGCCCTGATCCAGGGGTACCTCCCCGGCTCCTGGTCCAACGCCATCGCCTTCGTGGTGCTGCTGGTGGTGATGCTGGTGAAGCCGCGCGGCCTGTTCGGGATCAAGCTGTAGGAGAGCCCATGTCGCTGCCGTTGTATTATTTCCTGACCGTCACGGCGATCAACATCCTCATGAGCTGGGCCCTGTACCTGCCCTACCGGGTGGCCCACCTGCACTTTCTCACCGTGGCCAACATGGCCATCTCCGGCTACCTGAGCGGCTGGCTGGTGCAGGGCCTGGGGTTCTCCTTCTGGGCGGCCCTGCCCATCGGCCTGCTGGCCGGGGGGCTGCTCGGCTGGCTGCTCTCGCTGTTCATCGGGGACGCCCCGACCTTCACGGTGGTCATCGTGGGTTTCACCTTCATCTACATCACCCGCACGGTGATCGAGAACACCGCGGCGGTGGGCGCCACCATGGGCATGTTCGGTCTGCCCCTGGTGGCCGGCAGCCCCGCCGCGCACCGCTGGGCGCTGCTGGCCCTGCTGTACGCCCTGGTGCTGGTGGTGGGCTTCCTGATCCACCGCTTCGAGCACTCCCGCCTGGGGCGGGCCGCCTCGGCGGTGTTCGTGGACAAGGACCTGGCCACCTCCTTCGGCGTGGACATCAAGAAGCTGGGCCGCCTGCTGCAGGTGTTCTCCAGCACCGTGGCCGGCGGCTGCGGGGTGATCTACGGCTTCCTTTACCGCTCCTTCCACCTGGACTTCTTCACCTTCCACCTGGTGGGGCTGTTCATGACGATCATCTTCGTGGGCGGCTATGCCACCATGTGGGGGACGGTGGTGGCCGCCCCGCTGCTCTACGGGCTGACCCTGCTGTTCCCGCCGGAGGTGGCCTCCTGGCGGATCGTGATCTACGGCGCGATCCTCGTGGCCGTGCTGGTGCTCAAGCCGGAGGGCTTCATCACCCGGCGGCTGGTCCTCAATCTGGAACGACTTCTTTCGTCCAAACGAAAGAAAAATTAACTCAAAGGAGTCGCGTATGCGCAAGAACTGGTTCGTGCTTCTGGCCGTGCTCCTGGTGCTGGTGGCCTTCGTGTTCACCGGCTGCCAGAAGGCAGGGCGCGCCAAGAAGGTGAAGGTCAAGGTGGAGCAGTGGGAGATCCCCTTCCTGAACTCCCTGACCGGCCCCATCGCCTCGATCGGCGAGTTCCTGCACTGGGGCGCCGAGCGCGCCGCCAAGGAAATCAATGAGGCCGGCGGCATTTCCGGCAAGCCGGTGAAGGTCATCGGCGTGGACACCGCCCTGGACCCGCAGAAGGGCGTGGTGGAGATGGGCAAGATCGTGCAGACCGCCCTGGTGGCCCTGGGCCCCGTGCCCGAGCCGGTCATCATGGCCGCCATGCCGATCGCGGTGGAGAACGAGATGATGTCCATGACCGCCACCACCTCCCTGGAGTACGCGGAGAAGTTCTTCCCCTGGTCGATCTCCTGGTTCCCGAAGACCGAGGACCGCCTCCCGCCCCTGGTCACCGCCTGGGCGGAAATGAACCCCGAGATGAAGAGCGTGGTGCAGTTCGTCGGCACAGTACGGCCCCTGGCCGGGCATGGCCGCCGCCCACAACGTCGGCCTGGAGAAGGTCGGCGTGAAGGTTCTGAACCACGTGGAGGTGGCGCCGGACATGGTCACCTTCGGCCCGCTGGTCGTGAAGGCCCTGGAGCAGAAGCCCGACGGGATCATCCTGTCCTGCTGCCCCGAGAAGGCGGCCAAGATCATCCAGGAGCTGAAGAGCCGCGGCTGGAAGAACATGGGCCGCATCCTGCTGTTCTCCAGCGCCGATGACGCCTCCCTTTACTCCACCGGCGGCGCGTCGCTCAACGGCGCCATCATCTACAACTACATCAACGTGGACGTGGACACCCCGCGCTGGAACGCCTTCAAGGAGGCCTACGCCGCGGACCACAACGGCATGCAGCCCCCGAGCCTGTCCACCAACTACTACGACGCGGTCTACATGATCAAGGAAGCCATCGAGAAGACCGGCGTGACCGGCGACCCCAAGAAGCTCAAGGAAGAGCGCAAGAAGATCGCCGAGTACATGGCCGACGTGAAGGGCTTCCAGGGCCTGCTGTTCAACTGGGACATGTCCGGCGGGGTGCCCACCAACAAGCCGACCTACCTGTTCGAGATCCAGGACGGCAAGAAGAAGCTGGTGAAGGAGATCCGCCCGTAGCTGGGTGCTCCCAGAGCGATTAGGAAGTTTCCAGCGGCCCCGCGATCGGCGGGGCCGCTTTTTTTGGCGCGCCGATTGCAGTTGCGGGTTCCGCTCTCCTGCCCTACTATGTGCCCATGCAACAGCTACTCATCGGTTTCACCTCGGTCACCTGGCAGGACGCGGTCATGTACGCCGTGGGGCTGGCCCTGATCTGGCTGGCGATCAAGAAGGAGTACGAGCCGATGCTGCTCCTGCCGATCGGCTTCGGGGCCATCCTGGTCAACCTGCCGCTGTCCGTGGTGTACGAGTACGAGGGCACGCCCGGCTTCCTGAAGATCCTGCTGGACGCCGGCATCACCACCGAGCTGTTCCCGCTGCTGATCTTCGTGGCCGTGGGGGCCATGTGCGACTTCAAGCCCCTGTTCAAGATGCCGGTGATGATCTTCTTCGGGGCGGCGGCGCAGTTCGGCATTTTCGCCACCCTGCTGGCCGCGGTGGCCCTGGGCTTCGACCTGAAGACGGCCGCCTCCATCGGCATCATCGGCGCCGCCGACGGGCCCACCGCCATCTACGTGGCCTCCAAGTTCGCCAGGCAATACCTGGGCCCCATTTCCGTGGCCGCCTACTCCTACATGTCCCTGGTGCCGCTCATCCAGCCGCCGGTGATCCGGGCCCTCACCACGCGGCAGGAGCGGGCGATCAAGATGGAGTACCACGAGATCGAGGTGCCCAAGAGCCTGATGGTCGCTGTTCCCGATCGTGGTCACCTTCGCCGCCGGCTTCGTGGCCCCCATCAGCGTGCCCCTGGTGGGCGCCTTGATGTTCGGCAACCTCATCCGGGAGTGCGGGGTGCTGGAGCGCCTGTCCAAGGCGGCGCAGAACGAGCTGGCCAACATCGTCACCATCCTGCTGGGCATCACCATCGGCTCCACGATGCGCTCCCAGGCCTTCCTGCAGCCGGCCACCATCCTGATCATCCTCATGGGCCTGGTGGCCTTCGTCTTCGACACCGCGGGCGGCGTTCTGTTCGCCAAGCTCCTGAACCTGTTCCTGAAGCGCAAGATCAACCCGATGATCGGGGCCTGCGGCATCTCCGCCTTCCCCATGTCGGCGCGGGTGATCCACAAGATGGCCCAGGAGGAGGACCCCTTCACCTTCATCCTGATGCAGGCCGTCGGGGCCAACGTCTCCGGGCAGGTCGGCTCGATCATCGCCGGCGGCATGGTCCTGGCCCTGGTGCCGCTGCTGGTGAAGTGAGGCGCGGCATGTTCGAACAACTGCTGGCCAGGGTGCAGGGCGGGACGGAAATCCAGAAGGCCCTCTTCGTCATGGTGGTCGGGGTGCTGGGAGTCTTTCTGGTGCTGGCTTTCTTCTACGGCATGATCCACCTGCTGCGCAGAGTTTTGAAAAAATGATTTGACAGGAGAAGGGGATATCGAGTACATAATAAGGATAGCAGTCCAAGACCAACGTAGGAGGTTTGAGCGAATGGCTACGATCAAGAAGGCAGTGAAGAAAGCGGTCGAAGAAGCCGGTCAAGAAGGCGAAGAAGGCGGTGAAGAAGGTCGCCAAGAAAGTAGCGAAGAAGAAGTAAACCCTGGCCTGTTGCCTTCCCGCGCGCCAGAGCGGGATGGCAGCCTCGGTTTCTTCGGAAGTCCTTCGGGACGAGAGTTTCGCAGTGTCGGCGGCAGTATCCTGCCGCCGATATTTTTTTGCGAGGAGGAGCGCGGCATGAGCGACGAGCGTCTTTCGGCGGGCAGGACCTTCCTGCTGGGTTTTGGCTTCCTCGGGGTTTCTGTCATCTGGTCGTTGTACAACGCCTACGTTCCCATCTTCCTGAAGGACAACTTTCACCTGCGCTCCACGATCATCGGACTGGTCATGACCATCGACAACGTCCTGGCCATCCTGCTGCTGCCCTACCTGGGGGCGCTGAGCGACCGGACCCGCACGCGCCTGGGGCGCCGCCGGCCCTACATCCTGGTGGGCTCGGTTCTGGCCCTGGCCTTCTTCCTGCTCATTCCGGCGGCCAACGCTGCGCAGCGCCTGGGCCTGATGATGCTGGTCATCGTGGCCATGAACCTGTCCATGGCGCTGTTCCGCTCGCCGGTGATCGCCCTGATGCCGGACCTCACCCCTTCGCGCTTCCGCAGCCAGGCCAACGGGATCATCAACTTCATGGGCGGCCTCGGGGCTTTGTTGGTGTATTTCGGCGGCAAGCCCCTGTACGACCGCCGCAGCTCGCTGCCCTTCATCGTGGGCGGGCTGCTGATGTTCGCCGCCAGCCTGCTGGTGGTGATTTTCATCCGCGAGCCTCCCGCCGGGAATCCGGAGGGGGAGCGCTTCTCGCTGGTCGGGACCTGGCGTGCCCTGCTGGCCAACCTCAAGGACGTGTTCGCGGGGGAGAAGAGCCTGTTCTTCGTCCTCCTGGCCATCCTCTGCTGGTTCGTCGGCTTCAACGCCATCGAGACCTTCTTCACCAGCTACGCCAAGTACCAGCTGGGGATGAAGGAGTCCACCGGCGCGCTGATCCTGGGCTTCTTCTCGGTGACCTTCATGGCGGCTTCCCTGGGCGCGGGCTTCCTGGCCGCGCGGCTCGGGCGCCGGCGCACCATCCGCGTCGGCCTCGTGGTGGTCTGCGCGACCATGCTGCTGGCGCTGTTCGTGAAGAGCTTCCTCCCCCTGGCGGCGGCCTTCGCGGTGGGCGGAATGGGCTGGTCCCTGGTCAACGTCAACTCGCTGCCCATGGTGGTGGACATGACCACACTGCAAAAGGTGGGCGGCTACACCGGCCTGTACTATTTCTTTTCCCAGGCCGCCAACATCATCGCCCCGCCGGCGGCCGGGGCGCTGATCGACGCTTTCGGCTACGCCTCGCTGATGGTGTTCGCCTCGATCCTGTTCGTGGCGGCTTTCTTCATCATGGGCCTGGTGCGCCGGGGGGAGATCGCGGGCCGCCGCTAGCGGCGGTATTCCTCCAGGATGCCCCGGACCCTCTCGTAGGACTCCCGGGAGATGGACCGGCCGATCACCAGGCCGGCGCCGCTGGAGGCCAGCTCGCGCCACTGGGCGGCCGCCTCCGCGGGTACGGGGACAACCTCCAGGCCGTGGCGCCGCATGGCCGCCAGGGCCTCCTGCTCCAGGGACTGCATCCGGGCGTTCAAGTTGACTTCCAGCTCCCGAAAAGCCTCCAGCAGGGCGGGGCGCAGGGCGGCGGGCACCTCGCCCAGCGCGCGTTCCGAGAAAAGGATCCCTCCCAGCACCGGGGCCACCGCCAGGGACGGCATGTAGCGCGCGGAGCCGAACCACTGGAAGCTGGCCGCGGCCAGCAGGGGGGCGTAACAGGCGTCGGCCATCCCGGCCTGCAGGCCGGTGAGCAGGTCGTTGATGGACAGGCTGAAGGCGTTGAAGCCCAGACGCCGCCAGATTTCCACGAACTGGGGGTCGTCGCCCGGCACCGCCAGCTTGAGCCGGCGCAGGTCCTCGGGCCGGACCACGGGCTGGCGGGCGAAGAAATGCACCCAACCTGCCTTGGGCAGCGCGGCCAGCAGGTAGCCGCGGCGGGCAAACAGCCCGGCGTAGAGGCCCCGTTCAGCCTCCAGCAGGTAGTCCAGCTCGCCCTCGTCGCGCACCAGGAAGGGGACGCTTACCGTCAGGATGTCCGGTTCCAGCAGGCCCAGGCCCAGCTGGGTGAGCGCCGCCCCCTGCAGCTGGCCGATGCGCAGCTTGCGGACCATGTCCGGTTCCTCGCCGGCCACCCCGCCGGCGTAGATTTTCAAGCGGACCTGGCCGGCGGATACCCTCTCCCACTGCCAGGCCACTTGCCGCAGGCCTTCCACCCAGGGGGAGCCCTCGGGGGCCAGAGTGGCGATCTTCAAGGTCAGGGCGTGGAGGGGGGCCAGGGAAGCGGCTAAGAGGAGGGCGGCGGCCAAACGGGCGAGGCGCATCGCTCCATCATGGCATCCGCGGTCGAGCATTGACAAGCCGGGCGAGGGCACCCGCCGCCGCCTCAGGGGCGGCGGTTCAAGGGCTTGACAGGAAGGGCAAAACTACTATACAAATATATAGCATACAAAAAGGAGGCTCTATGCCGGAAGCTTCTGCCCGGATTCTATGGATCCTGCTGCGCTGCGGGATGATCGCCAGGGAGGAGCAGGAGATCGTGCGGGGGCTGATCCGCGCCACCGCGAGTGCGGGCTTGCGCCCTCGGCCGGGGGCCTTCGCGGGCCAAGCTTCCCCGCGGCCTCAGCCTTGAGCTCGGCCCGCCGGCCGCGCGGGTTCCGCCCGTAGGCGCACGACCTGGTAGAGCACCACCGCCGCCACCGCCGCCAGGCCGATCAGGTCGGTGATCCAGCCGGGGTCCACCAGGCACAGCCCGGCGGCCGCCAGGACCAGGCGCTCGATTACACCCAACCGCCTCAGCAGGAAGCCGGTGAGCGCGGCCCCGATGGCGGACATGCCCACGATCGAGGTGACGATGGGCTGCAGCACGCCCAGGAAGGTGACGTCGATCAGCAGGAGCTGCGGGGACATCACGTAGATGTAGGGCAGGATGAAGGCGCCGATGGCCAGGCGGGTGGCGATCACCCCGGTTTTCATGGGATTGGCCCGGGCGATGGCCGCCCCCGCGTAAGCGGCCAGGGCCACCGGCGGAGTCAGGTCGGCGATGATGCCGAAGTAGAACACGAACAGGTGCGCCGGCAGCGGCCTTGACCCCGAGGGTGAGCAGGGCCGGGGCGGCGATCGTGGAGGTGATGATGTAGTTGGCCGTGGTCGGCACTCCCATGCCCAGGATCAGGGAGGTGATCATGGTGAAGAACATGGTGAGCAGCAGGTTGCCGCCGGAAAGGTCCACCAGGGCGCTGGCCAGCTTGAGCCCCAGCCCGGTGCGCGTGACCACCCCCACGATCACCCCGGCCAGGGCGCAGGCCGTGGCCACCCCCAGGGCGCTGCGCGCACCCTTGACCAGGGCCTCATAGAACTGGCGCGCGCCGCTCCAGGCTGAGCCGGTGAAAAACGAGCCGGCGGCGGCCAGTCGCCCCCCTTCGGCCCGTTCCCCTCCCGGCAGGCGCCCGGTAGCCGTCACCCGGCCCAGCCGCAGCAGGAACTGCAGCAGCGCCGCGGCGATGGCCAGGCCCGAGGCGTATAGGGCGATGCGCATGAGCGACAGCCCGGAGGCCACCAGCAGCACGATGATCCCGATCAGAGGGATGAACAGCACCCCTTCGGTCTTCAGGATTTGCCAGAAGCTGATCAGCTGTTTTCGCGGTATACCGCGCAGGCCCAGCTTCTTGGCTTCGAAATGCACCCCGGCGAAGATGCCGATGAAGTACAGCACCGCCGGAATAGCCGCGGCTTTCACCACCTGGCTGTAGGGCACGTTCAGGAATTCGGCCATCAGGAAGGCGGCCGCGCCCATGATCGGCGGCATGAGCTGCCCTCCGGTTGAGGCGGCGGCCTCTACCGCGCCGGCGAACTCCGGTTTGTAGCCCAGCTTCTTCATCATGGGGATGGTGAAGCTGCCCGAGCCCACCACATTGGAAACCGAGCTGCCCTCGACCATGCCCTCGAAGGCGCTGGTGATCACCGCCACCTTGGCCGGCCCGCCGGAAGCCCAGCCGGCGATGGCGTTGCCCAGGTCGATGAAAAGCTTGCCCACCCCGGTGATCTCGATGAAGGCGGCGAACAGCAGGAACATGAACACGAAGGTCGAGGACACCCCCAGCGGGATGCCGAACACCCCCTCGGTGGTGAAGAACAGGTGGTCCACCAGCTGGGGGACGGAGACGTTGCGGTGGGCGAACACCCCCGGGAGGTTGCGCCCGAAAAGGGCATAGACCAGGAACGCAGCTGCGATGATCACCATGGGCAGCCCGATGATGCGGCGGGCGGCCTCGAACAGGAGCACGATCCCGATCACGCCCACGACCACGTCCGCCGTGGTGAGGATTCCCGCCCGGGTGACGATGGTCCGGTAGTTGAAAATCAGGTAGCCCAGGGAATACAGGGACAGGGCTACGAACAGCGCGTCCAGGGGATTCAGGCGATCGCGGCGCATGCCTTTGGAAGCCGGGAAGAGCAGGTACACCAAGGTCAGCACGAAGGCCAGATGTACCGCCCGCTGCAGATGCGCGTCCAGCACCCCGAAGAAGGCAGTGTAGATATGGAAGCAGGAGAAGGCCAGGGCGATCAGCGAGATCAGGATCTTCTGCCACCCCGACAGGAGGCGGTGCGTGGATTCCTTATCCACTTTCTCCAGAACTTTGCGGATTTCCTCCCCGTTACGGTCCAGAGGGGTGCCGTCGGAGAGGTCGTTCGGTTGCACGCTGGGTTCCTTGGTCACGGTTTGATATACCCCATCCACCGGCCCAGCACAAGTCGGCCGACCGGGGATTTGCGCTCGATGCGCAGGGTGAGCGCGCGGCTGGCGGACAGGGCGGCCAGATCGACCTCCCGGCCGCCGATGCGCAGGCGGTGCTCGGTGAGGGGCATGGGACTCAGGGTCACCGAGGGAAAGCGCCGCTGGAGGCCCTCGATCCAGATCCAGCCGTCCTGCAGGCGCACGGTTCCGCCTTCCTCGCCGAAGGGCAGGCCGGCCCCCAGCCCCTGGTAGGCGGTCTTGTACAATTCCAGCGTGTCGCCGGGAGCGACGCGGAAGTATTCGATCGCCGGCAGGCGGGCCACGGAATGCCGGTAGGAGATTTCGAAGCGCGGCTCGCTGCCGGTCCAGCGCATAGCCCGCGATCAGCTTTCCGTCCCCGGCCCGCAGCGCCAGGCAGGGCTCTCGGGGAAAAAAACCGCGGCAGCCAGGACGGCTGCCGCGGCGCTGATGCTGATCCAGGCTGAGGCGCGGATGGCGCTCCTCACTCCTCGAAGAACTTTTTGGCCCCGGGATGCAGCGGGATGGGCATGCCATCCTGGGCGGAGGCCTTCTTGATGTTCGCTCCCTGGGCATGGGCCATGGCCAGCCGCTCGGTTCCGGTGAAGATGGCCTTGGTCATGTCGTAGACCAGCTGATCGTCGGCGGAGGCGTCCACCAGGAGCATGGCCTTCACGGCCAGGGTCTGCACGTCGCTGCCCTGCTTCGGGTAGGTGTCTTTGGGAATGAGGAACTTGGTGTAGAAGGGATACTTGGCGATGAGCTTGCGCGCCAGGTCATTGGAGACGGGAAGGATGACCACGTCCTTCTGGGAAGCCACGTCCCGGATGGCCGCGGTCGGCACGCCGGCGGTGACCACCGCCACGTCGACGTTCCCGTCGCGCAGCCCGTTGGCCGCCTCGGCGAAGTTCAGGTACTGCGGGCTCACGTCCTTGTAGCTCAGTCCCAAGGCCTCCAGGATCTGCCGGCAGTTCACCTCGGTGCCGCTGCCCGCAGCGCCCACCGCAATGCGCTTGCCGCGCAGGTCGTTCAGCGACTTGACCTTGGAGGAGCTCACCGTGACGATCTGGATGGTCTCGCCGTACAGGGTGCCCATCCCGCGCAGGTTCGGCTTGGCGTTGTCCTTGAACATCTCGGTGCCGTTGAAGGCGTAGTAGGTCACGTCGTTCTGGACCATGACCAGCTGGAACTCCCCTTCAACCAGCTTGTTCACGTTGGCCACCGAGGCCCCGGTGCTGACCGCCGTGGCGTTGATATAGGGATAGGCCTTGCTGATGAGCTCGGCCATGGCGCCGCCCAGCGGGTAATACGTGCCGGCCGTGCCGCCGGTTCCGATGTTCACGAAGACCCGGTCCTGCGCGCCGAGTGAGGCCAGCGCGAACAGGGCGAATAGGATCACCAGAAGCTTTTTCATGCGTTCCGTCCTCCTTATACCGATCGATGATGCCCCTACTATGGGCGCCAGCTCAGTCGCTTGTCAACAATGCCTCGCGCGTCCGAGGACCTGGGGCAGGCCGGGGGGCGGGCCGGGGTGCCGGCCGGCGGGCCGGCCGCCGGGCGGGGCGGTAGCAGCGCAGGTAGATCAGGTATACCACCGCGGTCTGTCCCAGGCTGAGGGCCAGCAGCACCCGCAGATCGCTGAACAGCGGCAGGTCGGACATGGCCACCAGGGACCCGGCCAGGTACCCCGCCGGCGTCGGCCATGGCGTAGCGCCGGTCGAAGGCGGCTCGGCCGCGGCGGTAGCGCCTCTGCTTCAGGATCTGCAGAAGGTACATCACCGCCGAGGTGAAGGTGCCGAACACGATCATGGAGGCCAGGTAATACAGCGACAAATCCAGGGCATACAGCAGCACCGCCGCCGCGGTAAGTGCTACTTCGGCGGTCATGATCAGGGGCAACTGGGCGTACATACGCCGTACCAGGCGGCGGTTCTCGAACGCCAGCCCGGTCAGAAAGGGGAACAGGGAGCCCGCCAGGGACCCCAGCGTGATGACGCGCACATCCAGGGCGGAAGCGATCAGCTTGATGTGGTACGGGGTGATGAGCCCGGCGAACAAACTGCCGACGAATCCGCCGAAAATGTACGGGTCGATGGAACGAATGATGCGGTTCATCCTCCACCTCCCACCTCGCGGCTTGCGGAGGTGCGAAGATGGATGGGGGTCTTGCGCCTCCTATGCCGCGGGGCTACTCCATGGGTCTTCGAACATGGTCTTTCCCACCTCTAGCATAGGCTGCTACTAAGATAGCCCAGGGGCGCGGTCGGGTCAAGGGCCAAAGCCGGCAATAGCCGGGGCGAAGCCCGCTACCGCGGCTTACACCCGCTATGCCGGCGCGAAGCCCGCTACCGCGGCTTACACCCCGCTACTGCGGCGGTATCCCGGCGGTACGGTTCTGGGCGTTCCAGTAAGCCTGGTAGACCAGCCCCGGCCGGCGCTCCGACTGGCAGATCCCTCGATGGCCGCCAGCCAGCGCGCCTCGGCTTCCCCGGCGCGGGCGAAGGCCTGCTCGGTGACGGCAAATCGCCTGCGGCGCGGGGCGGCGGAGGCCTGGCTATGCAATTCCTCCTCCAGGGCCGCCTGCTCCTTTCGCAGCACCGCGGCGCGTGTGGGGTAATCCTGGAGGATGCGGCGGTGCAGCGCCTCGTGCCGCCACCACAGGCTGCGCGGGTTGTAGCGGGGCCCCGGGGCGGTGCCCAGGTGCGGGCAGCACCTGTCCCTCCAGCCAGATCGGCTTGAACACCCCGGTGCAGGGGGCGGAGGTGCCCGTGGCCCAGTAGAGATTTCCCCCCTTCGCCAGGTGGGCGACCAGCGAACCGGTGGACTGGGCGGCGTGCCGCGCCAGCCCGTTGGCCGAGTGGGCGCAGAGGTGGCTCATCAACAAGTGCGCGTCGGGCTGGTAGGGTTCCTCCTCCCCGTGATCCCGCAGAATGGCCATGGCATCCGCCACACTCAGTCCGGGTCCGGACTCCCGCGCGGGGCGTTTGGCCGCCAGGAGTTGCTCGGCGCGGGCGCGCCGCTTGCGCCCTGCGCTGAAGGTGGTGTAGAACCAGTCGGAGTAGCAGCGGGCGAAGTGGAAGATCTGGCCGGCCTTCAGCCAGCCGCGGCTGCGGGCGGTCTCCACCAGCTGGGGGTGGGCCTCGTCGAAGACCTCTCCGATGGTCAGGCAGTTGGAGATGGCGTACCGGCCGATAACGCCGGGCCGCCGCCCACAACTGCCCGGCGGTCTCCAGCACCCAGGCCTCCCGCGGGTCGGCGATCAGGTAGCTGTTGTGGTAGGCCAGGTTCTTGTCCGTGTAGCCGCAGGGGCCGCCCTGGCCGTGATCGGCCAGCAGTGCGACGATGGTCTCCAGCGCGGCTTGCGCCGAGGCGGAGCGCTCCAGCGCCAGGCGCAGCAGGTCCATGCCCGTCAGCCGCTCCTCCCTGGGCCGGGGCAGGCGGGTGAACACCGCTTCGTTGCCGATCACCACGCCGCGCTCGTTGGCCCCCATCTCCGCGCCCCACATCCAGAAGGGCCGGGCGAGCAGCGTGGCCAGGGTGCGGCGGACCTGGGGGATGCTGCGGTAGGTGCAGCGCAGGCGGCGGCCCTTGGGGTGCTCGGCGGCGGGGTGGTACTCCAGCACCTGCGCCTCGTTGGGCTCCCGGTCGCTGTTCTTGCCGAAGATCACCGAGCCGTCCGCAGGTAAAGGGCGGAAGGGCCACGAAGGTGTCGCACACGCGCTGGCCGTCCTTGGAGTCGTGCCGGCGCAGGCCGGCGTCAAGGAAGTGGCCGGCGTCCCGGACATCGCCGGACGGCGAGCTAAAGGCGAACCGCGGCGATGATCGCGCCCACGGCCCCCGAGCCGAGGATCAGCAGGATGGGGTCCAGCTTCGTGAACAGGGAAAGCGCGCAGCTCGCCGCCGCGATGAGCCAGACGTGCCAGCCCAGCGCCGGGGCCATCCCGAGCGACACCAGGGTCGTCGCGATCAGGGGGATGGTCGCGACCCGGAAGGCGTCGCTCAGTTTCTTCTCGTCCAGGTGCGTGCAGCGGATCAGGATCAGCACGAGCGCGACGGCCAGCATGGGGAAGGCGACCACCGCCAGGGAAGCCACCAGGGCAGCCGGCAAGGCCCCCACACGCGGAAACCGATCATGGTCGCCGCGTTCAGGGCGACCGGGCCGGGGGTCACCTGGGCGATGGCCACTACGTCCGCGAAGGTCTGCGGGGACATCCAGCCTCGGGCGACCACCTCGTGCTGGATGATGCCGACGATGGTCCAGCCGCCGCCGAAGGAGATGATGCCGATCTTGAAGAAGGTCCAGGCGAGGCTCAGGATTTCCAAACCAAAGCCCCCAGCCGAACGAGGATGACCGTGGCGATCACGATCGGCAAGGCCCAGCCCCTGGAAGGCCAGCAAAGCCGCGAAACACAGCAGGGACAACACCACCTCGTGGATCCGCCATCTGCGGGCCCGCAGCATCCGGACGAGCAGCGCGGCGACCAGGCCGATGACCGTTCCATAGGATCCCGCCAGGAAGCCCTGGACGATGGGGTTGCCGGCCACCGCGCCGTAGAGCAGACTGACCAGGATGATCGAAACGACAGGCGGAATCATGATGCCGAGGAACGCCGCCGCCGCGCCCGGAAGCCCGAGCAGCCGCTGCCCGACGAATACCGCCGTGGTGAGGGTGGTGGGCCCCGGCACGGCCTGCGCGAGGGCGAACAGGTCGTAGAAGGTCTGCTCA
This sequence comes from uncultured Spirochaetota bacterium, assembly GCA_963736785.1. Lineage (GTDB taxonomy): Bacteria > Spirochaetota > Spirochaetia > SZUA-6 > DRHE01 > MIBK01. The sequence goes on along the minus strand of CAVTQG010000020.1, from coordinate 170,361 downwards.
TCCATCCAGCCGCGGCGGGTGAAGCGCGAGGCCATGACCGGGATGATCGCGTAGCTGCCGCCGATCGTCACCGCGGAGATGACGAAGAAGGTCCAGAACAGCGAAAGGAACGTCGGGGTCTTGCCCATGAAAAGATCATACCAGCAGCCCCAAGGCGCTGCCAAGTTCCGCCGTGCTGATCGCCTGCTGCGGGCTTTAGTAGAGCACTTCCAGCAGGCACAATCCCTGGGGCGGGGCCGAGGTCCGGCCGCGCTTCGGCCGACTCTCGTCGGGCTTCGCCCGCGGCTTCCAGGATGCCCGTCATCGCTTCCGCCGGCAGGCGGCCGGCGCCGACCTCCAGCAGCGTCCCGGTGAGGATGCGCGCCATGTTGTGCAGGAACCCGTCCCCCTCGAAGTGCAGCTCCAACCAGCCTTCCGAGTCGCGCACCTCCAGGGCGTGCAGGGTGCGCACCGTGGATTTGGTCTTGGACTTGCTCGAGGTGAAGGAGCGGAAATCGTGTTCCCCCACCAGCTGTGCGGCGGCCCGGCGCATGGCCTCTGTGTCGAGGGGCTCCGGCAGATGCAGGCAGTAGCGCCGGCGGAACACCTGGGGGTACGGGGCGGTCCAGATGCGGTACACGTAGCGCTTGCGCCGGGCCCGGTAGCGGGCGTGGAAGCGCGCGTCCACCTGGTCGGCTGCAATCACGGCGATGTCCTCGGGCAGGTAACGGGTGCAGTAGGCGAGCACCTCCTGTAAGCTCAGGGTGGAGCCGGTGAGGAAGTTGGCCACCTGGGCCTCCGCGTGCACGCCTGCATCCGTGCGGCAGGCGCCGATCACCCGGATATTCTCGCCCGTCATTCGGCTCAGGACCTGCTCCAGTTTGCCCTGGATGGTGCGCGGGCTCTCGGGGTCCTCTTCCTTCTGGCGCTGCCAGCCCAGATACCGGCTGCCGTCGTACTGCACCACGAGCTTTAGGTTACGCATGCCTATGGTAGAGCCTCGCGCAGCGCGGCGACGACGCTGCGCCTGTCGGCTGCCGATAGACAGCCGGTCCTCGAAAGAATGAACGGTCGTCCAGATCGTTTTCTTCGGCATCGCTATTCCTTTCAAGCGGCTCACCCTAGCAGGGCGGCCAGCTCCCCGACCTTGCGGTTGATCAGCTCGGCCAGCCACTGCTTCTCGCGCGGCGGCGAGGAACTCGCCGAACTTGAGCGTGCGGGTGCCCACCTCCAGCTCCAGCGCGTACTGCGGCACGTTGTTGACCAGGTAGGCCGAGCGCACCGTGCACTCCCCGACGTCGGCCAGGGGGCGCTGGTCTGCTTTTCCTTGAGGAACTTGCGCACGAAGCGCAGGCCGCGGCGGCGGACAGCTCCAGGGTCACGTTGCCGAACAGGCCGTAGAGGGTCTTGTACAGCATGAACAGGCCGACCGCCCAGAAGGGCAGGGAGAACAGGGCGAACACGACCGGGGCGCCCAGCCTAGGGCGAAGCACGTCCCACACCGCCACGAAGCCCAGCCAGACCAGGGTGAAGCCCGCCAGCGGCAGGCGGTGGCGGCCCCGCTCGCGGAAGCGGATGGTCAGGCTGTCCGTCGTTTCCGTGACCTCCACCCGGGAACCGTGCGGCTTTCCGCGCTGCGCGGGGGCCCGCACAGCGCCCGGGCTGCCCGGGCTGCGGCTCCCGGCCTTCCAGCAGGGCCAGGGCGTTCTCCGGGCTCAGGGTGCGGCGGGCCTCGTCGGGCTCCAGCCAGTTGGCCAGGATCAGCGCCAGCTCGCGGGAAAGCCCGCTCAGGGCGCTGAAGTCGATCTTCAGTTCGGGAAATCGGCGGGGCTGCGGTGGGAGAGCAGGAACAGCAGGGTGGCGGCGAAGGCGTAGTAGTCCGAGCGGACCGTGGCCCGTCCCGCGTACTGTTCCATGGGCACGTAGCCGGGGGTCCCGATCACCGTGTCCGAGGCGGCGCTTTCCAAGCGGATGGCGTCCTGCACCCCGCCGAAGTCCACCAGGAAGATCTGCCCGTCCTCCCGCCGGATCAGGTTCCTGGGGTTGAGGTCGCGGTGGATAAGCGGCGGATGCAGGGAGTGGATGTAGCCCAGGATGCGCAGAATCTGGGCCCCCAGCGCCCGGATCTCCGTCTCGGTGCCCCGCCAGCCGCTGCGTCACCCAGGCCTCCAGGCTGGTCCCGGGGATGTGCTCCTGCACCAGCACGAACACGGAGTAGCCCTCCCGATCCTCGCGGAAGCTGTCCACGTAGCGGGGGATGCGCTCGTGGTTCAGGTTGCGCAGGACCCGGGCCTCCCTCTCCAGCAGCTCGACGTCCTTCCATCCTTCCAGACGCCGCAGCTCCAGGGCCTTGACCACGACCTGGCTCCCGCCGGCCGCCTCCACGGCGAGCCAGGTGGAGCCGGCGGCGCCTCGCCCCAGGAGCTCGACCAGGCGGTAGCGGCCGGCCAGGGTGACCCCTTCGCGCATGGGCCCACCGTAGTCCGTCCGTTCGGGCAGCGTCAAGGCGGGCGCCGCGCTGGCGCTTCAGGGTTGTCGAGTGAGCTCCCCCAGCACCCGCTGGAACTCCTCCAGGGTGTACGGCTTGGAGAGCACGCCCCGCGAAGCCGTGGTCCCGGGGAGAAGCGAGGACCGGGTCGTTGGAGTAGCCGCTGGAGACCACCGCCCGGACCTGCGGGTTCAGGGCGCGCAGCCGCCGCAGGGCCTCCAGGCCGCCCATGCCGCCCGGGCACGGTCAGGTCCATGATGAGCACGGTCCGGCGGATTTCCACTCCGCCGCCACTGCTCGTAGAGGGACACCGCCTCGACCCCGTCGGCGGCCTCGAGTACGGTGCAGCCCAGGCGCTGGAGCATCCTCGCCGGCGACCTTGCGTATCGGCTCCTCGTCGTCCATGACCAGCACGCGCAGCCCCCGCAGCTGCCCGGGCGGCTGCGCGGCTGCGCTGGCGGGCTGCGCCGAGTCGGAGGCCGGCAGGTGCAGGGTGAAGGCGGCGCCCCTGGCCCGGCTCGCGACTCCACCTCGATGCGGCCGTCGTGGGCGCGGACGATCGAGTACACCACGGTGAGGCCCAGTCCCTTGCCGTTCTTCTTGGTCGAAAAGTAGGGATCGAAGATCCGGGGCAGGTGCGCCTCGGGCGATGCCCTCGCCGTGATCCCGGAAGGTGATGCGCACGAAGCGCCGGCCGGCTTCCATCCCGCTCGTTGGCCGCCTCGCACCTCCAGGCGGCCTCCCTCCGGGCATGGCCTGCCGGGCGTTGATCACCAGGTTGTTGATCACCTGGGCGAACTGCCCCTCGTCCAGCTCCGCCTCCAGCAGGTCGGGGGCGAGGTCGAAGATCCACCTGCACGTTCGAGCCGGCCAGGGCGAAGGAGACCGTATCGCGCAGAAGCTTGTCCAGGGCGACGAGCTTCTTCACCGGGCGCGCCCCCGCGGGAGAAGGTCAGCAGCTGCTCCGTGAGCCCGCGGGCGCGGGCGACGGCCTTCCTGGTCTCGGCCAGCACCTGCTCCTCGTCCCCGCCGGCCTGCAGCAGGCTCAGGTTGCCCAGGATGGCCGTCAGCAGGTTGTTGAAGTCGTGGGCGATGCCGCCGGCCAGCACGCCCAGGGACTCCAGCCGCTGGACCTTGAGCTGCTCCTCCTCGGCGCGCCTGCGCGCGGTGATGTCGGTGACCGACACCACGACCCGCCTGGCCTCCTCCGGGTGCGCGGCACCGAGTAGCTCACCAGGATCTGCATTCTCTCGCCGGCGAAGTTGAGGTCCGGTTGCTCGCCCTCGAAATGCTCCCGGCCCTCGGCGATGGCCACCATCTCCTCGGCGTAGGAAGGGAGGGCGTCCTCGTGGATGAACCGGACTGAGCGGCCCCAGAAACTGCTCCTTGCCGGCGGCCTTGTACAGCCGGAGGGTTTCCCGGTTCACGTCGAGGATCCGGATCAGGCCGAGGCACTCCCGGACGAAGCCCGGGATGTCCCGCGAGGTAGGCGCGGAGGTCGGCGATTCCCTGGTCGCTTCAGGTCCTCGATGGCCTGGAAGGCTTCGGAGAAATCATTTTCCCAGAGCGATACCTTGGCGCTTTCGAAGATCCGCCGGTACCGGTCCTCGCTGGCCTGCAGGGCGAGCTCGGCCAGCTTGCGGGGGGTGATGTCCACGGTGCTGACGATCAGCCGCTTGAACTGCTCTTCCTCCCTCGGCACGGCGAAGCGGATGACCGAGTACACGACCCGGCCCTGCAGGGTCCGGCCCTGCACCTCGCTCTGGAAGGAATCCCGGCCCTCGGCGATCGCCGTGAGAGCTTCCTGGAACACTGGAAGGGCCTCCGGCACGGAAATGGCGGCCAGGGAGTCGCCCAACTCGGCCAGCGAGCCGGCGCCGTGGAACCTGAGGGCCTGGGAGTTGGCGTCCAGCACGCGGATCAGGCCGGTCAGGCGAGTCACTTCCCCGGGGTGCCGCCGGAAGTAGTCCCGGAAGTCCGTGACCCCCTGGCCGCGAAGCCGCTGGAGCTCACGCCGCACCTCGGAGTAGTCCTCCTCCCAGAGCCCGACCTCGGCGGCCTCGAAGATCTTGCGGTAGCGCTCTTCCGCCTCCCCTGGGCGGGATGCCGGCTGCACGCCCCACTATAACCCGCGCGGAAACGAAAGTGTAGCGGGGCGCTAAAGTTGACTCAGGTTGAAGAGGCTCCTATAATGCGAGAGGAAAGAACATTCAACAGGAGGGAAGCATGAAACGATTCGGATTGTGGGCAGCCGTGGCGGCTGCGCTGGTCCTGAGCCTGGCGCTGGCGGGCTGCAAGCCTGCCGAGCCGGCGGTGATGAGCCTGATGGCCTTCGCCGGCTACGCCGAAGACGCCTGGGTGAAGCCGTTCGAAGAGGCCAACAAGTGCACGGTGAAGATCAACTACTCCGGCCAGGTCGACGAGATGTACAACAAGGTCAAGTCGGCGCCCAACGAGTACAACATCGTGTCCATCGACCCAGGCCGCATCCTCTGGTACAAGGACGCAGGTCTCCTGCAGCCGGTGGACGTGAAGAAGCTGTCCAACTACCCCAAGATGGGCGCCTTCTTCCGCGAGCACCCCTACAACAAGCTGCTGGGCGGCGGGGCCACCTACCACGTCCCCATCGTGTGGGGCACCCAGACCATCACGGTGAACACGGCCAAGGTCCCCAAGTCCAAGCTGGACAAGTACGTGAAGAGCTGGGACAAGAAGACCCTCTCCTACGACATCTTCATCGCCCCGGAGTTCAAGGGCCAGACCGCCTTCTTCGACGAGTCCGCCAACGTGACCAACTGCTCGGCCATGGCCCTGGGCATCGAGAACCCCTTCAAGTTCACGGAAGAGGATTTCAAGAACGTTGCCGACCTGCTGTACAAGTGGAAGAAGAACGCCCGCACCTTCACCACCGGCCTGGACTCCGAGTTCAGCGTGCTCACCTCCGAGGACGCCTACTTCGTGCTGGGCGGCAATGACGCCCTGCTGAACATCAAGCTGGAGGAGGCCGGGGTGCGGAAGGACTTCACCCAGTTCGTGCCCGACCCGGGCACCATCTGTTGGATCGACGGCTGGGTCATCACCGAGCCTACCAAGGGCAAGAGCCTGGAGCTGGCCTACAAGTACATCGACATGATGATCGGCGACGTGGTGCAGAAGCAGCTGGCCAACCTGATCGGCTACGGCATCGTGAACCCCGCCGGCGCCGACGGCTTCAGCGACGTGGTCAAGGACAGCTGCCTACTGGTACCTGGACATCGCCACCTTCCCCAACAAGCTGGCCATCATGGTCCCGGAAGAGGACACGGCCCGGCGCGTGGAGCTGTGGAACGCGGTCAAGGCCAAGCCGTGACGGCTTGAGGCAGTAGAAGCGCGGGCGGCATCCGGCGGCCCTGGCACCGGGGCCGCCCGCTTGTCATTTTGCGGGGGAGGAAGATGGGCGAGGAGCTGGCCATCGAGCTGCGCGGGGTGAAGAAGTCTTTCGACGAGGTGGTGGCCGTGCACCACTTCGACGTCGGGATCCGCAAGGGGGAGTTCTTCTCGCTGCTGGGACCTTCCGGCTGCGGCAAGACCACCACCCTGCGCATGATCGCCGGGCTGGAGGAGCCCACCGAGGGGGAGATCCTGCTGGAGGGCCGGGAGGTGAGCCGGACCCCCGCCTACCGGCGCAACGTGCACACCGTGTTCCAGGACTACGCCCTGTTCCCGCACATGAACGTGCGCCGCAACGTCTGGTTCCCGCTGAAGATGCGCGGGGTGAGCCTGGCGGAGGCCGCGGAGCGCATCGCGGCGCGTCCTGCGCCTGGTCAACATGGAGGGCTTCGAGCGCCGCCTGCCGCAGCAGCTTTCCGGCGGGCAGCGGCAGCGCATCGCCCTGGCCCGCTCGCTGGTCGACTCCCCCGCGGCGCTGCTGCTGGACGAGCCGCTGGGCGCCCTGGACTTCAAGCTGCGGGTGGCCATGCAGAAGGTGCTGAAGGACATCCAGCGGGGGGTGGGCATCACCTTCATCTACGTCACCCACGACCAGACCGAGGCGCTCACCATGAGCGACCGGATCGCGGTGATGAAGGGCGGGCACGTGCACCAGATCGGCACCCCGGACGAGATCTACAACACCCCGGCCACCGCCTTCGTGGCCTCCTTCATCGGGGACATGAACTTCCTGCGGGGGCGGCTGGCCGGGCCGGCTACGGCTCCGGCACGGTGGAGCTGGAAGGCCAGTCGATCGCCGCCAGCCGCTGCCCGCCGGGCTCTCGCCGCGGGACGGAGGTGCTGGCCTGCGTGCGCACCGAGCGGGTGCAGCTCAACCCGCTGCGGCCGACCGAGCACCTGCTCCCGGGGGTCGTGCGGCGGGTCGTGTACCGCGGCACCGACTACGAGGCCACCTGCTCCTTCGGCGCCCAGGAGATCCGCGCGGTGGTGAACTCCGTGAACTGGGACCCGGCGGTGCGGGTGGGCTGCGCAGGTGCGGATCGGCTTCGGCGGCCGCGGACGTGTCGCTTTTCCCGCGCAGCGAGGAGTCGGAGATCGTGCAGTACTCCTCCCAGGCGGTGTAGCCGTGCGCGCCCGCTTCTCCCCGCCCAGGGAGCTGCTGCGCGGCATCCCCATCACCGTCTGGCTGCTGGCGCTGGTGATCGGGCCGCTGGCCTACACCTTCCTCATGAGCTTCTACTCCACCGACGGCCTGAAGATCATCCCGACCTTCACGCTCAAGAACTACGGCCGGTTCTTCACCGACCCCATCTTCTCCTCGATCCTGCTGAAGAGCATGGTGGTGTCCCTGGTGATCGCCGTGCTGGCCATCCTCACCTCCTACCCCCTGGCCTACCTGGTCTCGTTCCGGATGCGGCGGGGCAAGCAGCTGCTGTTCATGCTGTCGGTCATCCCGCTGTGGGTCAGCTACCTGGTGCGGATCATCGCCTGGCGGACGATCCTCGGCAACAAGGGCGTGCTCAACTCCTTCCTGCTCGGGATCGGGGTGATCCGGGAGCCGTTGAGCTTCCTGCTGTACAACCGCTTCGCCATCGCCATCACCCTGACCTACATCTGCATCCCCTTCGTGTTCATCCCGGTGTACACGGCCCTGGAGAAGATCCCGCGCAACATCCTGGAGGCCTCCAGCGACCTGGGCGCCGGGGAGCTGCGCACCTTCCTCAACGTGGTCTTCCCGCTGTCGCTGCCCGGGCTGGTGACCGGGTTCATCTTCGCCTTCATCATCGCCCTGGGCGACTACATCATCCCGCTGCAGCTGGGCGGCACGCAAGGGATCATGTTCGGCAACCTGATCTGGAGCCAGTTCGGCTTCGCCTTCAACTGGCCGCTGGGCGCGGCGCTGGGCTTCATCCTGTTCGCCATCGCGGTGCTGATCCTCACCCTCACCTCCCGCTTCGGCACCACCGAGGGAGGGTTCCTCAGTGAGTAGCCGCCCCGGATCCGCGCCGCAAGCGGGGGGTGGGGCTGAAGCTCTACGGCCTGGCGGTGTTCCTGTTCCTGTACTTCCCCATGGTCATCGTGCTGATCTTCTCCTTCAGCCCGACCAAGACCATGGTGGGCATGCAGGGGGTCACCCTGCGCTGGTACGAGGAGCTGTTCCGCGACCGCGGCCTGCTCAACGCGCTGTGGCACACCGTGGTGATCGGCCTGAGCTGCGGTGTCCATCGCCGTGGTGCTGGGGGTGTCGGGGGCCTTCTTCGTCACCCGGGTGCGCTTCCCGGGCAAGGAGGTGTTCCGCACCCTGGTGCTGCTGCCCTACATCCTGCCGGGCATCATCATGGGCATCAGCCTGCTGATCTTCATCCGCAACTTCGGGATCAGGCTGTCCTGGTTCACCGTGCTGCTCGGGCACGTGTCCTTCACCGTGCCCATCGTGATGTTCCAGATCATGGCCCGCATCGCCCGCATGGGCCCCAACTACCAGGCCGCGGCCATGGACCTGGGCGCCAACCCCGCGCAGACCTTCTGGTACGTGACCCTGCCCATGATCCGCACGGCGATCGTCGGGGCGGCCCTCCTGGCCTTCACCGTGTCCTTCGACGAGATCGTGATCTCCTTCTTCCTCACCGGCAGCGCCTGGATGACCCTGCCGGTGTTCATCTACGGCATGCTGCGCTTCGGCCTGTCGCCCAAGGTGTACGCCATCTCCACGATCATCCTGGTGCTGTCGCTGGTCCTGGTGATCCTGATGGCCCGCTACACGGGCCGCTCGGCGGAGGAGTACCGCTGCCCGGGCGCGCCGAGGTGATTGTCCCGACCGTGAAGCGGCATCCGCTGATCTGTCCCTGATCAGGGCTTCCCGTTCCCGCCGGAGTTCTGTCGCTTTTCTTGTCGCCGCCGAAGTCGTGGGCCTTCAGGAACTGGTTGAAGCGCTTGTCGTTCTCGATGAACTCGTCGACCAGCTCGCTGGGCAGGCCGCGCTGCAGGCACTTCTGGCGCAGGTCCCCCCCGAAAACGTAGACCAGGGAGCTGATGTCGGTGTACAGCTTGCGCGCTTCGTCGCGGGTCATGGACGCCTGGATTGTACGCATTCGCCGGCCGCTGTACACGCCGCGCCCTATTCCGAGAGCAGTGGGGGCTGCCGCAGACCGACTCGGCGCCGCAGCAGGGCCCGTCGTGGCCGCAGCGGGCCTGCATCTGGGCGGCGGGCGAGCCGGCGCGCCCTTTCAGCAGGACCCCGCCGCCCGCGCTGATCAGGCGGCGGCCGGCTGGCGCCGCAGTTGGGGCACAGGCCGGAAGGCTGGGCGTTGATCCCCTCGAACTTCTCAAAGCGCCGGCCGCAGCCGGGGCACTCGTACTCGTAGGTAGGCATACGCGGGCATTGAAGCGGCAAAAGGGGCCGCGGGTCAAGTGGCCGGGGTCGGCGGCGGGCGGGCCCGGCGGCGGTGGCGCTCCAGCCAGCGCACCGCGAAGTCCACGCAGGCCCGCTGCGGGAAAAGCTGCGCCCGGGCCAGGCCCACCCTCCCGGTGCGGACCAGGCCGGAATGCCGCCGGGTGAAGTCCCTGCCCAGCCTGGCGAAGTCCGCGCTGGAGATGTTGATGTCGCTGAACTGCTTCCAGCGGCGGTGCCCGCCCACCAGCACCGGGGCGCCGCTGGTCACCTCCTGCTTGCCGGGGAAGGAGGCGCGGTACTCGGCCAGGTGCAGGGAGGTGTTCACCGAGTGGTCCACGCCCGAGCAGCAGCACCCAGCCGTCCAGCTCGTAGATCCGGGCCAGGGGGGAGTCCTCCCCCAGGCCGAACTCCAGGCCGTGGTCCGTGGCCACCGTGATGGCCTCCGCGCCCCAGGCGGCGAAGGACACCTGGGGGTGGACGCTGCGGACCACGTCCGGCAGGGTGCGGAACAGCTCGGCCACCGCGCTCAGGCCGCGGGTGGGGGTCAGGCCCGGGTCGTAGGCGGGCATGCTGGCCCGGATCTCCTCCAGCCAGCCTCGGGGCACGGGCGGGTGACGCCACTGCTCCGGGTCGCTCAGGTCGCCGGAATGGGCGGGCATGACCAGCGTGCCGTAGGAGCGCAAGCTGCGCTGCAGGGCCTGGATCACGGCCAACGCCCCGCCGCACACCCAGCCCAGGGAGCGCAGGGAGCAGTGCACGAGCAGCACCATGCCCGGGCGAACGCCCAGCTCGCGCAGGTCGCCAGCCAGGGAGCGCACGGTGATGGGGCCTTTCTTGCCGGTGGCCTCGATGAGCTCCCGTTCCCGCTCCTCGCGCTCCCGCCGGACCCCGCTCGTTCATTTGGAGGTCATGATCCAGACGCCGTTCCAGTGCCTCGTGGGGCGGCGGCCGCCAGCTCGCGGCACTTCTCCTGGTAGGCGGCCGCCGGGGGGTCCGCGTCGGCGGTGCGGGCGAACAGCCGCGCGGCCTCGCCGAAGCGCCCCGCGTAGAAGGCCCGCAGGCCTTCGGCGAAGGACTCCAGCAGCGGGCGCGCCGCGGCGTGGGCCTCCGGGAGGAATGGCTCGTAGACCGTGACCGGCTCCTTGCGGCCGACCACGGCCACGCGCGACAGCTCGCGCACGGGGAAGGCCCCGCCCAGCTTCTCGACCGTGGCCGCCGAAACCATGGTGTAGGTGCGGAACTGCTTGTTCACCCCCTCCAGGCGCGCGGCCAGGTTCACCGCGTCGCCCAGCATCGTGTAGTCGAAGCGGGTGCGCGAGCCCATGTTGCCCACCACGGCGGGCCCGGAGTTCATGCCGATGCGCATGAAGAGGTCCTTGCCGACCCGCTGCCGGAAGCCCGGGCGCAGCTCGGCCAGGCTGGCCTGGCAGCGCAGGGCCGCGCGCACCGCCCGCACCGCGTGGTCGGCCTGCTCCAGCGGCGCGTTCCAGAAGGCGATGATGGCGTCGCCCTCGTACTTGTCGATGGTGCCGCCCTCCTCCTGGATGATGTCGGTCATGGCGGAGAGGTACTCGTTGAGCAGGGCGGTGAGCTCCTCGGGGGTGAGCCTCTCCGAGAGGGTGGTGAAGCCCTGCAGGTCGGAGAAGAAGATCGAAAGCTCCCGGCGCTCCCCGCCCAGCTTCAGCCGCTCGGGGTGGGCGATGAGCTGCTCGATCACCGCGGGGCTCAGGTACTGCTTGAAGGCGCTCTTGATGTAGCGCTTCTGCCGCCCCTCGGTGGCGTAGTTCACCAGGCTGGAGCCCACCAGGGTCAAGCGCGACGCCCAGCTCCGCGGCCACCAGGGGCAGCCACCAGCCCAGGGCGTAGGCCCCCAGGCTCAAGGCCGGCGCCAGGGGCAGGAAGAGCGCGTAGACCAGGGCGCTGCGGCCGGCGCCGGAGGCGAAGGAGGCGGCCAGGCCCGCGCGCGGCGGCCAGCAGCAGGACCAGCGCCGCGGCCGCGGCCCACGGCAGCGGGCGCATGAAGTCCCCGGAGAGCAGGTTGTCCAGCATGGTGGCGTGGATCTCCACGCCGGGGTAGGTGCCCTGCACCGGCGAGGGGCGCAGGTCGAAGAGGCCCGGGCGCGGTGAAGCCGAAGAACACGTAGCGGTCCCGCGAGCAGCCGCCGGGTCGAGCTTGGGCGTCCCGCCTTCGCGCAGCGCCAGCTCGCTCTGCAGCACCTCGGCGGCGCTGAAGGCCCGGTGGGTCAGGGTGGGACCGCGGAAGCGCAGCACGGCCCGGCCCTTGGCGTCGATGGGCACGCTCCGGTCGTCGACGCGTCAGGCGGCCCGGACGGACCTCGCAGCCGGTGGGGTCCCGGGGCTCCCCGGCCAGGTAGGCGCCCAGGGCCAGGCTGGGCACCACGCGTCCGTCGAACAGGTTGAACAGAGCTGGCCGCGGCGGTACACCCCGTCCGCCTTGTCCGGGCTCAGGTTGGTGTTGGCCAGCACGCGCGCGCTTGCGGCCAGCTCCGGGATGGGGAAGGTGGCCCGGGGGAACTCCAGCGCCTCCCGCAGGCGGGCCGAGCCCGCGAGCCAGTCCTCCAGACCGGCTACGGCAGATCGGCGCCTGCGGTGCGGCCTCCGGCCAGCTCTCGGCGGTTCCCTGCGTCGGGCTCAGAAACACGGCGCCGACCACCCGGCCGTTCTCGGCCACGGCCGCGGCGAAGGCCTCGTCGTCGTACACCCCGTAGACGGAGGGCTCGGTGTACAGCACGTCGAAGGCCAGGGCCTTGGCTCCGCCCCGCCGGCAGAAATCCGCCACCACGGCGTAGGTCTCCCGCGGCCAGGGCCAGGAGAGGCCGTTGACCTCCTTGCCCCAGTCCAGGCTGTCCTGGTCCAGGAGGATCAGGGCGATCTGCTCGGTGGCCGCTCCCGGACGGGCCAGCAGGCGCACCCGCCAGTCCCAGGTCCGCCCCTCGAAGGTGTCCAGCAGCCCGGGAATCGCCAGCCCCAGGGCCAGGGCCCCGGAGGCCAGGCCGACCAGGACCCCCTGCAGCGCCTTGCGCGCCCGCGGCGAGCCGGCCATGCGCCTTAGATCTTGCCCAGCGCCGCCTGGTAGCGGCTCTGCCGGGCCGGCGGCGCCGCCGGCGGGATCGGGGCGGAGGCCAGCGACAGGCCTTCGGATCGAGGCGATGCGGTCCTCCGGGTCGGGGTGCGTCTTCGCGAAGTCCGGCGCTCCCGGCTTCAGTCGGCTGTCCATGACCTTCAGCATCCGCACCAGGGCGTTGGGGTCGTAGCCGGCGCGCTTCAGGATGTCCACGGCCGCCAGGTCCGCCTCTTTTTCCGCGCCGCGGGAGTATCCGCTGTTGACCAGGGTCGAGGTGATGTCGTCGATCGTGCCGGAGAAGGCGGCGGTCACCTTGGCCAGCTCGGAGGGGCCCAGCTCCTCCACCGCGGCCATGCCGATGGCCAGGCCCGCGTCCTTGAAGCGCGCGGTCTTGATGGCCTTCAGGCCGTGCTGTCTGGCCACGTGCCCGATCTCGTGGGCCAGGATGGCCGCCACGGCGTCCTCGCTGTCCGCGCAGCGCAGCAGGCCGCGGCTCACGAAGATGAGGCCGCCGGGGGCGGCGAAGGCGTTGATCTCGTCGGAGTCCAGGATCAGGAAGTGGTAGCCGCCGAAGGTCTCCGGCCGGTCGGAGGCCAGGGCCAGGCTCTGGCCCAGCAGGTTGAGGTAGGTGTTGGCCTTGGCCTCGGAAAATGGAGGGTACTGGGCGAGAATGTTGGCGCCCACCGCCCGGCCGACGTAGTACTCCTGCTCCGGGGTGATGTCCTCGAAGCTCTTGGCCACCGCCTCGCTGCTCTTGGCCGCGATGTTGAGGAGGTTGAGCGTGTCCACGCTGCCCAGCGAAGAGCAGGCGGACAGGAAGGCCAGGGCGCCCAGGAGCGCCGCGGCGGAGGCTATGGCGCGATGCATGGCGCGACGGGTTTTCATTGGGCTCCTCCCTGCGGCAGGCCGCCCGCCTGCAGGAAGGCCAGGACCTGCTCCGGGCTCACCCGATAGCCTTCCATGCGGTCGATCCAGGTGTAGTCCAGCTGGGTCTCGTCGCGGTACTGGGCTTCCACTTCCTGGTTGAAGCCCTTGCCCGCCAGGGCCACCTCGCCGCTGGAGGCGCCGCTGGTTGTGCCCGCGGCGCCGGCCTTGAGCGCGACCTGCTTGGTACTCAGGGCCGAGAGGTTCACCCAGCCCTGGCCCTTGCCCGCAGGCAGGGTCACCTTGGCCCAGCCGTTCTGCTTCTCCAGCACTTCCAGTCGATCGCCGTACTTCGCCGTGCCCAGGATCTTGCCCATGTAGCTGGGTGTGGCCCGGACCTGGGTCTCCTTCACGATCACGCTCATCGGCACCGCGAAGATGGCCGCCGCTGCCAGTAGCAGGGCGGCTGCAAGAATACCGCTCTTTGTCATGGCATGCTCCTGCGCTATGGTACAGGGAAACCGGGGCGCTGTCACCAAGGAATTACTCGGCGAACTGCTCCTGCGGCAGCGGCAAGGGCGTGGCGGCAGCCTGGCTGCGCGCCGGCAAAAGCGCGGCGGCCTGCTCCCCGTGCTGCCGCCCCAGCTTGCGCAGCTCCAGCGCGAGCCAGGCCGCGGTGAGCAGGGCCGATCCCAGGTCGGCGAGCGGCACGGCGTAGTAGATGCCCAGCAGGCCGAAGTAGCGCGGCAGGATCAGGATGGCCGGGATCAGCAGCAGCACCTGGCGGGAGAGCATCAGCAGCATGGCCTGGCGGGGCTTGCCCACGGCCTGGAAGTAGCTGGCGGCCACGATCTGGAAGCCGATGACCGGCAGCGTCACCAGGCAGATGCGGAGCGCCGTCACTCCGATGGCCAGCAGCTCCGCGCTGTCTCGGCTGAACAGGCGAATCAGCGAGGCAGGGAACAGCTCGACCACCGCGAAGCCGACCAGCACCAAGGCCGTGGCCGCGGCGATGGCCAGGCGGAGGGTCTGCTTCACCCGGTCGAAGCGGCGGGCGCCGTAGTTGTAGCCGATCAGGGGCTGGGCGCCCTGGTTGATGCCGAAAATCGGCATCAGGATCAGCATGTTCAGGCTGAAGAAGATGCCCATGGCCGCGATGGCCAGGTCCCCCCCGAAGCGCTGCAGCTGCCGCGTGAGCAGGGCGTTGAGCACGCTGGCGGCCAGCTGCATGGCGAAGGGCGCGAACCCGATGGCCACGATGCTCACCGTGATCTTCCAGCGGATCCTCAGGTGGGGCAGGCGTAGCTTCAGCAGGCTGCGGCCCCCGAGGAAGTAGCTCAGCACCCAGGCGGCCGAAACGGCCTGGGAGATCACCGTGGCGATGGCCGCCCCGCGCACCCCCATTTTGAACACGAAGATGAACAGGGGGTCCAGCAGGGTGTTCAGCACCGCGCCGATCACCATGGTGAGCATGGCCATGCGCGGGTTGCCCTCGGCCCGGATGAAGCCGTTCATCCCGAAGCCCACACCCATGAACACCGAGCCGGCCAGGATGACGCTGAGGTAGTCGTAGCCCTGCGCCAGGATGGCCGGGCTGGCCCCGAACAGGCCCAGCAGAGGCCGCAGCCAGATCAAGCCGGCAGCCATGAGCGCCAGGGAAACCAGCACCAGCAGGCTGAAGGCGTTGCCCAGGATGCGCTCGGCTTCCTCTTTCTTTTTCTCCCCCAGGCGGATGGAGACCAGGGCCGTGGCGCCCATGCCGATCAGCATGCCGAAGGCCATCTGCACGATCATGACGGGGAAGCCCACCGTGGCTCCGGCGATGCCCAGCGGGCCGACCCCCAGGCCGATGAAGATACGGTCCACCACGTTGTACAGGGCGTTGACCAGCATGCCCACGATGGCCGGGAAGGAGAACTTCAAAAGAAGGCGAGGGATCGAGCCCTCGCCCATAGCTTGCGAACGATCCATGTTGTTTTAATGTACTGCTTTATTCCAGCGGCGAAAGGTTGATCGAGCCGCTCACGGTCTTGGCGGTCAGCGGCACCGCACCGGTGCCGATGCGCCCCTCCAGGCGATTGCGCTTCTTCTCCGTGATCTGCAGCGGGAAGCCGCAGGAGATGGAGCCGCTTAACGACTGCAGGCGCAGCTCGGCGTCCAGGCCGGCGAAGGCCGACAGGTTCACGGAACCGGAAACGGTTTCCACCTCCACCGAGCCGCCGCGCCCCAGGCTGCGGATCTTGCCGTTGATCGTGCCCGAGACGGACTTGGCGTAGAGCCTGTCACCCGCGAAGGAGAACTCGATCCCGCCGCTGGTGCTCTTGGCCCGCAGGTTGCCGGAGCGGTCCGTGAAGATCGAGCCGGAGACGGTCTCCAGCTCCTGCTCGATGTCGGCCGAGAGCTTCTGCACCTCGATGCGGCCCGAGACGCTGTGCACGCTGATCTGCCGCAGGGTAGAGGGGACCTTGAGGTCGAAGGACACCGGGCCGAAGCGGAAGCCGGCCTGCGAGCTGTAGACCGGGCGCACCTTCAGGGTGTCGCCCTCGGCCAGGATTTCGACGCGGAAGTCCTCCAGGGCCTGCTGGCCGCGAGCCTGCTTCACGTAGTGCACCTCGATGGTGTCCCGGTCCCAGCCCTCCACGCGCACCGGGCCGGAGACGTTGTTCACCTCCAGGTTCTGGACGCTCTGGCTCACCTCTTCGGTATGCTCCTCGCTGGCCCAGGCTCCGCTCCAGCCGCTCCTCGATGCGCGGCCACCAGGGACCGCGGATGCGGTGGAACGGCCGGGCCCCGAGCAGGTAGACCAGGGCGGCGACGGTCAGTGCCGTCGCCACCACGCCCAGCACGATGCCCAGGATGTCGGCCAGGCTGCGGTTACTCTTCATCGCCCATCCTTTCCATTTCCTTCTGGATCAGGCGCTTCTCCAGGGAGCCGCCGGAATACAGGAAGGCGCTCAGGAAGTTGGCCACCACCCCGATGCCCCAGCCCAGCGCCGGCCACAGCCACCACTGGTACCCGCCGGGGGTGCTGATATTGTTGATGATCGCCAGCACGGCCATCACCAGCAGGTAGATGATCACGTGCCGCAGGAAATCCATCTTCCGGTGGGCGATCTTCTTGGCCCTTTCCAGCTTCTCGTCTCTCACTGCCATGGTTGCCTCCTCGTGAGTTCAGCTATTGTGCCCATTGAACAACCGGGAGGGTGAAAACTGCTACCCCGGGGGCCAAAAAGTGAAAGCCCCGGCGGGGACCGGGGCTTTCAGGAGGCGCTGCGAGCCGGGCGGGCCTCAGCGCACCAGGCCGATGATCAGGTTGTTGCCCTGCCGCTGGATGGCGAACAGGATTTCCTTGGCGCCGGGGTTGTTGAGCGCCTTGTAGAAGTCCCCCAGGTCGCGCACCTCCCGGCCCCCGACCTTGGTGACCAGGTCTCCCGATTTCAGGCCGGCCACGTCCGCCGGGCCGCTCTGATCCACGGCCCCGATCACCAGGCCGGCGTCCGAGCTGCCCAGGTTCAGCTGCTCGCGCACGTCGTCGGTGATCTTGAGCACCGAGAAGCCGGGCCAGACCTTGGAGCTCTGGGCGGCCAGCTGCTTCTCGTCGGCGCGAGCGGCCACCTGCAGGGTGAGGCGCCGGGTGGACCCGGCACGCACCAGCTCCAGCTCCACCTTGCGTCCGGGAGTCAGGTTGCCGATGGTCAGCAGCAGGTCCGAGGAGTCCTTGAGGGCCTTGCCGTCCACCTTGGTGATCAGGTCGCCCGGCAGCAGGCCGGCCTTCTCGGCCGGGGAGCTCTTGAACACGCCGTACACGAAGGCGCCGTGCGCCTCCCCCAGCTTCAGGTCCTCGGCCGCCTGCGGCTGCAGGCCGCCCATGTTGATCCCGATCCAGCCGTACTCGCTCTTGCCCTTGGTGATGAAGTCGTCGATGGCCCGCTTGGCGTTGTTGACCGGGATGGCGAAGCCCAGGCCGATGTTGCCCCCGGAGGTGGAAGCGATCCAGGAGTTGATGCCGACCACCTGGCCGTAGATGTTCACCAGCGCGCCTCCGGAGTTGCCCTGGTTGATCGCGGCGTCGGTCTGGATGTAGTCGGTGAAGCCGGCTGCGCCCTGCACCGAACGACGGCCGATGGCGCTGACGATGCCCGCGGTCACCGTGGACTCGAAGCCCAACGGGCTGCCCACCGCCAGGACCCAGTCCCCGACCATCAGGCTGCCGGAGTCGCCCAGCTCGGCCACGGGGATATTCTCCCGGGTCTCGAACACCACCAGGGCCAGGTCCTTGTTTTCATCCTTGCCCACCAGCTTGGCCTTGTAGGAGCGGCCGTCCTGGAGCTTGATGCTGATCTGCTCCGCGTCACCGGCCACGTGGTTGTTGGTCAGCACGTAGAGCTTGTCCCCGTTGCGGCGCACGACCACCCCGGAGCCCAGGCCCTGCTGGCGGAACTCGCGCGGCTGGCTCTGCCTCTGGTTGCGCGGTCCGAAGAAGAACTCGAAGGGATTGGGAAAGTCGGCCCCCGAGTTCTTGACCACGTCCACCACGTCCACCTGCACCACCGAGGGCAGCACCTTGGCGGCCACGGCCCGGAAGGCGTTCTGCATGCTCTGCAGGGTCTGGATGCCCTCCAGGTTGGTGTTGAAGTCCACCGGGGTGGCGCTCAGGCGTCCGGCTGGCACGACCGGGCCCGCGGCCGAGGCGCCGGCGCCGAGCCACAAGCCCGCCCACGGCCAGACCCGCCGCCAGGGCCAGCGCGGCGGTCACGGACGGGGCGAACCAGCGCGAAGAAAACAGCTTCTTAACATTCATTGTCGATCCTCCATGCGCTTAGCATAGCGCGCGGGCCTTACCGAGCCCTTTCCTCGAAATTACACGTTTGTAAGGGTGGCGGGCCACCGGGAGGCCGACGGCAGGCGGACGGTGAACTCCGCGCCTGCCTCCGGGAGGCTGCGGGCCGCCACCGTGCCTCCGTGCGCCCGCACGATCGCCTGCACCAGGCTCAGGCCCAGTCCCAGGCCCGGCGTGGAGCGGCTGCGGTCCCCGCGATACAGGCGCTCCCAGATGTGAGGCAGCTCCTCGGCGGGGATGCCGGGGCCCGTGTCGCGCACCACGATCTTCACCCCGTCCTCCTCGGCCGAAGCCTCGATCCATACCCGCCCGCCGGCGGGCGTATATTTCAGCGCATTGTCCAGGAGGTTGGCGATGACCTGCCGCAGGCGGTTCAGGTCCGCGTCGACCTCCAGCTCCGGCGGCGCCTGGCTTTCCAGGGTGATGCTCCGCTCGGCGGCCACGTAGCCGTACAGCTCCCGCAGGTCCTCGATCAGGTCGGCCAGGCGCACGCGCGCGCGGGCCAGGCGCATGGCCCCGGTCTCCGCCTCGGAGATGTCCATCAGGGTGTTCAGCATGGTCAGAATGGTCTGCGTTTCCTCCAGGCAGCTTTCCAGGGCGCGCCGCTGCCCGGAGGGCGGCCCTGCCAGCGCCGTTTCGGCCGCGGCCTTCAGGCGCGCCAGGGGGGTGCGCAGGTCGTGGGCCACGTTGTCCAGGGCGCCGCGCATGCCGTTGACCAGGGTCTCGATCTTGGCCAGCATGCCGTTGTACAGCGACACCAGGGCGTCCAGCTCCCCGCCCCCCCCGCGCTCGGGCACCCGGGCGTCCAGCCTGCCCGTGCGGATGATGGACTGGAAGGCCCGGGTGAGGTGCTGCACGGGACGCAGGGCGCGCGAGGAGGCCAGGGCTCCGCCCAGGAAGCTCAAGACCAGCAGCGGCGCGGCGATCAGGATGAAGACCTGGCGGAAGCGCACGAGCAGCTCCTGCCAATCGGCGCTGTGAAAACCGACCTGCAGCCAGTTGCCGTCATCCAGGCGCAGGCCCGCCAGCTCCAGGGCGCCCTTGCCGTCGGCCAGGGGCAGGCGCAGGAAGGCCTGGGGCCTGGCCGGGTCCGCCTCCTCCAGGTCGCGGAAATGGAAGTGACGCCACGGCGGGGGAACGTACAGGAAGAGCGTGGCGTTGTCGGAGCCCACCACCCGCAGCAGGAACGGCCGGCGGGACTCCTGGTTTTTCTCGGCTATAACCTCGGCCTTCAGGGCGGCGATGCCCCCGGTCTGGTACATTGCCCAGAACTCCAGCAGGCGGGCCTGCACCTGCTGGATGTGCTCGCGGCGCACCGAGCTGTACAACAGCAGGTAGGTGCCGGCGAACAGCAGCAGCGTCCCGGCCAGGAAGATGCCGCTGAATACCGCGGCCAGGCGCAGGTTAAGGGACTTTGAGAACATAGCCGACCCCGCGCACGGTGTGCAGGAGCTTGGCCTGGAAGCCCTCGTCGATCTTGGCGCGCAGGCGGTGGACCAGCACGTCCACCACGTTGGTCTGCGGGTCGAAGTGGTAGTCCCAGACGTGCTCCAGGATCATGGTCTTGGAGACCACCATCCCCGCGTTGCGCAGCAGGTATTCCAACAGGGAGTACTCGCGGGGCTGCAGCTCGAGGAGCCGGTCGCCGCGCCGGACCTCCCGCCGGCTCAGGTCCAGGGACAGGTCGCCTACCTCCAGGCGGCTGGCCGGAACGCTCATGGTCGCGCGCCGGATCAGCGCCTGCACTCGGGCCTGCAGCTCCTCGAAGGAGAAGGGCTTGGTCAGGTAGTCGTCGCCCCCGGTCTGGAAGCCGCGGACCTTGTCGTCCACCGAGTGGCGGGCGCTCAGGATGAGCACCGGGGTGCGGATGCCTTCGGCCCTGAGGCGCTCGATCAGGGACAGGCCGTCCAGGCGGGGCAGCATGATGTCGACGATGGCCGCGTCGTACGGGGCCGAGCGGGCCAGCTCCAGCCCTTCCTGCCCGTTGGCGGCCCTGTCCACCGCGTAGCCGGCCTGCTTCAGCCCCTTGGCCACGAACGAGGCGATCTTGGTGTCGTCCTCCACGATCAGCACGCGCATCTGTTTCGTCCTGCCCTCAATGTTGCGCCAAGCGGAGCGTCATTGCAACCGGCTCGCGGTTCTGAGGCATTACAAATCTGTAATGGACCGGACAGGGATAGGTAAGTTCGACCGGGCTATATTCGGGATGCAAGGCAAGCGGAGCATCCGGACGCCTCCGGCGCCGGTCGAATCCCCCCTCCTACGTTCTGGATCCGGGGGCCCGGTGCTCCCTGCCCTGCATTTCCGGGCGCTACAGCCGCCCAGCAGGTCCACGATCCCCTTGCGGATGAGCATCACGGCAATGGCCCCCAGCAGCAGGCTGGTGATCTTGCTCAGCGCTCTGCTTCCCGGCCTCCCCAGGAAGCGCAACAGCACGCCGGAAAGGCCCAACAGCAACCCGCATAGGGCGATGTTCAGCACCACCGAAATCAGGGTGGCCCAAGGCCGTACTCCTATGATGGCAGGGAAGTGGCGACACCGCCGGCCGGCGATCAGGGGCGTGCGGGGCACCGCGCCAGGTCGGCGTTCGGGCGGCGTCGGGAGCCGGACATTCATCATGGCGAGAAGTCGCCCCGCGCCTCAGCCCTCCTTTGCGGTGAAACCCGGCTTTACCCGTGCCCGGCGCTCCGAGTAACCCGGCTTTACCGGCGTGAACCCGGCTTTTCTGGCGGGGCGGCCGGCCTTCGCGCCGGGAGTACCGGGCTTCGCGCCGGGAATACCGGGCTTCGCCCCGCGTCCCTGGGCTGCAGGAGGGCCCGCTGCAGGCGCCGCTCCTCCAGGCTGCGGGCGGAATACACCCGCTCCCCGGTGAAGGGATGCACCCCGGTGTGGTACATCGCCCCGGACACGGTCAGGGGCAGGGGCAGGAAGTCCTGCACCTGCTCGGGGTGCATATTGCGCCGGCCCAAGGCCTGGGCCAGGCCGCGAGCCTCCTCGAGCCCGGCGCCCGGGTGGGCGCTGATGAAATAGTTGACCAGGTAGATGCGCCTGCCGATCTTGCGTCCGAGGCGGGCCACTTTTTCCAGAAAGCTCAGGTACACCGGGTAACGCGGCTTGCCCATCAGATCCAGCACCCGCTGCTCGCTGTGCTCGGGGGCCAGCTTCAGCTGCCCGCCCACGTGGTGTCTCAACACCTCTTCCAGGTACTCGTCGGCCTCCTGCTGCAGGAGCAGGTCGTGGCGGAAGCCGCTGGCCAGAAACACGTGTTTCACGCGCGGCAGCCCGCGGACCTCCCGGTACAGGCGCAAAGCCTGCCGGTAGCCCAGCCGCAGGCGCGGGCACTTCTCCGGCAGCAGGCAGCGGCGGCCGTCGCAGAAGCCCTGCCGCTCCCACAGCGGGCAGGAGGCGGCGTACAGGTTGAGGGTGGGCCCGCCGATGTCGGTGATCGTGCCCTTGAAATCGGGCTGCTCGGCCAGGCGGCGGGCCTCGCGCAGCACCGACTCCGGCGAGCGGCTGGAGACGATGCGCCCCTGGTGCAGGTACAGGGAGCAGAAGCTGCACTCCCCGCAGCAGCCCCGATGGGAAATGAGCGACCAGCGCACGGTTTCCAGGGCCCGCACCCCGCCCTCCGCGTCGTAACGGGGGTGCCAGCGGCGGCTGAAGGGCAGCTCGTGCAGGCGGTCCAGCTCCGGGCCGGGCAGCGGCAACGCCGGGGGGTTCTGCACGACCCAGCGTTCCCCGTGGGGCTGGGCCAGCGCCCGGGCTGCGCGCGGGCTCATGTTGGCGTAGATGGCGCGGAAGGCCTCCAGGAAAGCCTCCGGGTCGTCGCGCGCCTGCTCGAAGGAAGGCAGGCGCAGGGCCGCATCCGGTATCTCCTCCGGCCGGCACAGGATCGCGGTGCCGCGGATGCCTTGCAGGGCGGCCACCGGCTCCCCGGCCGCCAGGCGGGCCGCTATTTCGCCGATCGCCGCCTCGCCCATGCCGTACACGAGCAGGTCCGCCTTGGCGTCCAGAAGCACCGAGCGGCGGACCGCGTCGTCCCAGTAGTCGTAGTGCGCCAGGCGGCGCAGGCTGGCCTCGATGCCGCCCAGCACCAGGGGCAGGCGGGGGGATCCATCCACCGCGGGGAAGGCCTCGCGCAGGCGGTTGGCGTACACGATCAAGGCCCGATCCGGCCGCAGGCCGGCGCGGTCCGCCGGAGAGTAGTCGTCCGTGCGCCGGGGCCGGCGGTTGGCCGTGTAGTTGGCCACCATGGAGTCCACGTTGCCGGAGCTGATGCCGGCGAACAGCCGCGGCCGCCCCAGCGCCTGGAAATCGTTGAGCCCCCGCCAGTCCGGCTGGGCCACGATCCCCACCCGGTATCCGAGGCTTTCCAGCAGGCGCCCGATCAGCGCCGTGCCGAACGAGGGGTGGTCCACGTAGGCGTCGCCGCTCACCAGCAGCACGTCCAGCCGGTCCCAGCCGCGCTCCTGCATCTCCGCGCGCGACATGGGCAGCGGTGCGGGGGTCATAGTCCTATAATACCCTATTCCTATTTCCAAAATCCCGATTTTGCGATACTCTCTGAGGCATCCACACAGGAGGAAATGGGAATGCCAAAAGGCAGGCAGGGGGACGCAGGTCCGTTGAGCAAGGAGCAGGCCGGCTCGCCT
Source organism: uncultured Spirochaetota bacterium (assembly GCA_963736785.1). Taxonomy (GTDB): domain Bacteria; phylum Spirochaetota; class Spirochaetia; order SZUA-6; family DRHE01; genus MIBK01. The sequence goes on along the minus strand of CAVTQG010000020.1, from coordinate 147,630 downwards.
CGAAGAGCTGGTCCTGGCCACGGGCTATTTTTCCAAAGAGAAGGCCCAGGAGCTCATCCACTGGTTCTTGTACGATCTGGGCATCGACTCCTACTACTTCAGCGTCACGACCATGGAAGAGATCGCCAGCCACCTGATCGCCATCGGCGCCTCGCGCCTGGCGGCCCAGGCCGGGGGGGCGGGCGTCGGGCATCGAGCTGAAGAACGAGCGCGAGGACCGGGCCGTCTACATCGTGCAGGAAGAGCCGGTGCGCACCGGTGAGATCGAGCAGCGCATCGAGGCCCGCTATCCCATGTGGCGGCTGGAAAGCTACATGATCAAGGAGAACGGCCGTCCCTTCCTGCGCCTGTACATCCTCAACCGGCCGGACTACGGGCCGCCGCTGGCCGAGGGGGAAACCCCGGACTTCGAGCGGGCCGCCGACTGCCTGTTCCTCAAGCGCTCGGCCGCGCAGACCAAGGAACGCTACAAGGCCATGTGGGAGCTGATGAACGAGCGCGAGGTGCCCGTGGTCTCGGTCACGGACAAGGCGGAGAGCAAGGAAACCCGGATCATGATCGGCATCCACTCCAACCGCCCCCAGAACTTCCTGAACCTCTTCTCGCACCTGTTCGACCAGTACCGCATCTACTCCAACCGCAAGCACCGCGAGATCTTCGCGGACGGCAAGAAGATCTACTCCCTGTACTTCAACCGCCTGGAGCCCAAGACGGCCGAGGCCTTCTCGCGCGACCTGCTCGGGCCTGATCATGCTGCCGCGAGCACCCGCTGACTTCCCTGTTCACGCGACGGGACCTTCCTGCCCCAGCAGACCCTGTACGCCCTGGCCGGGGCCACCTACGCCCACCAGTTCCTGACCATGCTCACCGAGGAGTACGCCACGGTGAGCGAGGCGCTGCGGGACCAGCCGGAGGTGCGCGGCATCGTCGACCGCTGGAAGCGCAGCCTGACCAAGAACACCTTCTCCGAGGACCGCATCACCGCCGCGGTGACGGCCAACACCGGCATCATCAATACCCTCTACGAGCATTTCTGCGCCCGCCTGGATCCCGGCCGCGGCAGCGACGGCAAAGCGGCCGAGCCGGAGGCGCTGGCCGCCCTGGAGCGCAAGATCGAGGGGACCCTGGAGCGGGAAGTGGCCGGGGAGCGGGAGCGCACCATCCTGCGCACCTTCCTGACCTTCAACAAGTCGGTGAAGCGGACCAACTTCTTCATCCAGAACAAGCGCTGCCTGTCCTTCAAGCTGGACCCCGGGGTGGTGCAGGGGCGGGAGTACCCGGACCGGCCCGTTCGGGGTGTACTTCTTCGTGGGGCGCGAGTTCGTGGGCTTCCACATCCGCTTCCGGGACATCGCCCGCGGCGGCATCCGCATCGTGAAGTCCGGCAGCCGCGCGGAGTACGAGCCCAACCGGGACACGATCTTCCTGGAGAACTACAACCTGGCCCACACCCAGCAGCGCAAGAACAAGGACATCCCGGAAGGCGGGGCCAAGGGCACGCTGCTGCTGCGCTTGCGCAACCAGGACGAGGTGCGGGAGGCCTTCGTCAGCTACATCGACGCCCTGCTGGACCTGCTGCTGCCCCGCAAGGACGTGCTGGACCTGGAGGGCCGGCAGGACATCCTGTTCCTGGGCCCCGACGAGCGCACGGCGGAGCTGATGGACTGGGCCGCCCTGTACGCGGGCCGGCGCAAGTACAAGTACTGGAAGGCCTTCACCACCGGCAAATCCCCGACCATCGGCGGGATCCCGCACGACATGTTCGGCATGACCACCGCGGGCGTGCACGAGAACGTGCTGGCCGTGCTGGAGAAGCTGGGTCTCAAGGAGGAGGCCCTGACCAAAGTGCAGACCGGAGGCCCGGACGGCGACCTGGGCAGCAACGAGATCCTGATGTCCAAGGACCGGACCATCGCGGTGATCGACGGCAGCGGCGTGCTGTACGACCCCAAGGGCCTGGACCGGGAGGAGCTGGTCCGCCTGGCCCGGGAGCGGGTGATGGTCGATCACTTCGAGCGCAAGCGTCTGTCCAAGGCCGGCTTCTACGTGGCGGTCAAGGACCGGGACGTGCGCCTGCCGGACGGCACGGCGGTGCCCAACGGCGAGGTGTTCCGCAACACCTTCCACTTGAATCCGCTGGCCACGGCGGACCTGTTCGTGCCCTGCGGCGGCCGCCCCGGGGCGGTGAACATCACCAACTGGAGGCAGCTGCTGGACGAGCAGGGCAAGCCGAAGTTCCGGGTCATCGTGGAAGGGGCCAACCTGTTCATCACCGAGGACGCCCGCCTCCGCCTGGAGGAGCACGGGGTGGTGCTGATCAAGGACGCCTCGGCCAACAAGGGAGGGGTCACCTCCTCCTCCCTGGAGGTGTACGCCTCCCTGGCCCTGTCGGACGAGGAGTTCCGGGCGAACATGGTGGTGGGCGCGGACGGGAAGATCTCGGCCTTCCGCAAGCGCTACGTCGAGCAGATCCTGGCCATCATCCGGGCCAACGCCCGGGCGGAGTTCGAGCTGATGTGGCGCGAGCACCAGGAGCGCAAGATCCCCCTGACCATCCTGAGCAACCGCATCAGCGAGCGCATCAACGCCACGGCCGACGCCATCGCCGCCTCGGAGCTGGTCAAGGACGTCAAGCTGCGCCGCAAAGTGCTTTCCCAGTGCACCCCCGCCGCCCTGCTGGAGCTGGTGGGCATCGAGCACATCCTGGAGCAGGGTTCCGGAGAACTACCTGGACGCGCTGGTGGCCACCACCGTGGCCACGCGCTTCATCTACGGACGGGGCCTGGCGGCCAACGAGGTCGACTTCTACGGCTTCATCGCCGAGCTGGAGCGCACGGCGTAGTCCGGACCGGGGGCTATCGGCGGATCAGCAGCCCGGGGCGGCCCAAGTAGAGCTTGTCGATTTCCCGCTGCTCTGCTGCCTGGAGCGGGCGCTCCAGCAGCAGCAGCGGGTGCTCCTCCAGCAGGTCCCGGCCCGAGGAAAGCAGGCGCGGGGTGTAGGCCAGGATCAGGTCGAAGGGCAGCGGCTCGCTCGTAGTGGCGCCGGGCCGCGCTCAGGTCGGCGGTCAGGTGGATACAGGCGCGCGGAGAAGCGGCCCTGCGGGTCCTCCTGGTAGTAGCGGCTGCGGTCGAAGTAGTTCCCGGGATGGTGGAAGGCCTCGGCCAGGCGGACGGCCGGCTCCAGCGGCGGCTGCTGCGCGCCTTCGATCACCAGCTGGTACAGACCGAAGGGGTTGGCCGCCAGCAGGCGCTCGCCCAGGCGGCGCAGGTCGTCCAGGCTGCCGGCGCTGGACAGCTGCTCGGCGGAGAGAAGCACCGTCACGCAGTTGGCCAGGTGCAGGGAGGCCGGGTCCTTCGCGGCGCGTTCGAGGAGCTGCAGCGAAGCGAGCGAGGCGGCGGGCGAGCCGCCGCGCAGGTCCAGGAAGCCGGTGATGCCCGGCGCCGGATCGGCGAAGCGCGGCACGATCGGCGCGAACAGCTCTCCTTCCAGCGCTTCCTCGGCCAGGCGCACGCCCCGGAACAGATCGCTCTCGCTGCAGGCCGGGGTGCGCAGGACCCAGTACGGGGGCAGGGGCATGTAGGACAACCCCAGGCCGGCGGCCTGTTCCCGCAGCTGCGTGCCGGGCAGCACGGCCAGGGGGTAGACCTCGGCTCCGCTGGCCAGCCCATTCTTCCCCAGGAACTCCAGCGTGGCGGCGAAGCCTTCGAGCGTGTCGCCCGGCAGGCCCAGGATCACCCCGGTGCGGATGGCGATGCCCTGGGCCTGCAGCAGCCCCGCCCCGCGCAGGAAGGCCTCACGCCGAAAACCGCGCCCGACGCTCGCCAGCGCCGCCCGGTTCACGGACTGCAGCCCGGCCTCCACGGAGGCGAATCCCGCCTCGCGCATGAGGCGCGCCGCCTCCGGGCTGACCGCCTCCAGGCGCAGCTCGGCGTGCAGCGGGATGCCCGTCGGGTTCAAGGCGGCCAGGCGGGCCAGGCGCTCCTCCAGCCCGCCGGGCGGAAGTGAAGGAGGGGTCCATCAGGTAGATCTCCGGCACCCCGCGCTCGCGCGCCAGGGCGAAGACCGCCGGCAGGATCGCCTCGGGGAAGCGGCGCACCGTGGGGAACTGCTTGCCGTAGAAGCAGTAGCTGCAGCGGTGCGGGCAGCCGCGCAGGGTCTCCAGGTACAGCGGCTCGTCGGGGCGCGCCTCCAGCGTCCCGGCGGTGTAGGGATTGGGCACGGCCTCCAGGCGGGCCAGCGGGGCGCGCGTGAACCGCGGCAGCGGGGCCTGCGCCCGTCGCCGCAGCGCTTCCAGCAGCGCCGCGAACACCGGCTCCCCCTCGCCCTGCACGAAGGCGTCCACGACCTCGCGCTCCAGCAGGGAGCCGACCTTCCACGATTTCGGGCCCGCCGAACAGCACGCGGGCGGAGGAGACCCGCTCCTTGAGGCGGGCCGCCAGCCACAGGCTGCGCTCCAGGTTCCATAGGTAACAGCTGAAGCCCGCCAGGCCGGGCTCCTGGTCCGCGAGCCAGTCCAGGATGGCCGCGTCCCCCCCGTGCCGGGCCAGCTCACGGGGCAGGATGCTGACCGCCGCGCGCCGCGCGGGCGGCAGGCAGGCCTTCAGGTAGCCGGCGGCCAGAGGCACGTTGGCGCCGGCCATAGCCGGGTCCGGGTCGGGGATGGGGAGCTGCAGCAGGGCGATGGCGCACATATCGATTGATGAAGCCTGGCGATTCCAGTAGATTAACCGCAAACATGAAAGTCAAGGTCAAGGCCGTCATTTTCGACTTCGGGCACGTGCTCAGCCTGCCGCCGCGCCCCGAAAACATGGCCTGGCTCGCGGAGCGCTGCGGCCTGGACCGGGAGCAGTTCATCCGGGCTTTTCACGAGCTGCGCCCGGAGGTGGACCGCGGGACCCTGCCCATCACCGAGTTCTGGACGCGGATGGCCCGGCGCGGCGGCCGGACGCCATCCGCGGAGCTGCTGCGCGCCATGGGGGAGCGGGACCTGGAAGCCTGGACCCGGCCCAACCCGGCCATGTTCGCCTGGGCCGAAGAGCTGCGGCGGGGAGGCTGGGCCACCGCCATCCTCTCCAACATGCCGCCCGGTTTTCTGCCCTAGCTCGAGGAGCATTTTCCCGAAGTCTCCCGCTTCCAGCCGGCGGTGTTTTCCTGCCGGGTGGGGATGATCAAGCCGGAGCCGGGCATCTACCGGCACTGCCTGGAGCTCCTGGGCCTGCCGGCCGACCAGACCCTGTTCCTGGACGACATGCCGGTGAACGTGGCGGCCGCCCGCGGCCTGGGCCTGCACGCGCTGCGAGTTCCACACCGTGGAGACCTGGGCCGGGAGGCTGGCCGAGGAGTTCGAGCTGCCGGCGCTCGAGCCTCTGAAAGTCCAGGGTTGAGGGTGCGCGTTCCCTTCTCGCCCTACCTTTCCTCAAGGAGGAGGAGCTTCCGCCGCCTGGTCCGGCGCCTCGAGCGGGAGTACGCCTACGCCTCGCTGCTGGCCACCGACTGCATCGGCACGCGCTACGAGGTGCGCCGGGGGCAGGTCTCGGTGCTGGACAGCCGCTGGAACGAGCGCGGCTGCGTGGCCCGGGTGCACGACGGCACCGGATATCGGGAGGCTTCGTTCAACCGGCCCCTTTCCCCGGAGGAGGTGCTGCGGCTCCTGGAGGGGACCGCCGGGGGCGGGGCCAGGATGGAGTACCCCGTGCACCGCGGCGAACCCCTGCGCCGGCGCTGGCGTTCCAGCGTGCGGCTGCTGCCGGAGGCGGTCGGCGTGGAAAAAACCCTCGCCCGTCTCACGAGCCTGCGCGACCGGGCCTTCGCCCGCTCCAGCCTGCTGGCGGACATGCGCCTGGTGTTCGAGGTGGTCACCGTCCGCAAGCTGTTTCTGTCCGGGCGCCGCGAGCTGGAGCAGGCCTACCTCTGGTCCCAGGGGAGCATGGTCCCCGTGGTGCGGCGGGGGGAGGATACCCGCTACGTGCACGAAGCCTTTTCCGGGCTGAAAGGCACGGAGCTGCTGGACGAGATGGAGGGAAAGCTGGCTCAGGCCGTGGCCCTGGCCGAAGAGCTGCTGTCCGCCGGGAAAGTCACTCCCGGCAGCTACGAGGTGATCCTCTCGCCGGAGATCGCCGGCCTGCTGGCCCACGAGGCCTTCGGACACGGCGTGGAGGCGGACCTGTTCGTGAAGGGCCGGGCCAAGGCGGCCGGCTATCTGGGCGCCCGCGTGGGCTCGGAGCTGGTGACCCTGCACGACGGGTCGCGCGCCGCCCAGCAGGTGGGCTCCTACTGGTTCGACGACGAGGGCACCCTGGGCGGGGACACGGTGATCGTGGAGAAGGGAATCATGCGCGCCGGCATCTCCGACCTGCTGTCGGCCCTCGCGCTAGGCACCCCGCCGACCGGGCACGGGCGGCGGGAGTCCTTCGAGCGCAAGGCCTACGCCCGCATGGCCAGCACCTTCTTTGCCGGCGGGCGGGACAGCCTGGAGGACATGATCGGCTCGATCCGCAAGGGCTACCTGCTGGAGAGGTACTCCAGCGGCATGGAGGACCCGCGCAACTGGGGACTGCAGGGGATCGTGCTGTACGGCCGGGAGATCGCCGACGGCCGGCTCACCGGCAGGCTGGTGTCGCCGGTGATCATGACCGGCTACGTGCCCGACGTGCTGGGCTCGGTGAGCGCGGCCACCCCCGAGGTCCAGCTCACCGGCGCGGGCATGTGCGGCAAGGGGCACAAGGAGTACGTGAAAAACTCCATGGGCGGGCCGTACCTGAAATGCCGCCTGAGGCTGGGCTGATGCTGCAGACCGTGCTGGAAGGCCTGCGGCGGGCCGGGGAGCTGGATGCCTGGCGCACCGTGGAGCAGCAGGTGGAGTCCCGGGAGCTGTTCCTGGTAGGCCCCCGCGCGGACATGCGGCGGGCCAAGGAATGCAGCCGCCTTCAGGCCACCGTGTACCGGGACTTCACCCGCGACGGCCGGGCCTGCCGGGGCTCGGCCACGGTGCGGCTGCACCCCACCCAGGGCCGGCGGGAGCTGGAGCGCGCCCTGCGGGCGGCCGCCGGAGCGGCCGGCCACGTGCTGAACCCCGCCTACCCACTGGTCGCGCCGGGAGGTCCCGCGCCGCAAGTGCCCGAAGCGCCGAGCGTGCCCGACCTGGGCGGGGCCCTGGACTCCCTGGGCGCGGTGCTGGTGGAAACGGGGGCCGCCGAGAAGGAGGAAAGGGCACGCCTCAACTCAGCGGAGCTGTTCCTGGAACGGGGCGAGACCCGCGTGCGCAACTCCGAGGGAGTGGACGTGCGCTACGGTTTCTTCCAGGGTTCCGGCGAGCTGATCGTGGAGGCGGAGGCCCCGGGCGGGCCGGTGGAGCTGTACCAGCCGCTGGCCTTCGCCCGGGTGCGCCCCGGCGAACTGCGCGAGGAGCTGGACCGGCAGCTGGAGCTCTGCCGGCGGCGCGCCCGCGCCGTGCCCACGCCGGCGCTGGGCAGCACGCCGGTGCTGCTCACCGGCGTGGCCGTGCGGGAGCTGCTGTCCTACTTCACCTATCACTCCTCGGCGGAGGCCGCCTACGGGCGGGTGGCCCGCTTCCGCCCCGGGGAGGGCGTGCAGGGCGAGCGGCCGGAGGGGGATCCGCTCACCCTCAGCCTGGAGCCGTACCTGGAGCACTCGCCCAGCTCCGGGCCCTGGGACGAGGACGGCTGGCCGCTGGCCCCCACGCCCCTGATCGAGGACGGCCGCCTGCTTTCCTGGTGGGGCCCGCTGCGCTGGTGCCACTACCTGGGCTGCCCGCCCACCGGCCGCCTGCCCAACGTGCGGGTCCGCCCCGGCGTCCCGGGGGCTGGAGGAGCTGCGGCGCGGAGGCTGCCTGGAGGTGGCGGTGTTCTCGGACTTCCAGTGCGACGCCCTGACCGGGGACTTCGCCGGCGAGCTGCGCCTGGGCACCTGGCACGACCCGGGCGGCGGCCGAGCGGCCGGTGACCGGCGGCTCGCTGTCGGGCCGCCTGCCGGAGCTGGCCGGCGGCCTGGAGCTTTCCGCGGAGCTGCAGCGCCTGGACGGCTTCGAGGGGCCGGCGGGCGTGCGCCTGGCCTCCGCCGCGGTGACCGGAGGCTGAGGCCATGCTGCCGATCAGCCCCAAGCTGTTCGTCGCGGCCGTCTTCCTGATCGCCTACGTCCTGCTGATCCTGCTTCTACCACCATAAGCTCATCGTCGTGTGGGCCGCGGTGGCGGTGCTGCTGGCGCTGCGCTACCTGTCGCCCCTCCAGGCCTGGAAGTCCATCGAGTGGAACGTGGTGCTGCTGTACTTCGGCATGCTGTTCGTCAGCGAGTCGTTCCTGTTCTCGCGCATGCCGGACTTCCTGGCCACGGTGGTCGCCGGCCGGGCGGGCAGGGTGAGCCTGGCGCTGCTCCTGCTGTGCGTGTTCGCCGGCCTGCTGTCCACGGCGCTGGAGAACGTGGCCGTGGTGCTGCTGGTGGCCCCCGTGGGGCTGGCCATCGCCCGCAAGTGCGAGGTCCACCCGGGGCCGCTGCTGATCGGCCTGGCCGTGATCTCCAACCTGCAGGGCGCGGCCACCCTGATCGGCGACCCGCCGAGCATGCTGCTGGCCTCCTTCGCGGGCTTGAGCTTCAACGACTTCTTCATCCTGCAGGGCCGGCCCTACATCTTCTTCGCCACCCAGGTGGGGGCCGTGGCCGGCCTGGCCGTGCTGTACCTGTTCTTCGCCGGGTACAACCGCCGGATGCCGCCGCTGGAAAAGGAAGGCTACCTTTCCCTCGGGCCGACCCTCCTGGCCCTGGCCCTGGTGGCCTGCCCTGGTGGCCAGCTCCTCCCTGGAGCACGGCTTCGAGTACGCCACCGGCCTGCTGTGCGTGTTCTTCGGCTGCCTTGAGCTTCCTCTGGTTCCTCTGGCGCAACAAGGGCCGGGAGATCAAGGACTACCTGCGCCGCCTGGACTGGCAGACCGGGGTGTTCCTCGATCGGCATCTTCGTGCTGGTGGAGAGCCTGGCCGTGGTCGGGCTCATGGAGGACCTGGCCGGCTACATCCTGGCCGTCGCGGGCAGCCGGCCCTTCGTCGTCTACGCCCTGATCGTCGGGATCTCCGTGGTCTTGAGCGCCTTCATCGACAACGTGCCCTTCCTGCTGGCCATGCTGCCGGTCTGCCGCCTGCTCACCGAGGCGATCCCGATCAATCCCTACCTGCTGTACCTGGGCCTGCTGCTGGGCGCGAGCGTGGGGGGAACGTCACTCCCGATCGGGGCTTCGGCCAACATCGTGGCCATGGGCATCCTGCGAAAGCAGGGGCAGGCGGTGCGCTTCGGCCAGTTCGTGCGCATCGGCCTGCCCTTCACCCTGGCCGCGGTGGTAGCCAGCACCCTGTTCGGCTGGCTGATCTTCGGCTGATTCGGCGAAGCGGTTCGCCAGCAGGAAACGCTCCTCTCGGCGTGCCGCTCGCCGTCCTTGTTCACCCGGATCAGGGTGAAGGTTTGGAAACAGCTGGACAATATTTAAAACAGCAGGGTCTCCTGAACGCCCAGCTCCCGGGCGATGAAGCGGGCCGCCGTCTGGTTGAGCCAGTGCGGCTGGTGGGCGTCGGAGCCGAGGACGAAGCGGAAGCGTCCCACGTACGGGGCCAGGGCCCGCCAGCCCTGCTCGCGCCAGGCGTAGCGGTTGTTGATCTCGATCAGGCAGGCGGGGCTCACCCGGGCGAGGTCGGTCTGCAGGGCCTTGGGGTGGGCGATGATCGCGGGCCGGCCGGAGGCGGCCAGGCGCTCCGCGCCGCGGTAGTCCTCGGCCCGGTCGCGGCAGTGGTAGATGTAATAATCCACCGGCAGGGCCTCGGCCGCGGCGACCCATTCGGCGCCGTTGATCTCCAGTCCCAGCTTCAGACGGTGGGCCCGGACCGCGCGGGCGTACTCTTCGAACGCGTCGCCCACGTATTCCAGATGGTCGCTGATGCCCAGCACCCGGGCGTGGGCGATGCGGGCCACCAGCTCCACGGTCTGCTCCGGGACCACGGATCCGTCGTGCCGGGAGAAAGTCGTATGGACGTGCAGGTCCTGCGGCAGGGGCGCCGGCAGGACTTCCCGGGGCGGGTACGGCTCACCGGAAGTCCCGCACCGCTTCGAACAGGGCCAGCAGGTTTTCCACCGGCACGCCAGCCTGGACGTTGTGCACGGCGGCGAAGACGTAGCCCCCGCCGCGGCCGAAGGTCTCCAGGCTCTGGCGCACCTGTTCCCGCACCTGGGCGGGGGTGCCGAAGGGCAGGGTGCGCTGGGTGTCCACCCCGCCGCCCCAGAACACCAGCCGGTCGCCGTAGCGCTCCTTGAGGGTCGCCGGGATCATGCCGGCCGCGGTGATCTGCACGGGGTTGAGGATGTCGAAGCCGGAAGCGATGAAGTCGGGGATCAGCTCGCCCACCGCGCCGCAGCTGTGGATGAAGGTCTTCCAGCCGCGTATTGCCGGTGCACCCAGTCGTTGATCGCCCGGTGGAAGGGCTGGTACAGGTCGCGGTAGCTCTGCGGGGAGATGAAGGCGCTGGCCTGGGCGCCGAAATCGGTGCCGGTGACCAGGGTCACGTGTACCCGATCGCCCAGCGCCGCGGCCAGACGCTCGAGGTTGGCCAGCGCCACCTCGGTCTGCCGCTCGAAGACCCGGTACACGTAGTCCCGGCGGGTCAGGGTGCTGACGTACCACTCCTCGATGTCGCGGATCCCTCGCGGCTTCTTCAGCCAGGGGGCGGGCACCAGGGCGATGTCCCCGAAGCTGGAGAAACAGAACCCGGCGAACAGGGCCTTGTCGGTGGTGGCCTCCAGGCGCTCGGCCTCCTCCGCGTAGTGCCGCACCAGCTCCTCGCTGACGGCGCGTGAACTCCTCGCAGTTGTCCGCCGGGTCCAGACGGCTCTCGTCCAGGGGCGGCTGCCGCACGATCTCGTCGAAGTAGTACCCCCCGCGCGGCATGCGCGCGCTGGGCGGGACGCTGCGGTCCCCCTCGGGGTACATCAGCAGGTCCCCGTTCTCATCGGGCTCGGTGTTGAAGGCGGCGGGCACCAGCACGGGCGTGCCGTCGAACAGCCGCCAGGGCTTCCAGCCGGTCTTGGGAAAGCCGAAAATGGTCGAGGGGTTGTGCACCGGCAGCACGTCGGCCTCGACCGCCTCCACCAGGTCGCTGCCGATTTCCCCGAGCATCTGGTAGGGGTCGATCACCTTCACGGGCGTGCCGGGAGGGTCCAGGCGCAGCGCCTGGCGCAGCCGGTACACTGAAGCTGCGTGCATGCCCGTGAGCACGCTGCCGCCCAGGTCCAGGGGGACCCGGTCCGGCTCCCGGTGAGCGAGGGCCTTCAGGACCCTCTGGCGTGAGCTGGTCATCGTGGTACCTCGCATCAGAACAGCGTTTCCGCCCCGTTCACCGCCCGGCAGGCGAACAGCGTCGAGGACAGATCTTCCGGGGCCTGTCTTCAAAAACTCCCGGTAGTAGGCGCGGGTCACCTCGCCGCAGGAAGGCCGGCAGGCGTTCCTCCCGCACCAGGCTGATCGTGCAGCCGCCGAAGCCGGCGCCGGTGAGCCGGGAGCCCTCGGCCCCCGCCTGGCGGGCGATCCGGGTGAGCGCGTCCAGCTCGGGGCAGCTGATCTCGTACAGGTCGCGGCAGCTCTCGTGGGACCGGTTCATCAGGCCGCCCAGTGCCTCGATGTCCCCGGCCTGCAGGGCGGCCAGCGCCTGCTCCACCCTGGCCCCCTCCTCGATCACGTGCCGGTAGCGCTGATACAGCTTGAAGCCGTCGGTGGGCTCGGGAAACACGCTTCCGTCGCGGCGCAGGCAGTAGGTTCGGGCCGCCTCCTGCGGGCTGCAGCCGAGAACCCCGGCGATCTCGGCCAGGGTATAGGGGGCCGGATGCAGCGCCCGCTCCGCTTCGGGGCGGAGATCGGAGCTCAGGTCGCCGAGCCGCTCCAGAGTCACCTCCCGGCCGAAGCGCTCGGCCAGCCGGCGCTTCAGCACGGCCACGGCCAGCCGGCACTCGATGGGCCGGCGGTTGTACTTGTCCAGCGCCTCCGCGGTCTTGGCCGCCTTGACCAGGCTGTCGGCCGCCACGAACGCGGCCCCCGCGGGAAGCGGCGCGGGGGTGACCCGCAGCGGGAAGAAGTCGATCTTCAGCGCCATGCCGGACCTGGACAGCAGGGAGGCCGCCTGGTCCATGCCGCCGCCCTGGGTGCCCACGTAGTGCTCGGCCCGGGCCAGCAGCGTGGCCAGCTCCGGGCCCGGGAGGGACCGCTTGTTGGCCGCCAGCAGCATCAGGGCGCCCAGCACCACCATGGCCGAGGAGGAGCTCAAGCCGGCGGCCGGGGGGATGTCCCCGTGGATGACCGCGTTCAGGCCGTGGAAGCCTTCGGGGTGCGCCCGCCTTCAGCGGCGTGTAACCCGCCGAGGCGGCCGGCCGCCCTCGGCGCGGAAGCGGTCCAGCAGGCCCTGGGCCGCGGCTTTCAGGTAGTTGCCCCAGTCCCCGGTGCCGTAGGGGGGGATGGCGGCTTCCAGGGCGAACTCGCGCGGGGGGTAGGCCGGGTCCAGGTTGTGCAGGACCACCCGGGCGTCCTCGCCGCGGGCCGAAGGCGGCGGCCAGGTCGCGGTGGATGGCGAAGGGGAAGACCGGCAGGCCGTTGTAGTCCGTGTGCTCGCCGATCAGGTTGATCCGCCCGGGGGCCCGGGCCAGGGAGACCGGGGCGCCGGGAAACAGGGCCTGGAAGCGCTCCACCAGGCGCAGGTAACGGCCGCGGGTGGCCGCCAGCTCGCTTTCCCGGTAGTTGGACGGCCAGGAAGCCCTCCAGGACGCTGTCCGGAGCGGCGTTGCGCGCCGCTCGGCCCGCGGGCCGGCCAGCATGGTCAGCAGCGCTTCGGCCTGGATACCCATAAGGAGGCCATTGTCGGGGGAAAAACCCGGAATGTCAAAGGGGTCAAAAAACCTTGCGTTTTGGGTTGGCCTGCTTTATGCTTGCGGAGGAGTTTCACCGCAGGTGATTCTCTAAAACTCTTTGCTAAGGGGGGTTCTATGAAGCGCTTCGCATGGATACTGGCGCTGGCCATCCTGCTGCTGCCGGTATTGGCATTCGCTCAGAAGGTGACCCTGGAGTTCGTGGTCTGGAACTACTCCCTGGAGACGATACAGGACAACATCGCCCTGTTCCAGAAGGCCAACCCGAACATCAAGGTGAACGTCAAGGACTACACCTGGCCCACCTACCACGACACCATGGTCCTGCGACTCAAGGGCAAAACCAGGACCGACGTCTTCTACAACGGCGAGGACTGGCTGCCGGAGTTCGCCGCCGCCGGGTGGGTCGCCCCGCTGGAGGACTTCTTCCCCGAGATCAGGAAGTACAAGGAGAAGACCGCCCCGTATGCCCTGATGGACATGACCTACAACGGCAAGCTCTACGGGCTGTCCTACTACGCGGACCTGATCACCTTCCAGTACAACAAGAAGATCCTCAAGGACAAGGGGATTACGGTGCCCAGCACCTGGGACGACGTGCTGGCCGCCAGCCTTAAGCTCAAAGCCGGCGGCATGCAGTTCCCCATCTGCTACGAGTACGACGAGACGCTGCCCAACTTCCTGCAGGCCTACATCAGCCAGGTGTACGGCCGCGGCGGAGCCATGTTCGACGCCCAGCTGAATCCGCTGTTCAATGACCCCGACTCCGAGGCCTTCAAGCAGCTGCAGTGGCTGCAGGACGCGGTGGTGAAGAACAAGCTGGTGGCCTACGGCTCGCACGAGACCAAGGTGGACCTGGCCATGAACACCGGCCAGCACGTCTTCACGGTCATGTACAACTACATGCTGGCCGCGATGAACAACGTGGACAAGCCGCTGACCGGCCAATTTGACATGACCCTCATGCCGGGCGCCAAGCACGGTGCCCTGGGCTTCGCCAAGTTCTACTGCATGACCGCCCAGGCCGCCAAGGACCCGGTTCGCCGCAACGCCTCCTGGAAGTTCATCGAGGCCTTCGGCGGCGGCGACTACAAGGTGGCCAAGCGCTGGGCGGTGGAAAAGGGCCTGGGCTTCGCGGCCCTGCCCCTGATGGACGACCCGGACGTGAAGAAGGCCTGGGCCACCTGGATCGACATGGAGAAGTTCAAGGCCCAGGCCAAGCTGTCCTTGAACGGCACCCAGACCGAGTGGATGGGCATGTGGAGCGGCTTCTTCCGCCCGCTGCTGGCCAAGGCGATCAACGGCGACTCCTCCGTCGCGGACGCGATGGACCAGGGCGCTAAGAAGTGGCTCGAGTACAAGGAGCTATTGGGTAGATAGTCGGATTCCGACTGCGATTCGATAGCCCGGGGACCCGACCGGCGGTGCGGCCGGGGCGGGGTCCCCGGGTGATTGCCTGACCAAGGAGGAGCGCTTGCCCTCGAAGCTCGAGCTTTCCCGCTACCCGCTGCAGTGGCTTTTCCCGGTGCTGATCCTGGTCGTCCTGTTCACGGTGTACCCCTTCGCCTACGCCATCTACAACAGCTTCTTCCAGATCCTGCTGGTGCTGCCCACCAAGCCGTTCATCGGCTTCAAGAACTACGCCAACGTGGTGGCCAGCCCTTACTTCTGGGAATCGCTCAGCAACACCCTGATCTTCGCGGCGGTCACCGCCCCGGTCACGGTCGTCGTTTCCCTCGGTGTGGCGCGCCTGCTGCTCACGAAGTTCGTCGGCCGGAGCATGGTGCGGGCCCTGGTGCTCCTGCCCTGGGCCATCCCCGGAGCGGTGGCCGGGATCCTGTGGCTGTGGATCTTCCACGGCCAGTTCGGCGTGCTCAACGCCCTGCTCTACAAGCTGGGGATCATCAGCCACTACATCCAGTTCACCAAGGACCCGCGCCTGGCCAAGGTCTGCGTCATGATCGCCCACATCTGGACTCAAGTTCCCTTCGCCAGCGTGCTGCTGATGGCAGCGCTGACCACGATCAACAAGGAGCTGTACGAGGCCGCGGAAGTGGACGGGGCCGGGCCTTTCCGCCGCCTGCTCTCGGTCACCATCCCCAGCGTCACGGGGATGCTGATCATCAGTCTGATCTACGAGCTGATCATCGGGATCACCGCCTACGACGTGGTCTATTCCCTGACCGGCGGAGGGCCCGGCGGCGCGACCACCCTGCTTTCCTACTACATCTGGAAGGAGTCCTTCACCCAGCTCAATTTCGGCACCGGCTCGGCCCTGGGGGTGCTGGTGGCCCTGCTGACCCTGGCCCTGATCATGACAATCCTGCGGGTGATCCCCAACCAGATCATGGTGCAGGAGGAGGAGTAGCGCGATGGGCAAGAAGATCTTCGTCCACATCGCCGCCCTGGCGCTGCTGGCCTTCACCGTGGTGCCCCTGCTGCTGGTGCTGATGGCCAGCGTCCTGCCGGACGCCTCCATCCTGTCCTTCCCGCCCCGCTGGTTCACCCGCCGGCCCACCCTGGCCTACTACGACTACATCTTCACGGGCAAGCGCCCGGAGGCCTACGAGCTGCGGGGCGCGGAGCGGGGCATGATCACCGAGGAGGTGCGCCAGGTGCCCCGCGGCATGGGGGTCAGCGCCACCGTGGCGGTGATGGTGATGGCGGTCAACATGGTGTTCGGCTCCATGGCCGCCTACTCCTTCGCCCGCCTGCGCTTCCGCGGCAAGGCGGCAACCTTTTCCGGCATCGTGATGTGCCGCCTGCTGCCGGCCGCGGCCCTGGCGGTGCCTTTCTACCTGATCGTGCAGGGCCTGGGCCTGCTGGACACCAAGCTGGCCCTGGTCCTGGTGCACAGCATCCTGACCCTGCCCTTCACCGTGCTCATCCTGACCGTGTTCTTCCGCTCCATCCCCGTGGAGATCGAGGAGGCCGCCAAGATCGACGGCGCCGGCCCCTGGGGGACCTTCTGGCGCATCACCCTGCCCCTGTCGGCCTCCAGCCTGGTGGCCGTGGGGCTGTTCTCCTTCATGCTCTCCTATTCGGAGTTCCTCTACAGCAACATCCTCGGCGGCAGCGAGAGAACCCGCACCCTGCCGGTCATCATGGCGGCCCTGTCCACCAACACCGACGTGGCCTGGGGCATGTTCATGGCGGGCGTGTTCCTGACCCTGATCCCCACCCTGGTGCTGGTGATCCTGGTCTGGAACTTCGTGGTGGAAGGGATTGTTTTCGGAGGCAGCAAATACTAGCGATAAGCGGCAAGGAGAGACCATGGCCAAGAAGAGCGCATCCAGGACGAGCTCCAGGGCAACCCCCGGCGCCGCCAAGGCCCGCGCGGCGGCGCTGAAGGCGGCCGGCAAGGGCCGGCCGGGCGCCAGATCGCCGATCGGGTCGGACCAGCTTCCCGTGGCCGTGAGCCACGGCTTCCCCACTCCCGCGCACCCCTATTATCACCTGCGCCTGGCCTTCAGCCTGGAGGGCGCCGACTCCTATCAGATCCAGCGGGTCAAGGTCAACGGCCAGCGGGTGCGGGACTTCGAGCCCTACCACGATTTCCGGTTCGTGAAGAACCAGATCCTCAAGCCGGGCGGCCACGGCGAGCTGTTCGTGCGCTGGGACTGGAAGCCGCGGGAAATCGATACCGTGGAGGTCCAGGCCGAGGGCGGCCCCAAGGGCGACCGCCCGCTGGCCCTGAAGGCGCGCGCCCCGGCTCCCGCCTACGGCGGCTATTGGGACCCGGCCTGGCGCTGGTACGCCAGCTTCGTGCTGACCGAGACCGCCGGCCTGGAACGGCGCGACGAGCCGGTGCACACCAGCCTGGCCGTGTACGCCGACCGGGTGCACGACCCCAAGCGGGAGGTGCGGGTGGTGGCCGTGGACCCGCTGTCCGGCGAGCAGCGGGAGGTGCCCTGCCAGGTGCACGAGGTGAAGTACTACAAGGCCGAGGGGGTGAAGGTCGGCGAGGAGTACCAGCCCACCACCACCTTCCAGCTGGGTTTCTTCGCCGACGTGCCCGCGGGCGGCTCGCGGGTGTACCTGGCCTTCTACGGCAACCCCAAGGCCAAACCCCCCGCCTACGCCGATGGCCTGGTCGTGAACGGCCACGGGCCGGGCATCACCATCGACAACCCCTACTACCGGGTGGAGCTGCACCCCAAGAGCGGCTCCATCGACGAGATCCACCTGAAGATGGGGGCGGGGGCGAGCTTCTACCACCACCTGGAGACCAACGGCTCCCTGCACTGGAATCCCTGCTTCTACGCACCGCCCAAGCCCTGGCTGCACGCCTCCGACTGGGACCCGCCCCCGGAGCACACCGTGCTGGTGGGGCCGGTGTTCGTGTCCACGCAGAGGAGCGGCCCCGTGGAGCCCTACACGGAAGAGTCGCACATGGCGGTGACCTACCGCTTCTACTCCCGCACGCCGTGGATATACCTGTCCACCCTGCTTCAGGTGCGCAAGGACATCGCGGCCAAGGCCCTGCGCAACGGGGAGGTGGTGCTGGACCGCAAGCTGGTGGACGAGTTCGCCTGGAGCGACCCGGAAGGGGGCGTGGGGCGCATGGCCATCACCGACGGCCCCCGCCACCCGAAGCACGCCAAGGTGCTGCCGGCCGACCTGCCCTGGGCCTGCTTCCTGAACCGCCGCGCGCGCTGCGGCCTGGGGATGGTGCAGGGCAAGCTGGCCGACTTCCGCCTGGACGGCGGCCTGCCCAAGATCTTCAACCGCTACCACTACCTGCAGTGGGGCAAGTGGGTGTACTTCTGCCGGCCGCTGGTCTACACTTTCGCCTCGGCCAACAACGCCCGCCTGGTGCCGGTCACCGCGGGGAACATGTACTACGAGGAGATGGCCCTGCTGCCCTTCCCTCTGGACCCGGAGCGGGAGGACTTCGAAACCCTGGAGCTGCTGCACCTGAAGCTGTCCCACCCCCTGGACGTGCAGGTGGTGGAGGACACCGACGCCCGCGCCCCCGAAGGCTGGGTGCCGCCGGTACTGGTCCAGGAGTTCGAGGAAATGGAGGACGAGGAGTAGATCCCGCTGGCGGCCTTATTCCGCCACGTCCGTCCTGGTCACGGCGAAAAGCCCGTCGCTGACCGTGTGCAGGACTCCCTCCTCGTCGAATAGGGTCCCGCTGAACGATCCCCGGACTGTTTTCCCCGGAGCGCCGAAGGAATCTACTTTAAGCAGCATTTTCATGCGCGCCGGGTCTCCCTCGTCCAGGCTGGCCAGGTATTCGATGAGCTGCGGCTTCTTGTCCTTTCCGGGGACCAGCTCGAACCAGGAAAAATACACCGGCATTTCGTCGGGCGAGCTTGCCTCGTGCGGGCCGATGAAGGAACTCGCCTCCCCGGCCAGCTGGACGGTCATGCCGCTGTAGACCTCGCGCTGCGAACCTCCAACCGTGATCGTCTCCTGGCGCTCGCAGTCCAGCGAGAAGTAGCCGTCTGCGGGGTGGTATTCCAGCCGGGCATCCTGGAAACTGAACGCCTTGCCGTCCACCTTATAGGAAACGGCACCCTGCGCCGCCGCCAGTGCGGCGCCCAGCGCGAGAAGCGCCGCGGCGAATGTGATCCTGAGCCTCATTCCTGCCTCCTCTTCACAGCCGCACCGGCTGGTCTTCCTTCCACGAGCGCATGGCCGCCAAAACGATTTCCAGGGCGGCGCGGCCGTCCTGTCCGGAGGAAATGACCGGCGCCTGGCCCCGCAGCACGCGCAGGAAGTAGCGGTCCTCGTCCAGCACGTCGCCCACCACCTCGCCGTGCAGTTGCGGCCAGTGCAGGGTGTCGGGGAACTTCCAGCCTTCCTCGTCCACGGCCGCCAGGGTCATGGGGCGGTAGTCCAGGTACAGGGAGCCTTTCTCTCCGATCAGCTCCAGGCAGACGTCCCCGAACCCTCCCCAGGTGGAGGGCCGCTTCCAGCGCCCGATGGCCTCGGACAGGCCCCAGCCGGTCTCCACCACCGCCAGCCCTCCGCCGGCGAAGCGGATGGTGATCCAGATGTAATCGTGCACGCCCAGCTCCTTCATGACCGGGCCCCGGGCGATCTCGGCGCTGACCTTCACCGGCCGGTCCTGGAAGTACCAGAGCACCTGGTCGATGTCGTGCACGGAGATGTACTCCTCCACCTCCACCCGCCCCTTCAAGCGCCGGGCTTCCTGGATGGTGGCGTTGCGCCGGGCGTAGCAGACCAGGGGCTTGCCGATGACCCCCTGCTCCACCGAAGCCTTGATCTGGGCGTAGCGCACGTCGTAGCGCAGGATGTGGGCCAGCATCAGCTTGACCTTGTGCCGCTCGGCGGCTGCGATGATGGCGTCCGCGTCCTCCAGGGTGGTGGCGATGGGCTTTTCCAGCAGGATGTGTTTGCCGGCCCGGGCCGCATCCTCCACCGCCTGGCGGTGCAGGGGCTCGGGGGAGGCGATGACCACGGCGTCGATGTCCTTGCGGGCCAAGAGGTCCTGGTGACCGGCGTAGAGGCGCAGCGCTTCCGCCTGGTCGGGCAGCTTCGGGGGCTCCTTGAGGAAGGGGTCGCTGGCCGCCACGATTCGCACCCCGGAAAGCTGGGCCAGCGCTCTGGCGTGCAGCATGCCCATGAAACCCGCCCCGATGATCCCGACCCCGATCTCGCCTGCCATATGCCGATAACCTCCTGAGCAGTCCGCTTCGCCCCAGCTTGCCACAAGTTGTGATACCGGGCAAGGTCGCGCCTTGACATTGATTGCTATCTATATATAGGTTTGGCTTGCGATGCTGAAGTGCTTCAACGGGGGCACTGTAGTGGCCGGTCTGGAGAGCCGCGACAAGTTCGAGGCGATCCGCGAACTGATCCACAGCGCCCCGGTCTTCAATGGAGTGGAAACCCGCAACCGGATCACCGAGGCGGTGGTCCGTCGCGAGAAGATCCTGTCCACCGGCCTGGGGCGCGGGGTGGCCCTGGCCCACGGAACCACCGACGCGGTGGACCGGATCGTCATCGCCCTGGGCATCTCCCGCCTGGGGATCGACTACCAGGCCGTGGACCAGGCCCCCGTGCACCTGCTGTTCGTGATCATCAATCCCCCGGGCCGGCAGGTCGAGTACCTCCTGGCCCTGGCGGCCGTGACCCGCATGATCCGCGACGAGGAATTCCGCCGTTCCCTGCAGGGGGAAGCCCCGGCCGCGGAAATCGAGGGCCGCATCTGCGCCGCCTTTTCCGAGAACGTCAGGAACTACTACAAGGTCCCGGCCTGAGCCCTCCATGATCGTCATCCCGGCCATCGACCTGTTGGGCGGCGCCTGCGTGCGCCTGCAGCAGGGCAGCTACGATTCGGCGCGGCGCTACGCCGGGGACCCCGCGGAGGTGGCCCTGGGCTTCGCGCGCGCCGGGGCCCGCTGGGTGCACGTGGTGGACCTGGACGCCGCGCGCGGCGCGGGAGCCCGGTACCCCGGCGGCGACCAACCGCGACGCGATCCGCCGCATCCGCGAGGCGCTGGGCCGCGCCGCGGGCCCGGCAGGAGGCTCGGAGAGCCTGCAGGCCTCGCCGGGCTGCCGTCTGGAGGTGGGCGGCGGCATCCGCTCAGCGGAAGACTTGGCCGAGCTGGCGGAGGCGGGCGCCGACCGCCTGATCCTGGGCACCGTGCTGGTGCGCGACCCCGACCAGGTGGCCGCCTGGGTCGCAGCGCGCAGGGCGTCCGGCCGGGAGGCGGGGCAGCCGGCGGGCCCGCCGTCGCGGGCGCCGGCCCGGAGCTGTGGGCCGGCATCGACGCGCGCGACGGCCGGGTGCGGGTTTCCGGCTGGGGGGAGGAGGGCGGCCTGGAGGACCTGGAGCTGGCCCGCCGGGCCCGGGAGCTGGGCCTGGGCGGCATCGTCTACACCAGCATCGCCCGCGACGGCACCCTGGGCGGCCCGGACATCGAGCGCACCAACCGGGTGGCCGAGGCCTGCGGCCTGCCGGTGATCCTCTCCGGCGGGATCGGCTCGGCGGCGGACGTGGAGCGGGTGCATCGGGAGCGGGCCGAGGGGGTGGTGGGCGTGATCGTCGGCAAGGCGCTCTACGAGGGCCGGGTGGAGCTGGCCGAGCTCATCCGCCGCTACGGTTGAGCCCGCCGCGGCCCCTGGCCCGCAGCTTCTCCAGGATTTCCTCCGCCACCTGGGCCGGGGCGCGTCCCTCGCTGGACACCGTCTCTCCCAACTCGCGGTAGACCGGCAGGCGGCTCTCGAACAGCCGGGCCAGCTCCTCCACGGGGCGGCCCGCGCAGCGGCCGGTCCGGGCTGGCGGCGGTGCGCCGCAGGAACTCCTCGAAGGAAATCTCCAGGTAGAAGGTGCAGGACTCGCGGAAGAACGGCCGGTTGGCCTCGCGCATCGGGGCGCCTCCGCCCGCGGCGATCACCACCCGGCGGCGGGAGGAGAGCTCCCGCAGCGCGGAGCTCTCCAGCTCGCGGAAGGCCTCTTCTCCTTCGCTCTGGAAGATCTGCCGGATGGACCTGCCCTGCCGGCGCTCCAGCCACTGCGTCCAGGTCCAGGAAGGCGTAGCCCAGCCGGGCGGCCAGCAGGCGCCCGACGGTCGTCTTGCCGCAGCCCATGAAGCCGATCAGCGCCACGCGGGCCGGCGGGCGGGCGGCGGGTGCCACGCTACTTGACCACCAGCACCTTGCGGATCTCGTTCACGTCCGGGCCGACCACCTTGATGAAGTACAGGCCGCGGGCCACGATGCGCCCGCCCCGGTTGCGCCCGTCCCAGGTGGTGGAGTACTCCCCGGCGCGCGCGCTGCCCGCGGTACAGCACGTTCACGATGTCGCCCTTCAGGTCGAACACGGTGATGGTCACGTAGCCCGTGTTGCTCAGGGTGTAGTACAGGCCCGCCTTCTCGCCGCGCAGCGGGTTGATCACGTTGTTCAGGATCGTGACCTCGCCGCGCTGGGCGCGCAGGTCGCGCACCTTCCAGGACCAGGGCCGGGCGGTGCGCGGGTCCAGCGGGTCGTCGATCCGGGCCAGGGGGAACAGGTCCCGCCGCCGTCGTTCACCAGCAGCAGGAACTGCAGGTCGGCCCCGTCCTTGATCTCGGAGTCGGAGGACGGGATGAGGTAGTCGCGCAGCGGCTCGCCGGCGGCGGCACCCACGGCAGCAGCGAGCGGGCCGCCGGTTGCCGTTGTTCAGGCGGTCGTGGCCAGCCGTTGGCGAACAGGGTCTGGCCACGCTCGGGATCCACAGCCGCTGCAGGAAGGCGGGTCGCCCGGGGCCAGGCCGATGCCGGGGTTCACGTCGAAGTACAGGATCGGCTCCGGCCGGCGCCGCGATGCCGGCGTCGAGCAGGCCCTGGATGTTGACCTGCAGCTGGGTGTCCCGGTCCTGCAGCCAGGCGGAGCCGTCGAAGCGGGTGATGCGCCCGGTGCCGCCGCGCAGCGGGTCGACCTGGGTCTGCGGGCCGGTCGGTGAGCGAACACCGGCTCGGCGAAGCCCAGGCCCACGTCCGAGTGATGCGGCGTGGAGCGGTGGTGAACATGGCCTTGCTGCCGGCCGGCAGGTTGCCGTCCACGTTGGTGTTGGGGTAGGTCCCGGGGTCGATGGTCTGGTAGCCGATGTCGTAGACGGCTCGGCCACGGCGTTCAGGGTCTGGGCCGAGGTGTACGGCACCACGTCGGCTGCGGTCGATCGGGTTGGTGAGGCTGAGCATGGCCCCGTGGGTGCCGCAGGCTCGCTACATGCCGGTTGATGCCAGAGCGGCGACGTTCGCGGGCCTGGGAAGTCGCTCTGATCGATCGAGCTGGTCTGGCCGGAGTCCCCGTACACGGGTTCCGAGAAGTGCACGTACACCTGGCGCTGGTTGACCACGGCCAGGGTGTAGCCGATCACCGGCCGCGCCCCGTCCTCGGCGGTGTAGACCTTGGGATGGCGGCAGGTTGTCGTTGGCCTCCACGTAGGCCCCGCCGACCAGGCCGTACAGGCCCGTTGGGCTGGTAGTTGGTCAGCAGCTGCCAGCGGGGCTTGGCGTCGGTGTCCAGGTAGGGCCCTTCTGCCAGCAGGATGTCGAACACGTCGTCGTTGGCCCCTCCGGCGGTCCCGAAGCCGGTGACCGTGTAGCCCTCCACCGAAGCGGTGAGCTTGAGCGGGAATCGAAGTTGTCGGAGAGCTGCGTGCCTACCTCCACCTGCACGCGGATGCGCGTCGATGCGCCCGTCGTTGTCCGTGTCCAGGGTCCAGTTGGCCGCCCCCAACGCGATCGGGATGGAGAACGACCAGTGGCAGTTGTTGCTCTGGCGCGACGCGGTTGGGGCCGGGGGTGACCCAGTCGGTAGTCCGGCGCCCAGCTGTTGTGCACCTCGAAGTAGTCGATGGTCGCGATGCCGGTGATCCGCAGAATCCACTGTTCGGGTTCGGGAGCGGTGCAGTCCGTGATGGTGGCGTCGTCCCGTTGATGTTGTCCATCTGCACGTAGTTCGTGGTCAAGTTCGTGCCCGCCACGTGGAAGTCCCGTGCACGATGGTAGCGATGATACGTGGTGTCGATCGGATTCCAGGTCCCGGGGGCCCAATTTCTTCGAAGTGCAGCACCGCGCCGCCCGCGGACGGCAGGCTTTCGAAGTCCCAGAAGGTCGTGCGTCCCCGGATCTCGTAGGTCACCGAGTGCCGGGCTGGCTGAAGCTCACCTTTCCGCGATACTGCGGTGTTGGTGAAGCCCACTTCCGCGGCGGTGTAGGCCGTGTTCCTCCAGGTCACCACGGCGCGGGCTGGCCGCGGTGCCCATGGTGATCAGGCGCGTGCCG
Source organism: uncultured Spirochaetota bacterium (assembly GCA_963736785.1). Taxonomy (GTDB): domain Bacteria; phylum Spirochaetota; class Spirochaetia; order SZUA-6; family DRHE01; genus MIBK01. The sequence goes on along the minus strand of CAVTQG010000020.1, from coordinate 123,977 downwards.
CTCTCCGTCAGGGATCCCCTCTCCATCCAGATCTCGCTGATGATGGTGAGGTTCGTGGAATACAGCAGGGTTCCGGCGGTCTCGGTGATTCGCAGGTTGTAGAAGGTCTCCATCCCCGGATCGGAGCGTATGGTTCCGCCCGCGGTGAAGAGGTTGTCATTGAATATCACCCAGCCGTTTCGCGGGTTGAAGATTCCCCCGGTCTGCCGCGACCAGTCGTGCCCCACGGTGATCTGGCGGTTGGCGGCGGTGACGTCCAGGGTCCCCGTGGGCATGATGGTCAGGTCATTGAGCACGACGATGTCGGACTGCAGGCTGACGCTGGTGCGGACGACCAGGTTCCAAAAGTAGGCAGTGGGACTGTCGATGGTCAGCGCCGCATCAGTGCTCAGCTGTATAGTCGAAGGGGAAGTGTCGGAGGCTACGAAGGTGAAGTTGGCGCTGCCGGCGTTCCAGTTGGCCTGGATGTCGTGGGTGAAGGTCGCGCGGTCCCAGGTCCCTTCGGTCAGGATCAGGGTGTTGAGCACCGTCAGCCCGCCGGTGGAGGTGAGGGTGGCGCCGGGGAACCCGGCCTTGTCGAAGAGCAGGTTGTAGAAGGTCAGGCCGCCGAGGTTGCCGGAGAAGGAGCTGTCCAGCGTGACGGTGCTGTTGGCGGCAGTGAAGGCGGAAACCGTGAAGCCGCCGCCGACGGTGATCGCTTCTACCGCGCCGCCGCGGCGGCCAGCGTTCCGGCGGCTCCAGTCAGGTGGCGGATTACATCGAGGTTGTTGTTGTTCAGGTTCAGCGTCCCGGCGGCGATGTCGAGGTCCTGCGCAACGGTGAGAGCTCCCTGGATGGTGATGGTCCCGCCCGCGCTGAGCGTGAGGTTGTTGCCAGCGGACAAGGCTGCCAGGCTAGCGTTGTTGGTGTCGCGCAATACGATGTCAGTGGCTCCTGCACTGACGAGCGTACCAGGCCCCCGAAGTCGTTGGCTGCCGTGTCCATCGTGATGCCTCCAACTCCGGTTCCGCCGCTGGAATTCAAGCTGGTTGTCCCGCTTACCGTCAAGGCGCCGCTGTCGGTGATGGGTCCTACGGCGGTTGTATTCAAGGCCCCGCTGATTGCGCAGGCACCTAAGTCGATGGCCCCCACATCATTGAGCGTGACATTTCTGCCGGAGACCACGGTGACGGCCCCGCCGAAGTTGTTGGCGTTGTTCAGGGTGATGTCGTTGGCCGCCCCAGCGGTGAGCGAGGTGGTGGTGCCCACCGAAAGCGCCCCGCTGTCGGTGATGGCCCCGGTGGTGCTGACCGACAGCGCCCCACCCACGGTGGAAGGCCCCAGGTCCACCGCCCCGCCGGCGGTGAGGGTGAAGTTGGTGGCTGACCGCCGCGGAGGCGATGGACAGGGCGCCGGTGTCGTTCAGGGTGACGTTGTTGCCGGAGACCACGGTGACCGCCCCACCGAAGTTGTTGGCGTTGTTCAGGGTGATGTCGTTGGCCGCCCCGGCAGTGAGGCGTGGTGGTGGTGCCGATGGTCAGGTTGCCGCTGTCAGTGATCGCCCCGCCGGCGGTGACCGACAGCGCGCCGGTGATGGAGATGGTGCCCAGCACAATCGCGTTGGTGTCCACCAGGGTGAGGTTGGTGCCGTTGGCCATGCCCACCGCCCCGGTGAAGTCGTTGGTGGCCGTGTCCAGGGTCACGCTGTTTCCTGCCCCCGGGCTCAAGGAGGTGGTGCCGGTGATGGCCAGCGCCCCGCTGTCGGTGATGGCCCCGGAGGAGGTGACACTCAAGGCCCCACCCACGGTGGAAGGCCCCAGGTCCACCGCCCCGCCGGCGGTGAGGGTGAAGTTGGTGGCTACCGCCGCGGAGGCGATGGACAGGGCCCCGGTGTCATTCAGGTGACGTTGTTGCCGGAGACCACGGTGACCGCCCCACCGAAGGTGTTGGCGTTGTTCAGGGTGATGTCGTTGGCCGCCCCGGCGGTGAGCGAGGTGGTGGTGCCCACCGAAAGCGCCCCGCTGTCGGTGATGGCCCCGGTGGTGCTGACCGACAGCGCCCCACCCACGGTGCAGGGCCCCAGGTCCACCGCCCCACCGGCGGTGAGGGTGAAGTTGGTGGCTGACCGCCGCGGAGGCGATGGACAGGGCTCCGGTGTCGTTCAGGGTGACGTTGTTGCCGGAGACCACGGTGACCGCCCCACCGAAGTTGTTGGCGTTGTTCAGGGTGATGTCGTTGGCCGCCCCGGCAGTGAGCGAGGTGGTGGTGCCTACCGAGAAGGCGCCGCTGTCGGTGATGGCTCCGGCGGTGGTGAGGGTGAGGCTGCCGCTGATGCTGCCCGCGCCCAGGTCCAGGGCGTTGATGTCCCCGAGGGCCACGTTGGCCCCGGTCAGGCTCACCGCCCCGCCGAAGTCGTTGTTCGCCTCGGTGAGGGTGATATTGCTGGGCCCCCCGGCGGTGAGGCTGGAGGCGCCGGCCACCGTGAGGGTGCTGAGGGCCACTGGGTGATGGTGCCGGCGGTGGTGCTCACCGTCAGGGCGCCGCTCACCGTGCAGTTGCCCAGCAGGATGGCGTTGATGTCGTTCAGGGTGACGTTGTTGCCGGAGACCACGGTGACCGCCCCACCGAAGTTGTTGGCGTTGTCCAGGGTGATGTCGTTGGCCGCCCCGGCGGTGAGCGAGGTGGTGGTGCCCACCGAGAAGGCGCCGCTGTCGGTGATGGCTCCGGCGGTGGTGAGGGTGAGGCTGCCGCTGATGCTGCCCGCGCCCAGGTCCAGGGCGTTGATGTCCCTGAGGGCCACGTTGGCCCCGGTCAGGCTCACCGCCCCGCCGAAGTCGTTGTTCGCCTCGGTGAGGGTGATATTGCTGGGCCCCCCGGCGGTGAGGCTGGAGGCGCCGGCCACGGTGAGGGTGCTGAGGGCCACCTGGGTGATGGTGCCGGTGGTGGTGCTCACCGTCAGGGCGCCGCTCACCGTGCAGTTGCCCAGCAGGATGGCGTTGATGTCGTTCAAGGTGACGTTGTTGCCGGAGACCACGGTGACCGCCCCACCGAAGTTGTTGGCGTTGTTCAGGGTGATGTCGTTGGCCGCCCCGGCAGTGAGGCTGGTGGTGGTGCCGATGGTCAGGTTGCCGCGTATCGGTGATCGCCCCGCCGGCAGTCACCGACAGCGCGCCGGTGATGGAGATGGTCCCCAGCACAATCGCGTTGGTGTCCACCAGGGTGAGGTTCAGCCCGTTGGCCATGCCCACCGCCCCGGTGAAGTCGTTGGTGGCCGTGTCCAGGGTCACGCTGTTGCCCGCCCCCGGGCTCAAGGAGGTGGTGCCGGTGATGGCCAGCGCTCCGCTGTCGGTGATGGCCCCGGAGGTGGTGACACTCAAGCGCCCCACCCACGGTGGAAGGCCCCAGGTCCACCGCCCCGCCGGCGGTGAGGGTGAAGTCGGTGGCTGACCGCCGCGGAGGCGATGGACAGGGCCCCGGTGTCGTTCGAGGCTGACGTTGTTGCCGGAGACCACGGTGACCGCCCCGCCGAAGGTGTTGGCGTTGTTCAGGGTGATGTCGTTGGCTGCCCCGGCGGCCAGCGAGGTGGTGGTGCCCACCGACAGCGCCCCGCTGTCGGTGATGGCCCCGGTGGTGCTGACCGACAGCGCCCCACCCACGGTGCAGGGCCCCAGGTCCACCGCCCCACGGCGGTGAGGGTGAAGTTGGTGGCTGACCGCCGCGGAGGCGATGGACAGGGCGCCGGTGTCGTTGCAGGGTGACGTTGTTGCCGGAGACCACGGTGACCGCCCCGCCGAAGTTGTTGGCGTTGTTCAGGGTGATGTCGTTGGCCGCCCCGGCAGTGAGCGAGGTGGTGGTGCCCACCGAGAAGGCGCCGCTGTCGGTGATGGCTCCGGCGGTGGTGAGGGTGAGGCTGCCGCTGATGCTGCCCGCGCCCAGGTCCAGGGCGTTGATGTCCCTGAGGGCCACGTTGGCCCCGGTCAGGCTCACCGCCCCGCCGAAGTCGTTGTTCGCCTCGGTCGAGGGTGATATTGCTGGGCCCCCCGGCGGTGAGGCTGGAGGCGCCGGCCACGGTGAGGGTGCTGAGGGCCACCTGGGTGATGGTGCCGGCGGTGGTGTCACCGTCAGGGCGCCGCTCACCGTGCAGTTGCCCAGCAGGATGGCGTTGATGTCGTTCAGGGTGACGTTGTTGCCGGAGACCACGGTGACCGCCCCACCGAAGTTGTTGGCGGTTGTCCAGGGTGATGTCGTTGGCCGCCCCGGCGGTGAGCGAGGTGGTGGTGCCCACCGAGAAGGCGCCGCTGTCGGTGATGGCTCCGGCGGTGGTGAGGGTGAGGCTGCCGCTGATGCTGCCCGCGCCCAGGTCCAGGGCGTTGATGTCCCTGAGGGCCACGTTGGCCCCGGTCAGGCTCACCGCCCCGCCGAAGTCGTTGTTCGCCTCGGTGAGGGTGATGTTGCTGGGCCCCCCGGCGGTGAGGCTGGAGGCGCCGGCCACGGTGAGGGTGCTGAGGGCCACCTGGGTGATGGTGCCGGCGGTGGTGCTCACCGTCAGGGCGCCGCTCACCGTGCAGTTGCCCAGCAGGATGGCGTTGATGTCGTTCAAGGTGACGTTGTTGCCGGAGACCACGGTGACCGCCCCACCGAAGTTGTTGGCGTTGTTCAGGGTGATGTCGTTGGCCGCCCCGGCAGTGAGCGTGGTGGTGGTGCCGATGGTCAGGTTGCCGCTGTCGGTGATCGCCCCGCCGGCGGTCGACCGACAGGCGCGCCGGTGATGGAGATGGTCCCCAGCACGATGGCGTTGGCGTCCACCAGGGTGAGGTTGGTGCCGTTGGCCATGCCCACCGCCCCGGTGAAGTCGTTGGTGGCCGTGTCCAGGTCACGCTGTTGCCCGCCCCCGGGCTCAAGGAGGTGGTGCCGCTGATGGATCAGCGCCCCGCTGTCGGTGATGGCCCCGGTGGTGGTGACGCTCAGCGCCCCGCCCACGGTGGAAGGCCCCAGGTCCACCGCCCCGCCGGCGGTGAGGGTGAAGTTGGTGGCTACCGCCGCGGAGGCGATGGACAGGGCCCCGGTGTCGTTCAGGGTGACGTTGTTGCCGGAGACCACGGTGACCGCCCCACCGAAGTTGTTGGCGTTGTTCAGGGTGATGTCGTTGGCCGCCCCGGCGGTGAGGGAGGTGGTGGTGCCCACCGAAAGCGCCCCGCTGTCGGTGATGGCCCCGGTGGTGCTGACCGACAGCGCCCCACCCACCGTGGAAGGCCCCAGGTCCACCGCCCCGCCGGCGGTGAGGGTGAAGTTGGTGGCCGACCGCGGCGGAGGCGATGGACAGGGCCCCGGTGTCGTTGAGGGTGACGTTGTTGCCGGAGACCACGGTGACCGCCCCGCTGAAGTTGTTGGCGTTGTTCAGGGTGATGTCGTTGGCCGCCCCGGCGGTGAGCGAGGTGGTGGTGCCGATGGTCAGGTTGCCGGTATCGGTGATCGCCCCGCCGGCGGTGACGCGACAGCGCGCCGGTGATGGAGATGGTCCCCAGAACGAGGGCGTTGGCGTCCACCAGGGTGAGGTTGAGCCCGTTGGCCATGCCCACCGCCCCGGTGAAGTCGTTGGTGGCCGTGTCCAGGTCACGCTGTTTCCTGCCCCCGGGCTCAAGGAGGTGGTGCCTCCGATATCCAGCGCCCCGCTGTCGGTGATGGCCCCGGTGGTGCTGACCGACAGCGCCCCGCCCACCGTGGAAGGCCCCAGGTCCACCGCCCCGCCGGCGGTGAGGGTGAAGTTGGTGGCCGACCGCCGCGGAGGTGATGGACAGGGCCCCGGTGTCGTTGAGGGTGACGTTGTTGCCCGAGACCACGGTGACCGCCCCGCCGAAGTTGTTGGCGTTGTTCAGGGTGATGTCGTTGGCCGCCCCGGCAGTGAGCGAGGTGGTGGTGCCGATGGACAGGTTGCCGGTATCGGTGATCGCCCCGCCGGCGGTCACCGACAGCGCGCCGGTGATGGAGATGGCCCCCAGCACGATCGCGTTGGCGTCCACCAGGGTGAGGTTGGTCGCCGTGGGGACACTCACCGCCGCCGACGAAGTCGTTGGCTGCGTTGTTCAGCGTGACGGCGCTGGCCGCCGCGCTCAGGAAGGTGGTCCCCCCGATGGACAGCGCGCCGCTCTGGCGTGATGCTCCGGGGGCCGTCACGCTCAGATTGCCGGTAATGCTAAGCCCCGCCAGCACGATCGGGGTGGTGCTGACGATGCGTCAGGTTCAGGATGCTTCCCGAGGATGGCCAGGAACCGACCCCTCCGGCGAAGTCGTTTCCGGGACTGTCCAGGATGATGGAGCCGCCGTCCGGCACGGTGAAGGTGGCCAGCGCCGTGACGTGCAGGTCGCCGCTGTCGGTGATGTCTCCTCCGGCCGTCAACGTTGAAGGTGCCGCTGATGGTCGAAAGCCCGCCCAGGTCGATGGCGCTGGTGTCATTCAGGGTGACGTTGTTGCCGGAGACCACGGTGACCGCCCCACCGAAGTTGTTGGCGTTGTCCAGGGTGATGTCGTTGGCCGCCCCGGCAGTGAGCGAGGTGGTGGTGCCGATGGTCAGGTTGCCCGTATCGGTGATCGCCCCGCCGGCGGTGACCGACAGCGCGCCGGTAATGGAGATGGTCCCCAGAACGAGGGCGTTGGCGTCCACCAGGGTGAGGTTGGTGCCGTTGGCCATGCCCACCGCCCCGGTGAAGTCGTTGGTGGCCGTGTCCAAGGTCACGCTGTTTCCTGCCCCCGGGCTCAAGGAGGTGGTTCCTCCGATATCCAGCGCCCCGCTGTCGGTGATGGCCCCGGAGGTGCTGACCGACAGCGCCCCACCCACGGTGGAAGGCCCCAGGTCCACCGCCCCGCCGGCGGTGAGGGTGAAGTTGGTGGTGACCGCCGCGGAGGTGATGGACAGGGCCCCGGTGTCGTTCAGGGTGACGTTGTTGCCCGAGACCACGGTGACCGCCCCACCGAAGTTGTTGGCGTTGTCCAGGGTGATGTCGTTGGCCGCCCCGGCGGTGAGCGAGGTGGTGGTGCCGATGGTCAGGTTGCCGCTGTCGGTGATCGCCCCGCCGGCAGTCACCGAAAGGGCCCCGGTGATGGAGATGGTGCCCAGCACGATCGCGTTGGTGTCCACCAGGGTGAGGTTGGTCGCAGTGGGGACACTCACCGCCCCGACGAAGTTGTTGGCTGCGTTGTTCAGCGTGATGGCACTGGCCGCCGCGCTCAGGAAGGTGGTCCCCCCGATGGACAGCGCGCCGCTCTGCGTGATTCCGGGGGCCGTCACGCTCAGATTGCCGGTAATGCTAAGCCCCGCCAGCACGATCGGGGTGGTGCTGACGATGGTCAGGTTCAGGATGCTTCCCGAGGAGGCCAGGAACTGAACCCCTCCGGCGAAGTCGTTTCCGGGACTGTCCAGGATGATGGAGCTGCCGTCCGGCACGGTGAAGGTGGCCAGCGCCGTGACGTGCAGGTCGCCGCTGTCGGTGATGTCTCCTCCGGCCGTAACGTTGAAGGTGCCGCTGATGGTCGAAAGCCCGCCCAGGTCGATGGCGCTGGTGTCGTTCAGGGTGACGTTGTTGCCGGAGACCACGGTGACCGCCCCAGCCGAAGTTGTTGGCGTTGTCCAGGGTGATGTCGTTGGCCGCCCCGGCGGCGAGCGAGGTGGTGGTGCCCACCGACAGCACCCCGCTGTCGGTGATGGCCCCGGTGGTGGTGACCGATCAGCGCCCCGCCCACCGTGGAAGGCCCCAGGTCCACCGCCCCGGCGGCGGTGAGGGTGAAGTTGGTGGCGACCGCGGCGGAGGCGATGGACAGGGCCCCGGTGTCGTTCAGGGTGACGTTGTTGCCGGAGACCACGGTGACCGCCCCGCCGAAGTTGTTGGCGTTGTTCAGGGTGATGTCGTTGGCCGCCCCGGCAGTGAGCGAGGTGGTGGTGCCGATGGTCAGGTCGCCCGTATCGGTGATCGCCCCGCCGGCGGTGAGCCGACAGCGCGCCGGTGATGGAGATGGTCCCCAGAACGAGGGCGTTGGCGTCCACCAGGGTGAGGTTCGGCGCCGTTGGCCATGCCCACCGCCCCGGTGAAGTCGTTGGTGGCCGTGTCCAAGGTCACGCTGTTGCCTGCCCCCGGGCTCAAGGAGGTGGTGCCTCCGATATCCAGCGCCCCGCTGTCGGTGATGGCCCCGGTGGTGGTGACCCTCAGCGCCCCGCCCACCGTGGAGGGCCCCAGGTCCACCGCCCCGCCGGCGGTGAGGGTGAAGTTGGTGGCCACCGCCGCGGAGGCGATGGACAGGGCCCCGGTGTCGTTCAGGGTGACGTTGTTGCCGGAGACCACGGTGACCGCCCCACCGAAGTTGTTGGCGTTGTTCAGGGTGATGTCGTTGGCCGCCCCGGCGGTGAGCGAGGTGGTGGTGCCCACCGACAGCACCCCGCTGTCGGTGATGGCCCCGGTGGTGCTGACCGACAGCGCCCCACCCACGGTGGAGGGCCCCAGGTCCACCGCCCCGCCGGCGGTGAGGGTGAAGTTGGTGGCCGACCGCCGCGGAGGCGATGGACAGGGCCCCGGTGTCGTTCAGGGTGACGTTGTTGCCGGAGACCACGGTGACCGCCCCGCCGAAGTTGTTGGCGTTGTTCAGGGTGATGTCGTTGGCCGCCCCGGCGGTGAGGCTGGTGGTGGTGCCGACGGTCAGGTTGCCCGTCTCGGTGACCGCCCCGCCGGCGGTCACCGACAGCGCGCCGGTGATGGTGACGGCGCCCAGCACCAGGGCGTTGGTGTCCACCAGGGTGAGGTTCAGCCCGTTGGCCATGCCCACCGCCCCGGTGAAGTCGTTGGCGGCCTTGTCCAGGTCACGCTGTTGCCCGCCCCCGGGCTCAAGGAGGTGGTGCCGCCGATCGCCAGCGCCCCGCTGTCGGTGATGGCCCCGGTGGTGGTGACCGACAGCGCCCCGCCCACCGTGGAGGGCCCCAGGTCCACCGCCCCGCCGGCGGTGAGGGTGAAGTTGGTGGCCGACCGCCGCGGAGGCGATGGACAGGGCCCCGGTGTCGTTCAGGGTGACGTTGTTGCCCGAGACCACGGTGACCGCCCCGGCGAAGTTGTTGGCGTTGTTCAGGGTGATGTCGTTGGCCGCCCCGGCTGCCAAGGTGGTCACGCCGGTGACCGCCAGCACCCCGCTCTGGGTGATGGCCCCGGAGGTGGCTGACCCCCAGGGTGCCGCTCACCGTGGAAGCCCCCAGGATCAAGGCGTTGGCGTCCGCCAGGCTGACGTTGTTGCCGCTGGTGATGCTCACCGCCCCGGTGAAGTTGTTGGCGGCGTTGCTCAAGGTGATGTCGTTGGCCGCCCCCGCTGCCAAGGTGGTCACCCCGGTGACCGCCAGCACCCCGCTCTGGGTGATGGCCCCGGAGGTGGTGACCCCCAAGGTGCCGCTGATGGTGGAGGCGCCCAGGATCGATGGCGTTGGCGTCCGCCAGGCTGACGTTGTTGCCGCTAGCTCACCGCCACGGTGCTGAAGGTGTTGGCGGCGTTGGTCAGGGTGATGTCGTTGGCCGCCCCCGCTGCCAAGGTGGTCACACCAGTGACCGCCAGCACCCCGCTCTGGGTGATGGCCCCGGAGGTGGTGACCCCCAAGGTGCCGCTGATGGTGGAAGCGCCCAGGATGATGGCGTTGGCGTCCGCCAGGCTGACGTTGTTGCCGCTGCTCACCGCCACGGTGCTGAAGGTGTTGGCGGCGTTGCTCAAGGTGATGTCGTTGGCCGCCCCCGCTGCCAAGGTGGTCACACCAGTGACCGCCAGCACCCCGCTCTGGGTGATGGCCCCGGAGGTGCTGACCCCCAGGGTGCCGCTGATGGTGGAGGCGCCCAGGATCGATGGCGTTGGCGTCCGCCAGGCTGACGTTGTTGCCGCTGAGCTCACCGCCACGGTGCCGAAGTTGTTGGCGGCGTTGTTCAGGGTGATGTCGTTGGCAGCACCGGCGCTCAGGGTGGTGGTGCCGGGCACCACGAACGCGCCGCTCTGGGTGATCCCCGTGGCCGTCACGCTCAGGTTGCCCAGCAGCGTCAGCGCCTGCAGGTCCAGCGGCGTGGTGTCCACGACGGTCACGTCCTGGATTGTTCCGGCGGAGGCCAGGAAGCTCACCGTACCGCCGAAGCTGTTGCCCGCGCTGTCCAGGGTGATGGAGGTGGCGTTGGGCACGGTGAAACTGGAGGCGCCGGTGACCGAGAGGTTGCCGCTGTCGGTGATGGCCCCCCCGGCAGTCACACTCAAGGTACCGCTGACCGTGGAGGCGCCCAAGTCGATGGCGTCGGCGTCGGTGAGCGCCACGTTCCTGCCGGTGGTCACCGCCACGGTGCTGAAGGTGTTGGTGGCGTTGTCAGGGTGATGTCGTTGGCCGCCCCCGCTGCCAGGGTGGTGCGCTCCGGTGACCGCCAGCACCCCGCTCTGGGTGATGGCCCCGGAGGTGGTGACCCCCAAGGTGCCGCTGATGGTGGAGGCCCCCAGGATCGAGGGCGTTGGCGTCCGCCAGGCTGACGTTGTTGCCGCTAGCTCACCGCCACGGTGCTGAAGTTGTTGGTGGCGTTGCTCAGGGTGATGTCGTTGGCCGCCCCCGCTGCCAGGGTGGTCACGCCGGTGACCGCCAGCACCCCGCTCTGGGTGATGGCCCCGGCGGTGGTCACCCCCAAGGTGCCGCTGATGGTGGAGGCGCCCAGCATCGATGGCGTTGGCGTCCGCCAGGCTGACGTTGTTGCCGCTGGCTCACCGCCACGGTGCTGAAGTCGTTGGCGGCGTTGCTCAAGGTGATGTCGCTGTGGCCGCCCCCGGCTGCCAAGGTGGTCACACCAGTGACCGACAGCGCCCCGCTCTGGGTGATGGCCCCGGAGGTGGTGCACCCCCAAGGTGCCGCTGATGGTGGAGGTGCCCAGGATCGATGGCGTTGGTGTCCGCCAGGCTGACGTTGCTGCCGCTGGAGCTCACCGCCACGGTGCCGAAGTTGTTGGCGGCGTTGTTCAGGGTGATGTCGTTGGCAGCACCGGCGCTCAGGGTGGTGGTGCCGGGCACCACGAACGCCCCACTCTGGGTGATCCCCGTGGCCGTCACGCTCAGGTTGCCCAGCAGCGTCAGGGCCTGCAGGTCCAGCGGCGTGGTGTCCACGACGGTCACGTCCTGGATTGTTCCCGCGGAGGCCAGGAAGCTCACCGTGCCGCCGAAGCTGTTGCCCGCGCTGTCCAGGGTGATGGAGGTGGCGTTGGGCACGGTGAAGCTGGAGGCGCCGGTGACCGAGAGGTTGCCGCTGTCGGTGATGGCCCCCCCGGCGGTCACGCTCAGGGTGCCGCTGACCGTGGAGGCGCCCAAGTCGATGGCGTTGGCGTCGGTGAGCACCACGTTCCCCCGGTGGCTCACCGCCACGGTGCTGAAGTCGTTGGTGGCGTTGCTCAGGGTGATGTCGTTGGCCGCCCCCGGCCGCCAGGGTGGTGAGCCCCGCTGACCGACAGCGCCCCGCTCTGGGTGATGGTCCCGGTGGTGTTCACCCCCAGGGTGCCGCTGACGGTGGAGGCCCCCAGGATCAGGGCGTTGGCGTCCGTCAGGGAGACGTTGCGTCCGGAGCTCACCGCCACGGTGCTGAAGTCGTTGGTGGCCGTGCTCAGGGTGATGTCGCTGGTGGCCCCCGCGGCCGCCAGGGTGGTGAGCCCGCTGACCGACAGGGCCCCGCTCTGGGTGATGGTTGCCGGTGGTGGTCACCCCCAGGGTGCCGCTGATGGTGGAGGCCCCCAGGATCAGGGCGTTGGCGTCGGTGAGAGTGACGTTGCGCCCGGAGCTCACCGCCACGGTGCTGAAGTCGTTGGTGGCGGTGCTCAGGGTGATGTCGCTGGTGGCCCCCGCGGCCGCCAGGGTGGTGAGCCCGCTGACCGACAGGGCCCCGCTCTGGGTGATGTTGCCGGTGGTGTTCACCCCCAGGGTGCCGCTGATGGTGGAGGCCCCCAGGTCGAGGGCGTTGGTGTCGGTGAGCACCGACGTTGCGTCCGGAGCGTCACCGCCACGGTGCTGAAGTCGTTGGCGGCGTTGTTCAGGGTGATGTCGTTGGCAGCACCGGCGCTCAGGGTGGTGGTGCCGGGCACCACGAACGCCCCGCTCTGGGTGATCCCCGTGGCCGTCACGCTCAGGTTGCCCAGCAGCGTCAGGGCCTGCAGGTCCAGCGGCGTGGTGTCCACGACGGTCACGTCCTGGATTGTTCCCGCGGAGGCCAGGAAGCTCACCGTGCCGCCGAAGCTGTTGCCCGCGCTGTCCAGGGTGATGGAGGTGGCGTTGGGCACGGTGAAGCTGGAGGCGCCGGTGACCGAGCAGGTTGCCGCTGTCGGTGATGGCCCCGCCGGCGGTCACGTTCAGGGTGCCGTTGATGGTGGAAGCCCCCAGGTCGAGGGCGTTGGCGTCGGTGAGCGCCACGTTGCGTCCGGAGGCTCACCGCCACGGTGCTGAAGTCGTTGGTGGCGTTGCTCAGGGTGATGTCGCTGGTGGCCCCCGCGGCCGCCAGGGTGGTGAGCCCGCTGACCGACAGGGCCCCGCTCTGGGTGATGTTGCCGGTGGTGTTCACCCCCAGGGTGCCGCTGATGGTGGAGGCCCCCAGGATCAGGGCGTTGGTGTCCGTGCAGAGAGACGTTGCGTCCGGAGCTCACCGCCACCGCGTCGCTGAAGTCGTTGGTGGCCGTGCTCCAGGGTGATGTCGCTGGTGGCCCCCGCGGCCGCCAGGGTGGTGAGCCCGCTGACCGACAGGGCCCCGCTCTGGGTGATGGTTGCCGGTGGTGTTCACCCCCAGGGTGCCGCTGATGGTGGAGGTGCCCAGGATCAGGGCGTTGGTGTCCGTGCAGGGAGACGTTGCGCCCGGAGGCTCACCGCCACGGTGCTGAAGTCGTTGGTGGCCGTGCTCCAGGGTGATGTCGCTGGTGGCCCCCGCGGCCGCCAGGGTGGTGAGCCCGCTGACCGACAGGGCCCCGCTCTGGGTGATGTTGCCCGGCGGTGGTCACCCCCAGGGTGCCGCTGATGGTGGAGGCCCCCAGGTCAGGGCGTTGGTGTCCGTGAGGCTGACGTTGCTGCCCGGAGCTCACCGCCACCGCGTCGCTGAAGTCGTTGGCGGCGTTGTTCAGGGTGATGTCGTTGGCCGCCCCGGCGGTCAGGGTGGTGGTGCCGCTGACCGCCAGCGCCCCGCTCTGGGTGATGGCCCCGGCGGTGGTCACCGCCAGGGTGCCGCTGATGGTGGAGGCGCCCAGGATCAGGGCGTTGGCGTCCGCCAGGCTGACGTTGTTGCCGCGTGCTCACCGCCACGGTGCTGAAGGTGTTGGCGGCGTTGTTCAGGGTGATGTCGTTGGCCGCCCCCGCGGCTCAAGGTGGTGGTGCCGGTGACCGCCAGCACCCCGCTCTGGGTGATGGCTCCCGGAGGTGGTCACCGCCCAGGGTGCCGCTGATGGTGGAGGCCCCCAGGTCGAGGGCGTTGGCGTCCGCCAGGCTGACGTTGTTGCCGCGTGCTCACCGCCACGGTGCTGAAGGTGTTGGCGGCGTTGGCCAGGGTGATGTTGTTGGCCGCCCCGGCGCTCAAGGTGGTGGTGCCGGTGACCGCCAGCACCCCGCTCTGGGTGATGGCTCCGGAGGTGGTGACCGTCCAGGGTGCCGCTGATGGTGGAGGCCGCCCAGGATCAGGGCGTTGGTGTCCACCAGGGTGACGTTGTTGCCCGCTGCTCACCGCCACGGTGCTGAAGGTGTTGGCGGCGTTGTTCAAGGTGATGTCGTTGGCCGCCCCGGCTGCCAAGGTGGTGGTGCCGGTGACCGCCAGCACCCCGCTCTGGGTGATGGCGCCGGCGGTGGTGACGCCCAGAGTGCCGCTGACCGTGGAAGCGCCCAGCACGATGGCGTTGGCGTCCACCAGGGTGACGTTGATGCCGCTGGTCACTGCCCACGGCCCCGATGAAGTTGTTGGTCGGCGTTGTTCAGGGTGATGTTGTTGCCGCCGCCGGCCGCTCAGGGTGGTGGTGCCGCCGATGACGAGCGCCCCGGTCTGGGTGATGGCCCCGGAGCAGGTGACGGCTCAGGTCGCCGCGTGGCGGTGACGGCCGGCAGGGCTGAAGGCGCCGGCGGTCTGCACCGAGAGGCTGCTCACGGCCGTGTTGCCGCCAACGGCGCCGCTCAATGTGACCGTGCCCGTCCCGGCGGTCAGCGTCAGGTTGCCTGCCCCGTTGATCGTGCTTCCGAAGGTGATGTTGCCGGCCCCCGCACCGGTGCTGAGGGTCGGCGCTTCCGGACAGTTCGACTGCGCCGGTGAAACTGATCCGCCCGGCGTTCGTGGTGATGTTCAGGTCCAGGGCCGAGGAGCTGGCGGCGCCGATGGCGGGCTGCGCGGTTGCGCTGCCGGCGCTGATGGTTCCGGTGCCGCGCAGGTCGCCCGAAATGGTAACGCGTCGCGGCTTGGTCTGGCGGAGGCGTTCAAGGTGCCGTAGCACACCAGGTTGGCCACCGTCAGGTTGATGTTTCCGGTGGTCAGGGTGGCCCCGGTCTCGATGGTCAGGTTGTTGGCCGTCAGCGCCGCAGGCAGCGTCGGCATGCATCCCGCAGCCGTGATGGTGATGTTGTACGTCGCCGCGCCCGCGCCCGGAGAGGTGCCGCCGGCCCAGTTGGTGCCCGTGGCCCAGGTCGAGTCGGTGGCGCCGGTCCAGGTGTAGTAGGCAGTGCCGCCGCTGTCCTGGATGGTGATCGTCTTGTCGTCGACCACCGAATAGGTGAGCGCCGCCGTCGAAGGACATCTCCAGCCGGCCGGAGGAGTCGCTGTTCACTGCGGTGAAGGCCAGGCCCGCGATGGTCAGGGTGGAGCCGACGGCGAAATTGTTGGTGACGTCGATCAGCAGGATCTTGGACGTCGGGTAGCTGACCGTGGTGTTGACGTTCGCGGCATTGCCTCCCCCGAAGGTCGGGGTGGTCAAGCGTCGTGTTGAAGTTGGCGGTGAGCGAGCCGGGGATGCGGATGCGGATCTCGTTGGTCGTGGTGATGTTGTTCACCCCTGAGTCGGCGATCGTGATCGTCGGCAGGCTGGCGGTGCTGCCTTCCGTGAAGCTCAGGTTGGAGGCCGAGGACAAGGTCGGGGCGGGGTCCTCGTAGAATGTCACCCCGATGGTGCCGGAGGTGTTCGTGCCGAAGCTGTTCGAGCCGCCCGTACCGTTCCAGTAGGCGGTGATGGTGACGGGCAGCGCCTCGTCGGTCGGAGCGGCGCCGTTGTTGTTGCGGATCACCCTCAGGTAGCCGAAACCCCAGGCGTCGGTGGTGATCAGGGCGTTGCTGGAATTGTTGGTGCCAGCGCTGATGGCCGAGATGGTCGCCGGGTTGGCGTTGGCGTCCGTGATGGTGACGTAGATGTTGCGGCTGTAGTTGAGCGGGTTGCCGGAGGAGTCGACCACCTGCAGGTAGATGGTCTCGGTGTCCGAGTTGTTGGCCAGGGCCGAGCCGTCCTGGTAGGTGAGGGTGACGTGGTCCGGCGATGCGGGCCCCGTGATCGGCGAGGCGTACGCACGCAGAAGCTCTCCGTCGCCCAGGGGAACGGTGTTGTTGGGGTCCAGGGTGAACCAGAGCTCGGTGGAGTTCTCCGCGATGCCCTCGGCGCCAACCTCTGTGACAGTGAGGGTCCAGGTGCCGTTGCGCTCGTCGGTGACGCCCGGGGCGGCTTGGTTGGTGTCGTATAAGTTGTACGCCGTGCCGTCTGCGACGTCGTTCCCGGAGATGGCAGGCGCGGCCAGAGCTTTTCCGGTCCGACTGGAGGCCGCGCTGGATTCCTGGGAGTCCATGTCGAAGTTCATGAACACGACATAGTCGGTATCCCCGGTCGCGGTGGCGTTGGCGTTCTCCGGCACGAACGGGTAGATGTTCCAGGTCTGGGTCGACGCGGAAGTCCACCATCCAGCTGTAGGCGAAGGAGCGCACCCCGGTCACTCCCGTGGGCGTTGCGGCCACGGTGGGCCAGGTAGGATTGATGCCGCTGTAGGAGATGTCCACCTGGTAGGCGTTCTTGATCCCCGCCTCGGTACCGCATTCGACTACGATCTTAAAGTAGTACCTGTTGCCGACGTGCTCACCTTGCGAGGGCGAAACGCCCTGGGGGAAGTAGTACCATCCGTTGTTGTACGGTCCGCTGTCGTCTGCGGTGTAGCTGCTCAGGACCACGCCGGTGCGCGCCAATGACTGGTCGGCAGAGTAGTCACGCAACCTGGAGTTGGGATTGCTCAGGGCGCCGCTTCCACCGACCAGGTAGAAGGTCGTGGTGCCGATTCCTTGGTCCGGAGCCGCGCCGTCAACTCCGGGGTCATTGACCGCGAAGTACAAGGTTGAGGTCGTGGTGTCGGGAACCTCGAAGAAGATGACATTGATGCGGTCTATGTCGCCGTTGCCGGTCGTCGAGGCGTTCTGCAGCCAGTTGTTGGCGTTGGAAGGGAGGCGGCTCTGCGCCGACAGTGGCGAAAGCGCAGCGCCGGCGAGCAACACGAGCAAAATGGTTTTTGCGCAGCGCATACGAATGCTCACGGCCGGCCTTTACCCTTCGGTCGACTGCCTGCTTTATACTCTGAAATCACCCTAAATTATACACCACGCCCCTCGTGATTCCACGCGGGGGATTGCGTGGTTGTTCGATTATCGGAAGATTCTCAGCTCGACCCGACCTGGATGGGATCGCTCAGCACGGTGGTGCCTGCTGCCCCATACTCATCCACCGGGGTCACCTCGATGCGCAGCCACTTGGCATTATCGCCGGCAACGGTGGTGTAGCTGGCCGAAGTTCGCTCCTGAGATCGCCGTGCCCCCGGGTGGAAGCGTCGTCGTCGAACCGGTACCACTGGAAGCGTGGTCGCTCCTTCGGCATCCCCGTCCGGGTCCGTGAAAATGTATTGTGCGGTCAGCATTCCGTCGGGCACTACGTGCTCGCCGCTGATCGGCAGCTGCGTGACCAGTGGGGGGCAGCTGCCCGCGCCGCTGCCGTGGCCCAGCCGATGTCCGGGAGGCGTTAGGGAGGCGGTGGACGTAGTAGGTGACGCTGACTGTACGAGATACCTCGAGGAATTGTGCTGCTCGTGCAGGCCCCAGTGACGCAATCCGGAATCGCTCGGTCGCCTAGAAGTTGAACAGGACGTAGGATCCGCCATCCTGCATGTACTAGGGTAGCCATTTACATCACCGTCTGGAGATGTAGTCCCCGTTGAGGCGGCCGTGCTCCGCGCCGCTGACCTCGATAGCCCGGAGCCCGGGAACCTGGCGGTGGGCGGGTTATTGGCAGGGGGTGAGGCCGGGTTTGGGCAGGAAACCAGGGCGGCCGCCAGCAGCGCAGCTAGTAGATGAAATATGCGTTTCACTCCCGCTCTCCTTCCCCTCCTCCACTGTATTCATAATTCTACACCCCCGTCTGCATCGTTTCCAGACAGGACAAAAAAGCCGGCGGCTCGGTCGCCGCCGGCGTGCTTTCTCGATGCGAAAGCGGAACTGAGCGGAATCAGCTACCTCCGCCCACCTGTACGGCCGGGGTGCTCAGAACCGGCGTGCCCTGCCGTGCCTATTGCGTCCACCGGCGTCACCTCCACGCGCAGCCACATGCCTCCATCGGCGCTGACCGAGGTGTAGTTGCGGGAATTCGTGCCGACTAGCGTCCCCCCGCTGGTCGCCGTAGATGTAGCAAAGCGATACCACTGGAATGTGGTCGCCCCTTCCGCGTCCCCATCCGGGTCGGTGAACACGTATTGGGCCGTGAGCTTGCCACCGACCGCGGTGTCGCCGCTGATCGGGAAGCGCAGCACTGTGGGAGGGGTGCCGGCGCCGACCGCCGTGGCCCAGCCGGTCTCAGGGGGCGTAAGGGAGGCGGGAGAGTAGTAGGTGACCTCACTGTATGAGACGCCTACTCTGATGATAGTGCTGCTGTGCAGGCCCCAGTGCCGAACGCCATTGTCCTCAACCGCTTGGAAGTTGAACAGGGCGTTGGAGCCGCCATCCAGGGAGTACCACGGGTAGCCGTTGGTCAGGTCGGCCTGTTCCACGTACCCGCCGTCAACCGCGGTTGTCCCGGCGCCTGCGACCAGGAAGTCCCAAGCCGGGAAGCTCACACTCGGCGGGTTATTGCTGGAAACCTGGCCCTGGAAGCTGAAGGTCACCTTGAACGGCTTGTCGATGTTGCTGGCCCCCCACGTGTCTACGCTCCAGAAGTAGAACAGGTAGTCGCCCTCCGGCACGCCGGGATCGAAGCTCGACCAGGCCGGCTCGTCGGCGTCCAGGCTGAGGAACAGATTCTGCAGGGCCATGGGGGCCGGGCTGGACATGAACTCGACGGTGTCGCCGTCCGGGTCGGTCGAGATCGAGCTGGAATTTCTGCGTCCGGTTGGAGCCGGCCACCAGTTGGGGGCTGTCCGTGGAAGTCACCTGGGAAGGCGCCTGGTTCCCCGGCTTGCTGCCGATGGAGGCCGGGTACAGGTACCAGTACGGCGCCACGGCGCCCTTGCTCGCCCGCCACTCGTCGAACAACGGGTAGGCCTTGCCGATGTACTGGGTCTCCGCCGGATGCTGCCAGTCCTCCGGCACCAGCAGGGCCCAGGGGTAGCCGTTGGGGTCCATGTAGCTCAGATCCGTGGCCAGCGTGGAAACCGGGCCACCAGCGGGTCCTGCCCCACCATGTGGATGTCCTTGCCGGTGTTCCGCACGCACAGTACGGGGTCGTACGGGGCGATGGAGACCATGTTCCGCGTCGTGCCCTTGGGGAAGAAGATGTCGAAGGTGGCGGTCTTGCCCACCACGGACCTGGAGGTGTTCTCGAACAGCCAGATCACTGCCTTATCGTCGACGATCACCGGCGGATCGTCAGGTCGCCAAGCCCCGTAGCAGTCATAGTACTTTCGCGTTACCCGCGCCGCTTTAATCCCCGGGAAATCGACCACGATCCCGAACTTGTGGCTGTACCCGGCGATCTTGGCGTTGGCCGTGGCCTCCCCGTGGAGGTTAAGCAGCATCACCTCGATGGGCTGCAGCTGCTCCACAACCTCCTTGATCTCCTCCTTTACTACCTCCGACATGTAGTTCTCCAGGAGGAAGTACTTGGCCACGAAATCGTTGTAGTCGGCGTCCCCCGGGACCGGGTAGAGGTCTTCGAAGGCCACGGTGAACTGGCCGGAGGCGGGGGTCCGCACCTTGAAGGCGACCTCCGGGTCCAGCGGGTCCACGTCATACATGTCGGGAACCCCGTCCTGGTCCGTGTCCGGGAGCAGTTCGCCCTTGGCGGACAGGCCCTCGGACAGCAGGCCCATGACCCGGTTGATTTCGGAGTACAGAACCATACCGTCGATGGTGACCTCCCGCGGCTGGTAGCCCGGGGCCTCCAGGCGCAGGACCACGTCCTGGGGGGCGGCGGGCAGCGGGAGCACGGTGGCCAGCGTGCCGCCAGAGGGGACGGTGCCGGAGTACAGCGCTTCGCCCTTGCTGTTTCGCAGGGTGACGACGATCAGCTGGCTGTCTGCCGCCTGGCGCTCCAGCGCCGCTGAGGGATTCGGCTGCCGGTACAGCTCCACCGTCAGGTTCAGCGCGACCGGCAGCAGGGTTGCGTACTCGAAGGGGCCGCTGTAGGACCTGGCCACGTCCAAGACCTTGTCCGCCGGCAGCCCTGCGGGGGAGGTCGGGAGGAATCCCGTGTCCATGCGGCAGGTCAAGAGCAGGGAGAGCAGCGCGACGGCCGTGAGGACAGAAAGAGTGCGCCTGAATTTCATCTTCCTCCTCCTACTCCCCCCCATTCGTGAAAAGTATAGCACTTGGACCTGAAAATAACCATTTTCCGGTCGTCAGACCCGGCCGCGCTCCTGTACGAAGCGGTCGAACACTTCCTTCAGGGCGGGCACGGCCTGCGCGTACAACAGAAGGCTGCGAAAGAAGCCTTCCGGCTCCCCGGTGTCCAGGCGCTCCCCCTCGATCCTCTTAAAAACCACCCGCCCGGCCCTGGCCAGGGTACGCAGCGCTTCGGTGTGGAAGTACTCTCCGCCGGAATGCCTCTTCCAGCCTTCGGCCAGCAGCGGGAAGAAATCCGGGGTGTACAGGTAGCGGCCGATGGATACCTCGCGGCTGGGCTCCTGGCCGCGAGGAGCTTTCTCCACGATGTTCGTTACGTGCCGGCCGTCCGGAGCGATGGCCAGGGTGCCGTAGCGCTGGATTTCCGGCGGATCGAAGATTGTGGCCAGCACGGTGCAGCCGGTTTCCTGGTAGGTTTCGATGAGCTGCCGGGACAGCGGCACCGGACCCAGGTGCAGGTCGTCTGGGTAGGCCACGATGAAGGGCTCTTCCCCGATGAACGGGCGGGTGAGCAGCAGGGCGTGGCCGGTGCCGAGCATCTCCTTCTGGCGCACGAAGAAGATCTGCGCCTCCGGGGGGGCCATCTTGTCCAGCTTGCCGTTGTCCCCCTGGGCCCGGAAGGTGTACTCCAGCTCGATTTCCCGGTCCAGGTAGTCTTCCAGCACTTTCTTGCGCCGGGAAGTGACCACCAGGATTTCGTTGATGCCCGAATCCAGGAACTCTTCGATGATGAAGTCGATGGATGGCTTGGCTATCAGGGGCAGCATCTCCTTGGGGACCGTCTTGGTAACAGGGAGAAAGCGGCTGCCGTAGCCGGCGGCCAGGATTACGCCTTTCATATAGTCTCCAATTATGCCATTTGACCAAGCGCCTGGCAATCGTATACAGTGCGCACATGAAAATCTGGATCAAGATCCTGGTGGGCAGCCTGCTGGGCATCGCGCTGGGCGCGCTGCTGCCCGCGGGTCCGAAGAGCATGGAGCTTTTCTCCTTTCTCTCCCGCCTCTTCATCCAGATCGGGCGTTACGTCCTGCTCCCCCTGACCTTCGCTTCCCTGGCCATTGGCACTTTCGAGCTGCGGCGCGAACGCCTGCTGCTGCCCACCTACGGGCGCCTGGCCCTGTACCTGCTGGGCTCCACCGTCCTGCTGGTGATCGTGGGCATCCTGACGGTGATCATCTTCTCCCCGCAGCGCATCCCGATTCCCGTGGCCCAGGAGACGGCGACCCGGCTGCCGGGAGTGAAGGAAACGCTGCTGACCGTATTCCCCTCCAACCTGTTTCAGGTGCTGGTAGGCCCGGGGCAGCTGCTCCTGCCCCTGGCGGTGCTGGCCTTCCTGCTGGGGCTGAACCTGAACTTCGACCTGCGCATCACCACCCCGGTGGTGGAGCTGCTGGATTCCCTGAACCGCATTCTTTACCACCTGAACTCCCTGGTCTGCGAGCTTTTCGGCTTCGCCATGATCGCGGTAGCCGCCTATTTCCTGATGACCATGCGGCAGTACGACCTGTCGCTGTTCAAGCAGATCATCATGATCCTGACCATCGACGCTGGCCTGGTTGTCTTCGCCGTGTATCCCCTGATCCTGTACTTCGTGGGCGAGCGGGACAAGCCGTACAAGTGGCTGTACGCGGTGATCGCCCCCGCCCTGGTGGGCTTTTTTTCCGGCGACCAGTACCTGTCCGTGACCATGCTGCTGAAGCATGGACACGAGAACCTGGGCGTGCCCCGCCGGGTGGGCTCCGCGGTGTATTCGCTGTTCGCCATTTTCGGCCGGGCCGGAACCGCGCTGGTCACCGCGGCCGGTTTTCTGCTGGTGCTCAAGAGCTATTCCACCCTGGAGGTGAGCTTCCTGCAGGTGCTGTGGACCATCCTGTTCACCACCCTGATCTCCCTGGCGCTGGGCTCGGTGCCGGGGCTGGGGGCTTTCGTGGCCCTCTCCACCTTGTGCGGGATCTATGGGCGCGGCATCCAGGAAGGCTACCTGATCCTCAAGCCCATCGCCCCGCTGCTGGTGAGCTACGGGGTCCTGCTGGACGTGCTGGCCAGCGCGTTCGTCTCGCTGCTGGTGGCCCGCCAGGAGAAGGTCTGGCGCGAGGTGGACGTTTTCGACTTCGTCTGATCAGCCGCCGGCGTTCTTGTTCTTGGCGGGCAGCTTGTAGACCACTCCCAGCACCCCGCTCACGATGAGCTGGTCCCAGAAGGCGTAGGGTTCGCCGTCCCAGAGGTGGAACCACGGCCAGCCCGCCCGCACCGAAAAGTTCAGGTCGAAGGCCGGCAGGAGCGGAAAGCGCACGGACAGCTCGGTTTCCGGGTAGGCGGCGCGCGCCAGCAGGTAGATCAGGGATTGGCCGAAATCCGCGGAAGCGTCCGGAAAAAGCGGGATGGGCACGCGCAGGAACAGCAGCAGGCCGGCCGAAAAGCCCAGGCGCACCTTCTGGCCGAGCGGCACGAACAAGCTCCAGCGCGCGTCGCCCAGCACGGCCGGCACCGCGTAGCCGCGATGCTCCAGCTCCGCGGGGATAGCCCGGCCCCCGGCGTACTCGTAATACAGGCCGGTCACCAGGAAGCCGACGTCGAATCCCCGGCGCCGCTGGGCGACGATCGGCAGGTTCAGGCCCAGGGCGGGCAGCAAGGGGCTGGGCGCGCTGTCCGGGTCGGCATTGCCGATCCAGATCATGGCCCCCTCCACTTCCAGGGTGTCCCAGGGCCAAGCTCCCGCGGCGGTGCAAACCAGCATCAGCGCCAGCAGGGCGGCCGGTACGCAACAGCGTGCTGAGGGGCCGCGATAGCGGCAGGTCAGTGCGGCGGCTTTTCTCATCCTATCCAGGCAATGTATCACAGGTCGCTGGAAATAAATATGCCGGCGGCCCCGGTCGTAGTGAAGTCCGACTGCTCCCAGGCGGCGAACAGAACCCCCTCCAGCACGAACAAGCCGGTGTACTGGAATCCGGCCGGCAACGCGGGCAGCCGGCGGGCAGGGGGGGCAGCGCGCGGGCTTCCGGGGCTGCCAGCCAGCAGCAGGCCGTCGGAGGCCAACAGGAGCAGGCGCTCCCCGTCCAGGAAGGCGTGCGCGGTGAGCAGGTCCTCCCCATCCTCCCGCCTGGAGGTCGAGCGCCAGGCGTAGCGGCGGTAGAGCGGTTCTGCGGCGGAGCGCACCCCTAGAAACAGGGAAGGGTCCGCGCTCCCCGAGCCGCGCAGCAGCTCCCGGGCCAGTGCTTCAAGCCCCGCGGGCAGCCGCCCCTCCAGCGGCCGAGGCTCCCAAGCTTCGCGGTATTCCTGTCGGGCGGCGGGTTTTTCGGCGGAGGAAGCCAGCGAGTAGCGGGTGTACTCGAAGAGGGTCCGCTCCGACTCGGAAAGCTTCCATTCCAGGAGAAACTCCTGCGCCGACAGGGGGGCGAAGCCCACGCACTCCCAGTCGCGGTGGGAGGCCTGGAAGGGCATCTGGATCTGCCGGTAGATCCCCTCCTGCGGGTGCAGGCAGAGCAGGCTCAGCCCGCGGACGGGCAGCTGGCCGGCGGCGGCCACGTTGAGCAGGCTGTTGAAGTACAGGTGGCAGGTGAGGGAGCCGGAGGCCGGCACCAGAGTGGTGAGCGTACGGTAGCGAAACAGCAGCGGGTCGTAGAAATAGCGGAACTGCGGAGTCGCGCCGCGCCTGGCTTCCACGGAGGCCAGGCCATGGCCGTTCACGGCCAGGTACAGCCGGCCGTCCAGGGCGGCCAGGTCACTGACCCGGGCCTGGACCGTCCAGGGCAGGCCCTCCACCGCGGGCCGTCCCGGGGCTTCGACCGGCTCGAATGTCCCGCCGGCCAGCTGGTGCCAGCGTCCGGCAAGGGGCCCGGTTTCCGGTTCCGCCGACCGCCGCGCGCAGCTGCCGGTGATCAGGACCGCCGCCAGGCAACTTAGGAGGAAGAGCTTCCTAGTATGACTTGGCGAAGATCGCAATTTCTTTGGCCAGTTCCCCGCAGCATACGCAGGGACGTCCATTTGGAGGTTCCCGGCCCAGCGGCAGGACGCGGATCGTGGCCTTGGTCTGGTCCTTGATCTTCGCCTCGCAGGCCGCATCGCCGCACCAGCCGCTCTCGGCGAACCCTCCGTCGCCGTCCATGAAGCTCTTGAAGCCCGCGTAGTCGTCGATCCGGCGGGTGTTCTCCTTGCGGAAGGCCAGGGCGCGGTGGAACAGGCCGGCCTGGATGTCCTCCAGCAGGGCCTTGACCCGGCTTTCGGTTTCCTTTTCCGGCACGGGGAGCTTCTCCAGGGTGTCCCGGCGTACCAGCAGGACCTGGCCTTTCTCCATGTCGCGCGGGCCCACTTCGATGCGCACCGGGATGCCGGCCAGCTCCGCTTCGGCGAACTTCCAGCCCGGCGAGCTCTGGTCGTCGTCGAACAGCTCCACCGTGTGCGCCGAGCGCAGCCGCTCGGCGAGCTTGCCGGCGTAGCCCAGGACCTCGGTCTTGTTCTTGTTGGTGAAGATCGGCACCAGGGCGACCTGGATCGGGGCCAGGGCCGGGGGCAGCACCAGGCCGCGGTCGTCGGAGTGAGCCATGATCAGCGCGCCGACCAGGCGGGTGGACACCCCCCAGGAGGTGGCCCAGACGTGGTCGAGGCCCCCTTCCTTGGTCTGGAAGGTCACGTCGAAGGCCTTGGCGAAGTTCTGCCCCAGGTTGTGCGAGGTGCCGGCCTGCAGCGCCTTGCGGTCCTGCATCATGCCCTCGATGGCGTAGGTCCGCACCGCACCGGCGAACTTCTCGCTGTCGGTCTTGATCCCCGCCAGCACGGGCAGCGCCATGTATTCCTCGGCGAACTTCTTGTAGACCATGAGGATGCGCAGGGTCTCCTCCTGCGCCTCCTCGGCGGTGGCGTGCGCCGTGTGCCCCTCCTGCCACAGGAACTCGGTGGTGCGCAGGAAAAGCCGGGTGCGCTTCTCCCAGCGCACCACGTTGGCCCACTGGTTGATCAGCAGGGGCAGGTCGCGCCAGGACTGGATCCACTTCTTGTACATGGCCCAGATGATGGTCTCGGAGGTGGGGCGCACCACCAGCGGCTCCTCCAGCTTTTCCCCGCCGGCGTGGGTCACCACGGCCAGCTCGGGGGAAAAGCCCTCCACGTGCTCGGCCTCCTTGCGCAGGAAGCTCTCGGGGATGAGCAGGGGGAAGTAGGCGTTCTGGTGCCCGGTTTCCTTGAACATGGCGTCCAGCCGCTCGCGCATCTTCTCCCACAGGGCGTAGCCGCGCGGGCGGATGACCATGCAGCCCTTGACCGGGGCGTAGTCGGCCAGGCGGCTCTGCAGCACGACGTCGATGTACCACTGGGAGTAGTCCTGGGCGCGGGGGGTGATCTTTTCGGCCATGGCCTACAGGTAGCGCCCGCCCATGCGCCGCTCCTCGCGGAACTTCGGGGCGAACTTGCCGGCCGGCCGGCCGAAGCACACGCCCAGCTCCTCGAACAGGGCCAGGCCTGCGACGTCCACGTGGCGCTGCACGATGGCCTCCTTGGTTTTCATGTAGAGGATCTCGCCGCGGTGCATGCCGGCCACGGTGACCCCGGTGATGCCTTGGTGAAGCAGGCGCACGGCCGCCGCCCCGGCCTCCTTGCCGAAGTTCACGTCGAAGGCCGAGGAGAAGCCCGAGCGCACCAGGTGCGTGGGCACCACCTCGCGGGCTTCGGGGATCTCGTTCAGCTCCGGCACGAACTGGTAGGTCTCCTTCATGAAGGCCTTGATTTCGGGGTCCTTCTTCATGCGCTCGTCGAGCTGCTGGCGCACGTACTTGCCCGCCCCGGCCAGTTTCTTGTGCCCGAAGGCGTCCGTGCCGGCGCTCTTGTCGGTGAGGGCTTCCCCTTTGGCGTCCTGCAGGCCTTCGGCCACCACGATCGAGTAGGTGCCGGCGCGCACGTCGCTCTCCCGCACGCGCCGCAGAAACACCTTCTTCATGTGCGCGTACACCACGTCGAAGTCCGCCGGCACCTCGGGGATCAGGATGCAGTCCGCGTCGGCGGCCAGTCCCCCGCGGAAGGCGGTGTGCCCGGCGTAGCGGCCGAACACCTCGACGATCATGATCCGGTTGTGGGTCCGGCCGGTGGTTTTCAGCTCGTCCACGAAGCGGGCGATGCGGTTGATCGCCGAGTCCCCGCCCACCGAGTAGGTCTGCAAGTCCAGGTCCATGGTCTTGGGGGCGTGCACGCAGGCGATGCCCTTCTCGGACAGGTCCACCACCACGCTTCCCGTGTCGTCGCCGCCGGAGATCACCAGGCCGCCGATGTCGAACTTCTTGAGGCCCGCGGCGATGCGCTCGTACTTGGCCGGGTCGGGGATCTTCTTGACCGCCACGCGGGAGTGCCCGGCCTCGGAGCCGGCCAGCGCCGCGTTGATCTGCTCCAGGCGGGAGACGTCCAGATGAACCAGGTGATTCATGTCCACCAGGTTGTAGAGGCCGGCGTAGCCGTTGGGGATGATGAAGGCTTTCAGGCCCAGTGCGGTGGCCATGCCGGCTGCGCCCTTGATCACGCCATTGAGGCCCCCGCAGTCTCCGCCGGAGGTGATGATCCCGATGTTTTTGATCGAAGCCATTCGTGGTGCTCCTTGGCCCCCGCTCAGGCGCCGGGGCATTCTACGGCGGCCCCGAAATTACGTCAAGCTGAAGAGACCGCGCGGGCCGACCTCCCTTCGGGTTCCTACATCGGAAGACCTAGGCCGGCACCGGGGCCAAAGGATGAGGAAAAACCGTTCCTCCGGCCGATGCGGGCAGGCGGCTGCGGGGGTTATATCTGCAGCATGACGATGAGGAGGAACCAAATGAACGAAACGATGATCGAGCAGAAATGCGCCGACTGCCTGCTGCGGATGTTGGAAACCGCCTGCAGGAACGAACCGGAAATGTACGGCCAGGACCTGGACCCCAGGGGCGCCCCGGAGCGCCAGCTGGAGCAGCTGGAGCGCAGCTTCGGGCCCAACTGGAAATGGTAGGAGGTGCACAACACCATGGAACACGCAATGCTTTCCCGCAAGCCCCGCCTGGACTGGATCGACAACCTGCGCTGGCTGGTGATCGTGCTGGTCGTGCTGGTGCACGTGTGCGTGACCTACAGCGGCCTGGGCAGCTGGTATTACCATGAAGAGGTCGAGCTGGACCTGGCCGGGACGATTGTGTTCTTCGCCTTCGAGTTGTGGAGCCAGTCCTTCTTCATGGGCTTCCTGTTCCTGCTGGCCGGCTACTTCGTGCCCGCGGCCTACGACCGCAAAGGCGCGGGGCGGTTCGCCCTGGACCGGCTGCTGCGCCTCGGGGCGCCGACCGCAGTATTCATTTTCGTCCTGCACCCGCTGACCGAGCTCATCAAGAAGTCATTCCTGCGGCCGCCGCTGCGTTGGGCGGATATTCCCGCCTTTTTTCAATCGTACTTCGGCAACCTGGTGTTCTTCCGGGAGACGGGACCACTGTGGTTCGCCCTGGCGCTGCTGATTTTCTGCCTGGTCTATGCCGCTGTGCGGCGCCTGGCCGAAACCCTCGGCGCACGGCGGGCGCGGGAGGGACGGGCCGCCCGTCCGGTCACCCATGGGACGGTGGCTGCCCTGGTCGCCCTGCTGGGCGCTGCTTCCTTCCTGGTGCGCCTGGTGCAGCCCATCGGCACGAGCTGGTACAACATGCAGCTGTGCTTCTTCCCCCAGTACGTCATCCTGTTCCTCATCGGGCTGTGGTCACGGCGCAGCGGTTTCCTGAGCTCGGTGCCCTACCGCTTCGGGATGCGCTGGTTGCGCTTGGCGTTGGCCGTAGGCATTCCGGCCTGGGCGGCTTTAATGGCTCTGGGCGGGGCGCTTTCCGGAAACGAGGGTGCCTACGCCGGCGGGCTGCACTGGCAGGCGGCCGCCTATGCCCTGTGGGAGGCCTTCTTCTGCGTGGGCATCAGCCTGGGGCTGATCGTGCTGTATCGCGAGCGGGCCAACGTCCGCGGCCGGCTGGCCGGCTTCCTGGCGGACAACAACTTCGGGGTGTACGTGTTCCACACCCCGATCCTGGTGGCGGTCTCCCTGGCCCTCCGGCCCCTGGCCTACCACCCGCTGGCCAAGGCCCTGCTGGTGGCGGCCCTGGTCCTGCCCGCCTGCTTCCTGGTGGCGGCGCTGGTGCGCCGCGTGCCCGGCCTGCGCCGGCTGTTTTCCTGAAGCGGGGGCGGGTATAATGAGCGCGTGCCGCAGGCCGACGACTCCGCGGGGGGGCGCCTCCGCCTGGTGACTTGACATGTTCTACTATCTGTTTTCGCCGCGGTCGCGGTCCGCCTGGCCGCGCAGGCGGTGACGGAGCAGGGTTTCCGGCCGCTCGTCCAGGTCGCCCTGCTCGCCGCCTTTCTTCTGCTCAGCCTGCTGCAGCCGGTGGTGCATCGCCGGCTGCCCGCGTCTTCTGCAGCCCCTGCTGGCGCTGGCCGCCGGCGCTCGTCACGGGGATGCTGTTCACCGAGCCCCGCCAGGACTACTACTGCCTGCTGTACGTCGCCCTCAGCCTGTCGGTCACCCGCTACCTGCCGCTGCAGCTACAGCCCGTACTGGCTGGGCGGGCTCTGCGCTGCTGCTGACCGCGGCCCTGTTCTCTGGTTTTCGGCCTGGTCGGAGGGACTGTCCTACATCCCGGTCTACATCGCCGGCGTGCTGGTGATCGGGCTGTACGGCCGGGCCAACCGCAAGGCCGAGGAGGCGCGGGCCCGCAGCGAGGAGCTGGCCGGCCCGGCTGCAGGAGGCCAACCGGCGCCTCAAGGTGTATGCGGAGCGGGCCGAGGAGGTGGCCGCCGCCCAGGAGCGCTCGCGCCTGGCCCGGGAGCTGCACGACGCGGTCACCCAGACCGTGTTCAGCATGAACCTCACCGCCGAGGCGGCGCGCCTGGCCTGCGAGGCCGACCCGCAGAAGGTGCCGGGCATGCTGGACCGCCTGCAGGAGCTGGGGCGCGACGCCCTGGCCGAGATGCGCGCCCTGGTGGACGAGCTGCGGCCGCGCTCCGTGGCCGAGCTGGGGCTGGTGCGGCTCCCTGCAGAAGCACCTGGCCATGCGCCGGCGGCGCGACGGGCTGGCCGTGCGGCTGGAGGTCAGCGGGGAGGAGCGGGGAGCGGAGGCGGTGCAGGAAGCCCTGTTCCGCACCGCGCAGGAGGCGCTGAACAACGTGCTGCGCCACTCCGGGGTGAAGGAGGCGGACGTGGAGCTTCGCTTACGGGGAGCGGGAAGTGTCGCTGCGCGTGCGCGACGCAGGGCGGGGATTCGCGCCGGGACCTGCGGCTGGCGCGGGCGGCGGCCCGGAGAGCTTCGGGCTGATCAACATGCGGGAGCGGGTGGAGGCGCTGGGCGGGAGCTTCCGGCTGGACTCCGCGCCGGGGGCCGGCACTACGGTGGAGGCCCGGGTCCCGCTCGCGCAGGAAGGGCGGGAATAATAATGAAGAAGAAGGCCGAAAAGGCGATCCGCGTGCTGATCGTGGACGATCACGCCATCGTGCGCGAAGGGCTGCGCACCTTCCTGGGCATGCTCCCTGACATCGAGCTGGCCGGCGAGGCGGGCGGGGGCGAGGAGGCTCTGGCGGCGGTGGCTCGCGGCAAGCCGCAGGTCGTGCTCATGGACCTGGTCATGCCGGGGATGGACGGGATCGAGGCCACCCGCCGGCTGCACGCCGAGCACCCCGAGGTCAAGGTGATCGCCCTGACCAGCTTCTCGGACGACGACAAGCTGTACCCGGTGATCAAGGCGGGGGCGGTGGCCTATCTGTTGAAGGACGTAGGGCCCCAGGAGCTGGCGGAAGCCATCCGGGCGGCGGCGCGGGGCGAGGTCCGCCTCGCCCCGGAGGTGACCAAACGCCTGATGAGCGGCATCGCCGGCGAGACGCCCACCTCTGAGCCGCTGACCGAGCGGGAGCGGCAGGTGCTGGCCTGCCTGGGGCGCGGGCTTTCCAACAAGGAGATCGCCGCCGAGCTGTTCATCAGCGAAAAAACCGTGAAAACCCACGTCAGCAACGTCCTGGAAAAGCTGCGGCTGGCCGACCGGACCCAGGCCGCCCTGTACGCGGTCAAGCACGGCCTGTGATCAGAACCAGCGCTGCAGTTCCAGGATGTTGTCTTCCGGGTCGGTCAGATACACGAAGGTGATGGTTCCGGCCCCGGCCACCGGCACGGTGCTGAGGGGGCCCACCTCTCCGCCCCCCGCGGCCAGCACCGCCTGGCGGGCGGCGGCCACGTCCTGCACGGCGAAGGCGATGTGGCCGAAGCCGGGGCGGTTCACCGCCCGGGCCGTCGCCTGCCCCTCCGGAAGATACTGGAAGATCTCCAGGGTCGGGCCGCTTTCCCCGCCTCCTGGAAGGCGCAGGTGCATCCCGCGGATGTGCGCCCCGGCCAGTCCTGTGGCCCGCTCCAGCCACCCCCCCTGCAGGTCGCGCTCCGGGGGCACGGGCGTGCAGCCGAAGACGCGTTCGTAGAACGCCGCCAGCTTCCGCCAGTCCCGGGCCACCAGGTTCAGGTGGGCGAAGCGGGCCTTCATGCGCTGCTCCCCTGGCTGCCCAGCAGGCGCAACTCCAGGGCCACCACTTCGTGCCCGGCATCGCGCAGCTGACGAACCACCCTGCTTCCGATGAAGCCAGTGGCGCCGGTGACCAGGTAGCGCATCAGGATTACAGCTTGAGGGTCTCCACCATATAGCGGATGCTCGCCCCGGCCGGGTCCTCCTCCGAGCGCTCCACCGCGATCACCAGGGAGCGGCTATCGGGGGCCAGCAGGATCTGGCGGATGCGGTACCCGCGCACGCCTTCCCGCCAGTAATCCGGGTCGCCAGCCGTGTAGCTGCGGATGTTGCCGGAAGAGTCCTCCACGGTGATCACCAGATGGAACGAGGCCTTGATGCCCGAGCCCGACCCGGCGCTGGACTGGTTGAGGACCACCTTGTACTTCTTTATCCGCCTGGAAGTCGCGGAACTCCAGCTCGGGCAAGGGTAGGGCGCCGTCCATCAGGATGTACAGCAGGCGCCCGGTGCGGGTGTGATCGATGGCGTACTTTTTTTTCAGCGGGAGCACCTCGGCCAGCAGGTTGAACAAGGCCCCCCGGCCGTCGGTCCCCGGCTCCACTACCGTTTTGGCGGTAGTCTTGCGCGTCCCGCCGGGAACGAAACGGTTGCGGGGCACGTCCACCGTGAAGATCTGCGCGTAGGGCAGGGAACCGGACTCGCTCACTCCGTACTGCGCGAACATGAAGTACCTGCCGTCCGCCGAGAAACCCAGGTTCTGGAACGCGGCCGCATCGCCGGCGAAAACCGGGAACGCGGCCAGGGCCAGTGCCAGGAGGCAGGCAACGAATCCCTTCTTGTGCATGGTGGCTCCTATTCATATATCGTACATTGCGCGGATTTCTGAAGCGGAATTACGCGAAGCGCTTGCTTCCCGGCGCCGCGGCGTGCTATCCCTGTGGCGGAGGTCCGCACCATGGCGCTGCGCCCGCAACGTTTCGTCCTGGGGTCCGGTTTCGTCCTGGCTGCGGGCCACCTGGTCTTCCTGGGGGTGCTGGCATACCTGCTGCTGTTCGAGGCGGGCCTCCCGGCGGCCGCGCTGACGGCGCTGAGCGGCCTGGCGGGCCGGCCGCCCTGGTGGACGATGCTGGCTCGGCTGCCCTCGGCCCAGGCGACCCTGGCCTGCGGGCTGGCCAGCATCCTGGCGGTGTCCTGCCTCGGGGTGGCGGCCGGGCCCCTGGTCGGCAGGCTCTTCCGGCGGACCTCCGCGCCGGAGCTGTTCTTCCTGATGCTGTACCTGGCCTCCCTTTCCCTGGAGGTCTGGCGAGCCGCCAATCTGCTGTTCCACCTCCTGCCGGTGCCCGCGGCCATGGCCGCGGTGGCCACCCGGGCCGTGCTCTTCGGCCGCCTGTTCGGGCTGTCCTGCCTGCTGGCCTCCAGCCTGTATGCGGCGGGGCTGAAGTATTCCCACTACCCGGCGGCCGCCGGCGCGGTCGCCCTGCTGGCCTTCACCCTGGCGGCCGTCCAGCCCGTGGACGCCACGACCCTGGTCCCTTCCTTTGTGTACGCTCTGGGCGACCCGCAGGGCTATCGCGCGATCGGGGCGGCCCTGGCCGTGCTGATCGTGGTCAGTTTCCTGGCCGCCTCCCTGATCCGGCACAGTCCGCGCTTCGCGATCGCCGGCGCGGGCACCGCGCTGCTGCTGGCCGGCAGAGCGCTGGCAGGGTACGGGGCTTCCCCGGCGGCGGCGGCCGTGGGGGTGCTGGCCTTGGCCGCCGGGACCTACCTCTTCGTGCGGCAGATCGCCGTATATTATCTGTGGGTTTAGGGTTTCGCGGGAATCAGCGGAGCTGGATGGTCGCAGGCCCCGCGCGGGCCTAACGGCCCAGAAGCAGGGTGGCCAGGAAGCCGATGCCCACCGGCAGGATCAGGTTGTCGAAATCGCGCACGGGAATCATTTCCAGGGCCGTGGCCGCCAGCGCCAGCAGAAGCGCTTTCAGGGGGCTGCCGGTCAGGCGCAGGCAGCTCACCAGCACGGCCGCAAAGCAGGCCAGGCTGCCGGCGATCGTTTTGCCGCGCGTTCCCGGGATCCGGGCCGTCTGGAACAGCTTGCCGGCCAGACTGGCCAGCCCGTCGCCGAAGGCCAGGGCATAAACGGCTATGGCCGCCGCGGTGGAGGGGTAGAGCAGCAATGCCAGCATGGCCCCCAGCCCCAGGGTGACCGGCCCGATCACGAAGCGGCCGCGGTCGTGCTCCCGCGAAGCCAGGACGGTCAGGTCGGAAACGATGAAAACGGGGCGTCCGGCGATGCGCATCTTCTCGGCGAACACGTAGAACAGCGTGCCGCCCGCCAGCAGGCTTATCGTGGCCTGCAGGTTGAAGGAGGCCAGCAGCGGCACCAGGGCGATCAGCAGGTGCAGCGCCTTGCGGATGACCTCGCCCCGGAGGGTGTCGACCGTGGTTTGGGGTCTGGTGAGTACAAGTTGCCTGACTGGAGCTGCTGGATTCGCCATGATCTGTTCGTCTCGTCGGATATAATTGCAAGAATCAGGCCATTGATCGGCAGAATTCCGTAATACTATTTTCTTTTTTTGTAAAGAATTAGAGTACGCCCTCGGAGGGTCTCGATTTTAACTGTGAAAATTGTATGAAATAGCATACTTTGTTTTCACGAAAAGAGGAGAGTTTCGCCCGTCCCGGCGCGGCTTAGCGCAGCCGGCGGCGCAGCTTTCGGGCGGATATCTTGTGCGGAATCTGCTCCTGCCGGGCCCGGTCCAGGCGCTCGCGACGGCGGAAAAGCAGGTAGCAGAGCACCCCGGCCAGGATCATCAGCAGGTTCAGGATCTGACCGGTGGTCAGGTTGAAGGGGCTGAACTGGATCTGCGGGTTGTCCAGCCGGACCAGGTAGATCGGGAAACCCAGCTCCACGTCCGGCTGACGCACGTACTCGATCAGGAAACGCAAGGCACCGTAGCCCATGATGTAGACGGCCATGAGCTGGCCCCGGAAGGAGCGGCGCTTCCGGAAGACGAACCAGAGCACCGCCCAGAGCACCACCCCCTCGAAGAAGGCCTCGTAGAGCTGGGAGGGGTGGCGGGGCAGGTTCACCTGCTGCAGGCCGGTGATGTCGATCCCCACTTTCGCGGCCACTTCGCGCACCCAATCCTCGCGCGTGGAGAACTCCTCGGCCAGGGGAAACACCATGCCCCAGGGCAGGGTGGTGACCCGGCCGAACAGCTCGCCGTTGATGAAGTTGCCCAGGCGCCCGAAGGTGTAGCCCAGGGCCGAACCGGTCACCATCATGTCGCCCCATTCCCGCACGCTCCACTTCTTGCGCTTGAGGTACAGGATGCAGGCCACGATCGTGCCGGCCAGGCCGCCGTGGTAGGACATGCCGGCCAGGCCCGTCAGGCGCGGCCGGCCTCCGACGATGCGCACCGGCAGGATGATCTCCCACGGGTGGCTGAGGTAGTAGCCGTCGGGGGAGTAGACGGTCACGGCGACCAGGCGCGCCCCGACCATCAGGCCGACAATGGCCCAGAAGAACAGGTTCAGCACGTCGTCCTTCGCGACGGCGAGGCCCTTCTCCCGGACCTGGACCTTCACCAGCAGGTAGGCCACCGTGAAGGCCACCAGGTACATCAGGCCGTACCAGCGGATGGGCAGCCCGGGAATGATCTCCGGCTTCAGCCAGATGGGGTAGTGGATATAGGCCAGCACGCCTTCCATAGTGGAAATATTACGTAAAAAAGGTAAGTACCGCCAGCCCCAGGAACAGCACCGCCAGGGCCAGCTTCACACCGGCCAGGCTGCGGCGGGCGAAGCCGGCCAGGCGCTGGGAGCCGACGCCCAGGTAGGCCAGCAGGAAGACCGCGCCCAGGGGAAGGATGAACCCCAGGTTGTACAGCAGCAGATAGAAGAAGCTGCCCGCGTCCGGCCGGATGCGCACCAGGTACACCAGGGTCGGGAAGTAGACCTGACCCGTGCAGGCCAGCTCGAACACGGCTACCAGAAAGCCCAGGGCCAGGGAGCTGGCCACCAGGCCGGCGGCGCGGGAGCGCTCCCGGATATCCCGATGGATGCGCTGCTTGAACCTGTCGGGCAGCTGCAGCAGGATTTCCTTGCTGCGTCCGGAGCGGACCAGGTAATAGTCGTACAGGCTCAGGGCGGCCAGCACGGCCAGGCCGGCGATGAGCAGCCAGCGCAGCGCCGCGCCGACGACCGGGAAGGCCCCCGCCAGGCGCACCCCCTGCAGCAGCCCGGCCCCGATGGCCAGGTAGGTCAGGAAGACGGCCGCGGTGAAGCAGACCCCGATCCACAGGGTCTGCCGGCGGCTGCGCCCGGCCAAAGCCAGGGCGGAGAGCAGGAACACCAGCGTGGTGAAGGCGCAGGGATTGACCCCGTCCAGCAGCCCCGCGGCCAAAATGGGCAGAAGCGCCAGCTTCCCTCCCAGCAGGCCGCGGCTCTGGCTTTCAGGCAGGCCGGAGGTCGGCGGGGCGGGCGGCCCGGAGAGCCCCGGCGCGCGCGCTTCCTGCACCGCCTGGCGGAGCTGCTCCCGGATTTCCCTTTCGCCCTGCAGCAGCCGTGAGCCCACCAGCAGCGCGGGGAAGGCCCGCTCCCGCTCTCCGCGGGACTGCAGTAGCTGCCGGTAGGCTTCGTATACTCCCGGGTCCAGGATGTTGCCCTCGCGCACCGGCAGGGCGACGCCCAGCTCGTCCTCCAGCCCCGGGAGCGTGCGGCGCAGGAAGCGCAGGCAGCTGCGGCACCCGGCCGCGTAGTAGAACTCCAGGGGAACGATTTCGGTCCGGGTAACGGCCTGGCCGGCCTCCGGCTGGCCCTCGCCGGCGTCGGCCGCGGCGCCGGTGACCTCACCGCGCACCAGGTACAGCGCCTTGGGCAGCTCTGGCAGGTCGCTGGCCAGGACCAGGTACTTCTCCACCTCCCCGCTTTCCTCGGCCGGGTTGAAGCGCAGGCGGAAGCCAGCCTGGTCCCCGGGGGGCAGCTGGAGGGAGGCGGGCTCCACGCTGAGGCAGTCGCAGGTGCTGATCAGGCGCACGGCCACGGGCCGGTCCGTGAGGTTCTCGAGGCGAGCCTCCAGAACCTGGACGCCGGCCCGCGCGGAGATGCTGCCCAGGTCCCACTCGGGGGGCGTCACCCGCAGCAGCGGGCCGCCGCCCAGGAGGGCGAGCAGGAGCAGCAGCAGGCTCACGACCCCTCCGGCGGCGGCTCCTGGTCTCCGCGCAGGCCTCCGGCCGTGGGCAGCCCGCGATCCTCGGCGCGGAGAGTCAACAGCAGCAGCAGGAAGAGCAGGTCCACCAGGAAGGCGGCCAGCAGCGTGGCCGACAGCGCCAGCCGGGGGGGGAAGATAGGCAGCGACGGCAGTGCGGGGCCCGGCCGGGAGACCAGGGCGAAGGCCAGCAGCAGGACCGGGAACATCTGCAGGGTTTTGGTCAGGCGCAGGAACGGCAGCAGGGTGCCTCTCCTGGCGGGGCTGTACAGAAACAGGGCCAGGAGAGCTGGCGCCAGCAGCTGCGCGGAACCCAGTGCCACCAGCCACAACACGGCGGCCGGATCCTCCACGACAGCTCCCCGGAAGCGCAGCAGCGCCAGCGCGAACAGGCCCAGGAAGCGGACGAGCTCCCACAAGAACTGGACCGCGGCCAGCAGCTCCGTACGTTTGCCCGTCATGCGCCTTCCGGTGCGCAAGTGTAGCCTCCGCCGGGGCACCGGTCAAGCCGCCGCCGGGCCGGCGCGGGCCGGCAGTAGCCGGTGGTCCCCGCCGTCCTCCCCCGCTCAGGTTGACAAAGGCGGCCGGGAATGGTGAATTTAGGGCGATGGACAAACCCAAACGGCGGTTCGGAGAGCGGGCCGTCTGGATCGCGATCACCGCCTTCCTGGTGGCCGTGCTGGCGCTGCTGGCTTTCTCCCCGCGCGTGCTGGCGGGAAACCGCGAGGTGGACAACCAGCGCCTGCTGGAGATGTTCGCCGGGGTGTTCGCGGACGTCCAGAAGAACTACGTCGACGAGGTGGACCCCAAGGTCCTGATCGACGGGGCCCTGAAGGGCATGTTCGACGCGCTGAAGGATCCCTATTCCCTGTATCTGAGCGCCGAGGAGATGCGCGACATGGGGGACACCACCACCGGCAAGTTCGGCGGGGTGGGCCTGATCATCTCCAAGGTCGAGGGCGGGGTGGAAGTCGTTTCGCCGATCGAGGACACGCCGGCCTTCCGCGCCGGGGTGCACGCCGGGGACCTGATCGTAGCCGTGGACGGGGCCTCCGTGCTGGAGCTGAGCATCGATCAGGTGCTCTCGATCCTGCGCGGGCAGCCGGGCACCCCGGTGACCATGACCGTCCTGCGCGGCAAGGCTCTTCGCTTCGACGTCACGGTCGTGCGGGCGGTGATCGAAGTCCCGACGGTCAAGTACGCCATGATGCCCGACGGCATCGGCTACCTGCGTCTCATCCAGTTCACGCCCCAGGCGAGCGAACGCACCGCCGAGGCCCTGCGCAGCTTCCAGGCGGCCGGCTACCGCGCCCTGGTCCTTGACCTGCGCAGCAACCCCGGCGGCCTGCTGCAGTCGGCGGTGGACGTGGCCAACTTCTTCGTGGCCCGAGGCCCGATCGTGAGCACCCGTTCGCGCATGGCCTCGGAAAACCAGGTCTTCTACGCCTCCTCCCGCCGGGTGATCGTTCCGGAGGAGCTGCCCGTGCTCGTGCTGGTCAACCGGGGCTCGGCCTCCGCCTCTGAAATTCTGGCCGGGGCCCTGCAGGATACCGGGCGCGCCAGGATCGTGGGAGAGAAATCCTACGGCAAGGGCTCCGTGCAGTGGGTCCGCGACCTGGGCGCGGAAGGCTACCGGCTCACCATCTCCCGCTACTTCACCCCGCAGCGGCAGGAACATCGACAAGGTGGGCATCCTTCCCGACGTGGAGGTCAAGGAACCGGAGCTGAGCGAGGAGGAGGAGAAGGCGGTTTCCGCGCTGCTGGAGCAGAACCTGCTGCGCGATTTCGTGGCCGCCAACCCCCAGCCCGGCGAGCCGCAGATCCAGGCCTTTCTCCGGCAGCTGGTGGACCGCAAAATCCAGCTGGCGGAGCGCTACGTGCGCCGGTTGATCCGCAACGAGGTCAACCGGACCAACGACAACCCGCCGCTGTATGATCTAGAATACGACACGGCCCTGCAGAAGGCCGTGGAACTGCTCCCGCGGTAGCTGCTGCGGCTGGAGCTCGACTTGCGGGTTTTCGTTCTGCCCGGGCAGCCGCCGGCTACTCCGGGCGTTGCGCCGCAAAAGGCGGGCGTTGCGCCGGCTACGGCGGGCGAAGCCCCGCCTATTGCGGCGTGGTGGAGCTGCGCGGGCGGGATTTCCACTACCTGGTCCGCGTGCTGCGGCTGGCCCCGGGGGAACGCTTCCCGGCGCGGGACGCCGGGGGGGCGCTGCGGGCCTGCCGGGTGGCGGCGGTCGGGGCGGACTTCGTGCGCCTGGAGCTGGAGCCGCCCGAGCCGGAGGAAGCCGGCGGTCCAGCCGTCGCCTTGATCCAGGCGCTGCCCAAGGGCCGGAAGATGGATCAGATCGTTCGGCAGGTGACGGAGGCGGGGGTCGCGGAAATCGTCCCGGTGTTCAGCCGCTTCAGCCTGAGCCGCCTGGATGAGCCGGGGGACCGGGGGCGGCGCGTGGAACGCTGGCGCAGGATCGCCCGCGAGGCCACCCAGCAGAGCGGGGGCAGCCGCGTGCCGCTGGTCGCCGAGCCGGTCCCACTGGATAAGGCCCTGGAACGGCAGGCGGAGGAGGGGGAGCTGCGCCTGGTGTTCCACCAGGAGCGCCTTGGCGCCGGATCGCTGCACGCCGCCCTGGCCTCCGCCCCGCGCCGGGTCACCCTGCTGGTGGGCCCGGAAGGGGGCCTGGCGGGGGAGGAGGTGGCCCGGGCCCTGGCCCGCGGCTTCCTGCCGATCACCATCGGCCGAAGAGTCTGGAGGACGGAAACCGCGGCCCTGTTCGCCGCCGCGGTGGTGCAATGCTTGTTGGAGGAGAGAGAAGCTTGGAAACCAGCCTAGCGATGCGGCTACAACTGCTGAACGTACCGGTGGACGCCCTGGACCAGGACCAGGCCCTCAAGCGCGTGGAGAGCTTCCTGCTGGACGGCGGGCGGCACCAGATCGTGTTCCTGAACCGGCAGCGTCTGCTGGCCGCGCGCGGGCACAACGAGTACCGACGCTGCCTGCGCGAGGCCTCGCTGATCCTGCCGGTCTCCCCCGGCATTGTGCGCGCAGCGCGCTTCCTGCGCAAAGGCACGCTGACCCTCTATTCCCCCTTCACTTTCGTGATCCGCCTGCTCTCCCTGGCCGAGCGCTTCAACCGCACGGTGTACCTGCTGGGCGGGCGCAAGGACGAGGTGGAGAGGGCCGAGCGCAACCTGCGGGACTCCTACCGCGGGCTGCGCCTGGTGGGCCGCCACGCGGGCCACTACCCCAAGAGCCAGGAGAAGAACGTGCTGCTGGCCATCAAGAAGGCCACCCCCACCTTCTTGCTCGTTGGCGGCGGGCTGCCCGGCCGGGATCTCTGGGTGCTGCGCCGCAAGAAGGAGCTCACCCCCGGGATCTACCTGTGGGTGGACGACTGCTTCGAACTGTTCTCCGGAAAGAAGAAGAGCAACCGCCCGGCCAGCGGCAACCTGCTGGGCCTGGCCACCGGGCTGGCTTTCTGGGTGCTGGCGATCTTCGCCAAGATCGGACGGCGCTAGTCGCCGGCTTCAGTTTTCCTCCAGCTTGAGATACTCGTACAACTCCTTGAGGTCGGTGCGGGTCTTGGACAGCACCCAGCGCCCCAAGGCATTGCGCAAGGCCGGCACGAACAGCAGGAAGCCCAGGGTATCGGTGATGAAGCCGGGAGTCAGCAGCAGGATGCTGGCGGCCAGAACGCCGGTAAGGTTGATGAACTCCTGGGTGGGCAGCACCCCACGGCGCGTCTTCTTCCGCAGCGACTGAAGGTTCTTGCGGAACTCCCTGAGCGCGGCCAGCATCCCCAGCAGGCCGGCGAAGGCGGCCAGGGCCAGGGTGAAGTAGTAGCCGATCAAGTTGCCCAGGTAGATCAGCAGAAAGATTTCCGCCAGGGGGACCAGGGAATACAGCAGGCCCAGAATGAGCAGCTTGGTGACGAAGTTGCGGTCCAGCAGGCGCAGCGCGGCCTTGGCCGGTTGCATGGGCCGATAGTAGCATCGGGGGCTAGGCGGGACAATCCCCGTCGTTTCCTTGCGCCCGGGGTCGCTCGGGGCTACCATGCCTTCCGGAGGCGGATTGCCGGCCATGGTACGGGTCCTGTTCATCGACGACGACCCTCGGGCGCAGGCCACGCTGGGCATGATCCTGGCCGAGCGCTATACGGTGATTCCCGCTGCCAACGCCGAGGAGGGGCTGCGCCTCCTGCGTGAAAAAGACCCGGACGTGGTGCTCCTGGACATCGACCTGCCGGACCGCGACGGACTGGACCTGCTGGAGGACATCGTTTCCCGCCCCTCCGCGCCTCCGGTGATCATGCTCACGGCCTATGGGGAGGTGGACTTCGTCAAGCGGGCCATCCAGGCGGGGGCCTACGATTTCATTCTGAAGGACTTCCGCCTGTGCCGCCCTGGAGGGAGCCCTGCGGCGCGCCGTGCAGAACGCCGATGCCCGCCGCCTGTTCCTGTCGGCGCCGGCGCCCGAGGGTTTCGCCGGGATGATCGGGGAAAGCCCCGCGCTCCGGGAGTTGAAGTCGCTGCTGGCCCGCTACGCGGCCAGCGACGCGCCGGTTCTGATCCAGGGGGAGAGCGGCACCGGCAAGGAGCTGGTCGCCGCGGCGCTGCATCGCCTGTCCCCGCGCCGGGAAGGGCCGCTGGTGCCGGTGAACTGCGGGGCCATCGCGGAGAGCCTGCTGGAATCCGAGTTGTTCGGCGCCGAGCGCGGCGCCTTCACCGATGCGGTGAGCCGTCCGGGATGTTTCGAGCGCGCCAACCGGGGCACGATCTTCCTGGACGAGATCGGGGAGCTCGCCCCCGCCGCCCAGGTGAAGCTGCTGCGCGTGTTGGAGAGCCAGGAGCTCACCCGGGTGGGCGGCACCTCGACGGTGCGCCTGAACGTGCGCCTGGTGGCGGCCACCAACAAGGACCTGCGCCGGCAGGTGGAGAAAGAGCGCTTCCGCGAGGACCTGTACTATCGCATCAACGTCCTGCCGCTGCGCGTGCCGCCGCTGCGGGAGCGCCCGGAGGACATCCCCTTGCTGGCGGCGCATCTGCTGCCGCCAGGCCTGATCCTGGGCCCCGAGGCCCTGGACCGGCTTTGCGCCCACTGCTGGCCGGGCAATGTCCGCGAGCTGCGCAACGTGCTGGAGCGCGCGGCGGTGGTGGCAGAGGACCGGGTCATCCGGGCCCGGGACGTGAAACTGTAAAAGAGGCTTTTCGGGCGGACTGGGCTTCAGCGCAACGCCCGGACGTGCAGGCCTTCCAGGACCCAGAGCGGGGCGCCGTCCTCGGTGACGGCCCGGCCGGCCAGGCGGGCCACCACCAGGATCCGGTCGTTGAGCAAGATCTCGCTCGGCCCCGGAGCGCGGGGCGCGCGGCGGGGAAAGCGCCGGAAATACTCCTGTCCCCGGAAACGCACGCGGCAGAGGTAGATCTTCACGTCCTCCGTGCCGATCCACTCCCCTCCGGCCAGCTCCAGCTCCACGGCGAAGGAGGTCTCCGCGGGATCGAGGAACTGCATGGAAGCGACGGTGCCGTCCAGCAGCAGCAGGCGGCCGGACAGCCCGCCGGCCTCCGACAGTCCGGCCAGGGTCTTGATGGTCACCGAGAAATCGGCGATGCGGTCGAAATCCTGCCGGTCGAAGGCGTACAAGGGGGGAGGCCAGCAGCAGCGCGACAGCCAGGATCCTGCCCAGGATGGTTCCTCATCCGTTGCAGTGTAGGGCCATTCTTCGGGGCGGGTCAAGCTGAGCCCCGCGCTATCGGGGCGAGGCCAGGCCGCGGATCTCGTGAAAAATGCGCCGGAGCCGCTCGGCCTCCCGCTTTTCCAGCGCGGCCCTGGCCAGCAGGTCGCGCCAGAATACGCCCATTTCCCGCGGGTCGGCTTTTCGGAAGAAGCCCAGCCCGGACATCGTGTCGACGATCGTGCGCACGACCTCTTCCATCTCCCCGTCGCTCACGGGACGGAACTCTTGCCCGCTTGGGGATTGCAGGCGGCGATACAGGAGGTAGGCCAGGATCTGCACGGCGTGGGAAAGGTTCAGCGAGGGAAAGCGCGGCGAGGTGGGGATGCGCACCGCCAGGTGGCAGCAGCCCAGCTCTTCGTCGGTCAGGCCGGCGGCTTCCGCCCCGAAAACCAGCGCGCAGGGGCCGCGCACGGCGGCGATCCTCTCCACCAACTGCTCCGGGTCCAGCGCGAAGTACTTGCGCCAGCGGCCGCGCCTCCGGCTCAGGCCCGCGGAGAGCGCGGTTCCGCGCAGGGCTTCCGGAAGCCCGGGGCAGGCCACGGCCCGGTCCAGCAGGTCCCGGGCGTGCAGGGCGGTGACCGCGGCCTCCGC
This sequence comes from uncultured Spirochaetota bacterium, assembly GCA_963736785.1. GTDB lineage: Bacteria > Spirochaetota > Spirochaetia > SZUA-6 > DRHE01 > MIBK01. The sequence continues at coordinate 82,151 of CAVTQG010000020.1, read as the reverse complement.
CAGGTCCAGGCCCTCCGCTCCCACCAGGTACAGGGACTCCAGGCCCATGGTCTTCATCGCGCGGCAGACCTGCCCCACGTTCCGCGGCTCCTGAGGCCGGACTAGCACCACCCGCAGCCCCTCCAGGGATTGACGCATGCCGGGTATTCTCGGGGCGAACAATAATTGTTGTCAATCTGGCCCTTCCGTCCGATACTTTCAGTGGGAATCCCCCCCGTCGCGACGGCCGGGCGATGGGAGGCCTTCTTTCTTCGTGGAGGCGGAGCACTGAAGAAAATCGGGGAACAGTTTGACAAGTCGGACTTTCCCTGTATAATATTACCCTCGTTCGCGGGCGAAAAAGGGATATGATGAACAACGATATCGTACCGGGATTCGACGACGAGAAGGACGACAGCCTCAAAATCCGGCTCCAGAAGATCGACGAGGTTTCCGGCTGCCTGGTTCTCTACCTGACCGGGTACATCGATACGTACAACTCCAACTATTTCCAGAAGCGCGTCGCCAAGACCATCGAGGCGGGCTTCATCCGCCTGGTGTTTCACTGCGCCGGCCTGAACTACGTATCCAGCACGGGCATCGGTTCCTTCACCGCCTTCCTCAAGGCCGTCAAGCCGCGGGGCGGCGACCTGGTCCTGCTGGAGATCCAGCCCAAGGTGTACGAGGTCTTCCAGCTGCTGGGCTTCTCCCAGTTCTTCAACATCAAAGAGAATCTGGAGGAAGCGGTTTCCTTCTTCGCCCAAAAGGGCGAAGGTCCCCAGGCCGGGCCGTTCCCCAAGATCTTCAAGTGCCCCATCTGCAGCAAGAAGCTCAAAGCCTCCAAAGCGGGGCGCTTCCGCTGCTCCGAATGCAAGACCATCCTGGCGATCGACAACGCCGGACAGGTGCTCCTGGGCTAAGCCGGCTCCCCGGCAGTTTTCAACAGCCTCCCCCGCAATTCTCGTCCCCTGCCGCCGGATCCGGCGGGCGGTGGTCATGGCCGCCGCGACCAGCTATTATTGAGGGTGGGAGGCGAGCGTGGGACCGCCTGGAGGCCGAGGCCGACGCCCTGAAGGAGCTGGAGTCCAGCACCAGCGCCGAGTCCATCGAGCGGCAGTTCCGCGCGCTGGAGGCCGCCGACGCCTCGGGGGACAAGCTGCTGGAAGACCTGAAAGCCAGGCTTGCCCGGCTTGAAGACAAGTCCCAGGACGCCTGACGCCCCGCTTTCCGTAAACCTGCTCGCCGACGAGCCCCTTCTGGCCGAGCGCCTGGCCCTGTTCGGCCGCCGCGCTGCCCGCCTGCGCCTGCGGGTATCCGCCCGGCCCCTTCCCGACTGCGACGCCTACCTGTTCCCCGCGCGCGGGCTGCCCCCGGCCGCCGAGTTGAGCGCGCTGCAGGCTTCCGGCGCGGCGGTGCTGGCCTACGGCGCCCCCGAGCTGCTGCGCGCGGCGTTCCTGGCCGGCTGCGACGACTTCCTGAAGGAGCCCTGGAGCCCGGAGGAGCTGGAGTGCCGGCTGGAGAGGCTCCTCTGCGCGCGTCCGAGAGTGGTGAGCGCCCGCCTGAGCTGGGGAGAGCTCTCCGTCCGCGGCGGACCGGCCCGCTCCCCGTACGGCGAGGCCAGCCTGTCGCATTCGGAGTCCGTAATCCTCGCCGTGCTGTTGAGTCCATCCCGGCGAGGCGGTGAGCCGGGAGGTGCTGGCCTACACGGCCTGGGGCCGCCCGGCGCCGCGGGCAGCAGGGCCCTGGACATGCAGGTGGCCGGCCTGCGCCGCAAGCTGCGCGGCCTGGCTCCCCCCGGCCCGGGCCCCGTCGAGGCGGTGCGCATCCGGGCGCTGCGCGGCCTGGGCTACGTGCTCGACTGAGCGCTGCCAGCTACTGCGGCCCCTCAGCACGCTATCGCGTATTGAGGCGCGACGAAAAAGGCCGCTTCCCGAGGGGAAAGCGGCCTTCTCATTTCACATAGGCCGAGGTCGGGCCTAGAAGCCCAGGGCCTGCACCAGCGAGTTGTTCAGCGACAGGCAGACCGTGACGAACACGATGGAGACCATGGACATCAGCTTGAGCAAAATGTTGAGCGAGGGGCCGGCCGTATCCTTGAAGGGGTCGCCCACCGTGTCTCCGACCACCGCGGCCTTGTGCGGGGCCGAGCCCTTGCCCCCGTGGGCGCCGCGCTCGATGAACTTCTTGGCGTTGTCCCAGGCGCCGCCGGAGTTGGCCATCATGACCGCCAGCACGAAGCCGGTGGCCATGGAGCTGGCCAGCAGGGCAATCACCGTGAAGGGCCCGAACAGCACGCCCACCAGCACGGGGGCCACGATGGACAGCAGGGAGGGCACGATCATGGCTTTCTGGGCGCCCCGGGTGGAGATGGCCACGCAGGTGGCGTAGTCCGGCTTGTCCTTGCCTTTCAGGATGCCCGGCTTGGCCTTGAACTGCCGCCGCACCTCCTGCACCATGTCCCCCGCCGCCCGGCCCACCGCCTGCATGGCCAGGGCGCAGAACACGAACGGCAGCACCGCGCCCAGGAATATCCCGATCAGGATGCGCGGGTCCAGCATGTCGACGCGCAGCTGCACGCCGGTGACGGCCTGGCCCGCGTCACGGCTGATGGTGATCAGCCCCGCGTAAAAGCGCTCGAACACCTGGGACTGCGCGGCGTTGGTAAACAGCTGGGCCGCGCCCTCCTTGATCTTGTTGCCGTACTCGGCGATCAGGGACAGGGCGGTGAGCGCCGCGGAGGCGATGGCGAAGCCCTTGCCGGTGGCCGCCGTGGTGTTGCCCAGGGAGTCCAGGGCGTCGGTGCGGTGGCGCACCTCCGGGTCCAGCTTGGCCATTTCGGCGATGCCGCCGGCGTTGTCGGCCACCGGCCCGTAGGCGTCCGTGGCCAGGGTGATGCCCAGGGTCGACAGCATGCCCACGGCCGAAAGCCCGATGCCGTACAGCCCCAGGTCCGCGTGGGCGAAGCCGCCCGACAGGCCGAAGGCGGCCAGGGTGGCGATCACCACCACCACCACCGGGATCAGCGTGGAGAGCATGCCCAGGGACAGGCCGCCGATGATCAGGGTGGCCGGACCGGTCAGGGTCTGGTCGGCCAGTGACCTGGTCGGCCTGTAGCTGTCCGAAGTGTAGTACTCGGTGAAGAAGCCGATGACGTTCCCGGCCACCAGGCCCACGATCAGGGCGCCCCAGACCCCCAGGAAGCCGGTGCCGATCGAGAAGTAGATGTACGCGAAGGACAGCACCGCGATCAGGACGGTGGAGGCGTACACGCCGCGGCGCAGCGAGCCCAGCAGCTTGGCCTGGGAGGCGTCTTCCCTGGCGCGTACCAGGAAGGTGCCCAGGATGGAGCTGATCACCCCGATGGTGGCGATGGTCACCGGCACCTGGATGGCCTGCAGGGCGCTGAGCCCCGGCAGGCCCAGGGAGGCGATTGCCCCCAGGGCCATGGTGGCCACGATCGAGCCCACGTAGGACTCGTACAGGTCCGCGCCCATTCCGGCCACGTCCCCCACGTTGTCCCCGACGTTGTCCGCGATCACCGCCGGGTTGCGGGGGTCGTCCTCCGGGATGCCGGTCTCCACCTTGCCCACCAGGTCCGCGCCCACGTCCGCCGCCTTGGTGAAGATCCCGCCGCCCACGCGGGCGAACAGGGCCATGGAGGAGGCGCCCATGCCGAAGGTGATCATGATCGGCGGGATCTCCGAGGGCGGCAGGCGGAACAGGTAGAGCACCAGCCACCAGATGGAAAGGTCCAGCAGGCCCAGCCCGACCACGACCATGCCCATGACCGTGCCGGCCGAGAAGGCCACGCGCAGCCCGCCGTTCAGGCTCTGCTTGGCCGCCCAGGCGGTGCGGGCGTTGGCGCGGGTGGCCACGCTCATGCCGATGAAGCCGGCCAGCCCGGAGAACAGGCCGCCGGTCAGGAAGGCGAAGGGCACAAAGCGGCTGATCAGGTTCAGGACGAAGGAGAGCACCACAAATAGGGCGAACAAGGCGATGAAAATGATGCCGACCACCTTGTACTGCTGCTTCAAGTAGGCCAGGGCGCCCACCTGCACGGCCCGGCTGATCTCCTTCATCTTCGCCGTGCCCGCGTCCTTCTTGAGAACGCCGAGGGCCATGAACAGGGCGAACAGCAGTGCGGCCACCGAGCCGATCCAGGTGACCCACATCTGGCCGAGCTGGGGCTGCTCGCTTTGGGCCAGCAGCGCGGCCGCGGGGAGCACCAGCAGCCCGAGGGCCGCCAGGAACACCTTGCGGGATTTCATTCTGGGTAATTCCTCCTGGTAGAAGCGAATATCCTGGCAACTATAGAAGAAGCGCCTGTCCTGGTCAATCGGTGAGGAGAAACCGTTTTTCTTGCAGGCCCGACCGGCCGATGGTAAAGTATTGAACGTGAAAAACGCGCTGCGGCTGCCGGCGCTCTTTCTGCTGTTCTGCATCCTGCTGGGCGTGCTGCTGACCGGGATATCCCTGCTGGAGCTGCGGGTCGGCCATTCCGGTGAGCTCCCCCAGGCGGCCAGGGCGCTGGTGGTCTCCCGCCTCGCCCCGGTTCTGCTGGAGCGCTTCCCGGCCGCGGTCCTCTTCGCCCTGGTGCTGACGCTGTTCCCCCTCTACCGGCGGCCGGGCAACCGTTTCCTGTCCTACCTGCTGCCCATGGGCGCGGCCTTCCTGGTACTGGCCTTCGGCGGGCAGGCGCTGCGCAGGCTGCCGGCCGCCCCGCGTGCCCCGCAACCCACCGCCGCGGGCTATTTCCTGCCGCGGTGCTTCCAGGAGTTCGGCGGGGCGGTGCTGTACCTGGACGGGCTGGAGGGCTCGCGCCTCGACGGGGTGGTAGCGCAGGGTCCGCCCGCCGGCGGTCCCCGCCTGGCGTATCTGGGCGGCAGCGTTGCGAGCATCAGCGGGCAGCAGCTCACCGTGCAGGGTGGAGGCAGGAGCCTGAGTGCCCCCGCCCGCCCGGCTTACGCGGTCCTGCTGGCCGAAGCGGACGACCCGGTCCAGCGCCTCTTGAGTGGTTTCGAGGCGGACCTGCGGCGCCTGGCCCGGGAGCTGGACGCCCGCTACCGGGCCTCCCGGTCCGCCTATTACCTCACCTGCCTGGCCCTGGTGTTTTCCTTTTTTACCGCGGGCGTGTTCTTCCGCATCAGCCGCTGGCCGCTGGCCAACGTGCTGCTGGCCTTCCTGGTCATGCGCGGCTGCCTGTTCTTGTTCGGCTGGCTGCGGGAGGAGGTCGCCGGCGAATTGGCCAGGCTGGCCGGAATGCCGCGCCTGGTGAGCTCCCTGCCGGAGGCGGCGCTGCTCGCGCTGGGCGCGGTCCTGCTGCTGGTCGACCTGCTGTTCCTGCGCTTCGAGCGCCCGCAGGGGGAGCCGGCCGGTGCGTAGCCCTGGTACTCAAGGAGCGCTGTCCACCCTGTTCGTGTTCTACCTGGCGGCCTTCGCCGCCTTCACCGTCTGGGCCATCCTCGCGCTCCCGGACCTGTTCCCGGTGTTCCGGTGGCCGTACATCTGGACGGCCGCTTTCGTGCGCCTGGTGGACTACGCCATCCCCATCACGGTGGGGGGGCTGGCGGTGGCCTACTCCCTGTTCCTGCGCCCGGACGCCGGGGGCCGCCGGCCTTTTCACCGGGTGGTCGGCTCCCAGCTCAGCCTGCTGGTCACGCTCTCCGTCCTGTACACCGCGGCCCTCTTCGGTTTCTACCCCCGCTCGCGCACCCTGCTCACGGAGCTGGAGGAGTTGACCCGCCACGGGCGGGCGCTGCTGGAGACGGCCCAGGAGGATCTGCGGCAAGGGCGCAAGCAGGCAGCGGTGGACGCCTACGAGCGCTACCTGGCCATCAACCGCCGGGACGACGCGGTGAGCGGCGAGCTGGACCGCCTGCGCGCGGAACTGCACGCCCCGGCCGGCACCGGGGAAGCGCAGCCGGTCCCGGAAGCGGCGACGGAGCCGGCCCGGGGCCAGTCGCCAGGCCAGCTGCTGGCCACCGCCAGGAGCCACTTCGAGCGGGAAGACTGGTTCTCCGCCGTCTATTTCGCCGACCTGGCCGTCAGCGTATCCGGGGAACGGGCGGACGCGGTGAGCCGGGATGCGGCGCGCCTGTCGGCGCGGGCCTGGGAGCAGATCCGCAGCCAGAAACCGGACAAGATGAGCTTGGGCGAGCGGGAGCTGTTCGAAAAAAAGCAGGCCGGGTACCGGCTTTTCCAGCGCCAGGATTTCCTGTCCGCCTACTACCACTTCCTGGATTTGAGCCGCCGCTTTCCCAAAGATCAGGATGCCAAGCGCTACCTGGCCGACAGCCGCGCGCAGGTCGAGCGGCTGGCCTATTTCCGCGACGAGGCCGAGCGCATGGACCCGCTGCCCGGGCCGCAGGGGCTGCTGTTCCTGAACGGGGGGTCGAAGGGGACGCGGGAGATCGTGTCCATCGGCAAGATGGTGAGCGCCGCCGGGCAGACCTTCTTCAAGGACATCGAGGTCCTGCGCGTCGCTTCCGGCCGGGTGTCAGCTGCACTACCTGGCCCCCTACGGCAAGCTGGAGTCCGGTCAGGCCCCGCCGGCCGGGCAGGGGCAGGCCGGCGGCTCGCGCGCGGGCATGCTCCTGCGCGGCATCGACCGCGTGCGTCCCGGGCGGGAGCTGCTGCCGCGCCCGATCGTCGGGTCGCTCCGGGGCGAGGAGCCGCGGTACCTGCTGTCCCTGGCCCCGCGCCCGGAGGATCTGGCGGCCCTGCGTGCCCCCGGGCCCGCGGGCCGCAGCCGCCTGGGCGGGGTGAGCCTGGATACCTTGTGGCTGGCGCGCGAGGGGATCGGCGCCTTCGGGCAGCTGGAGTCCGCGCTGTCGCTGGAGATCCTGATGCGCCTGCTTCTGCCGTTCGCCTTTCTCAACCTGGGCCTGCTGGCCACGGCCCTGGGCTGGTCCTACCGCCTGACCGGCGGCCGCCGGCCCCCGCTCGCGGCCTACCTGGTCATCCCGCTGTTTCCCGTGGCCGCGGCGCTGCTGGCCGGAGTGTACCTGAAGGTCCATCGCCTGCTGGCCGCCTACGCGCTGCTGTCCTGGGGCTTCCGGCCGGCGCTGGTCGGTCTGGCCGTGCTGGAAGGGGCCATCCTGGCGGTCATGCTGATCCTGCTGGCGGGCCGGGGCAACGACTAGGCGTGGTGACCTGCGAGCCGGCGGCTTCACTTTCCGCTTCCCAACTCTCCTTCCTGTCCTCCCTGGTCGGGCTATCCATTGCGGTGGCCGGCGCCGGGGGCCGGGTGCGCCTCGACCAGGTGGAGGCGCTGAAGAGCTTTTTCCGCGAGAGTTTTCCCTACACGGATGAGGATCAGGGGCTGCTCGCGCGCCTGGTGGATCGGACTTTCCAGGCGCGCGAGCGGCTGGCGGTGGACGAGCTGGCTCGGCATTTCACCGGCGCCTCCACGCCCGCGGGCCGCCGTCTCCTGGTGCGGTTGCTGCTGAAGATCGCCGCCGCGGGGGATTCCGGGGTCCCGCCCGCCGGCCTGCGGCTGATCCGGCGCATCGCCGGGACGCTGGGCCTGGAGGAAGCGGAGTATGGCGGGCTGGCCGCCGAGTTCCTGGCGCCGGCCGGACGGGAATACCGGGTGCTGGGCCTGGAGCCGGGCGCAAGCGAGGAGGAGGTGCGCAGCGCCTACCGCCGCCTGGCCTCCGAGTGCCACCCCGACCGCTTCTCCAGCCTGGGCCCGGAGTTCGTCCAGGCGGCGGAGGAGAGGTTCAAGATCCTGCAGGAAGCCTACGAGGAGGTTCGGCGCCGGCGCGAGCCTTAGGCCGGAGACCGGTCCGCGGAGCCCGGAGTTCACTCCGGCACCCGCTCGATGTGCGCGCCCAGGGACCGCAGGCGCGCGGCCAGGTTCTCGTAGCCCCTCTCCACCTGGTAGACGTTGTTGATCGTGCTTCGCCCCTCGGCGCACAGCGCGGCCAGGACCATGGCCATGCCGGCGCGCACGTCCGGGGACACCAGCTCCGCGCCCCTCAGCCGGCACCTGCCGCTCACCACGGCGCGGTGCGGGTCGCACAGGATGATGCGGGCGCCCATGCCGATCAGCTTGTCCACGAAGAACATGCGCGACTCGAACATCTTCTCGTAGATCAGCACCGTGCCTTCCACCTGGGTGGCGGTCACCAGGGCGATGCTGATCAGGTCGGGGGGAAAGCCGGGCCAGGGGGCGTCGTCGATCTTGGGGATCGAGCCGCCGAGGTCCGGCACCACCTTCAGGTCCTGCCCGGCGGGCACGCGGATGCTCTCCCCGTCCGTCTCCCAGTGGATGCCCAGGCGGCCGAAGGCGATACGGGTCATGCGCAGGAAGCGGGGGGCGGCATCCTGGATTTCCAGCGCGCTGCCGGTCACGGCCGCCAGGCCGATCAGGGAGCCCACCTCCATGAAGTCGGTGCTGATCGTGAAATCTGCCGCCCCCAGGCCGGCCACTCCCCGGATGGTCAGGATGTTGGAGCCGATGCCCTCGATGCGGGCCCCCATGGCGTTGAGCATGGCGCAGAGATCCTGGACGTGCGGCTCGGAGGCCGCGTTCTGGATCACGGTGGTCCCCTCCGCCAGCACCGCGGCCATGATGGTATTTTCGGTGGCCGTGACGGAGGCCTCGTCGAGGAACAGGTCCGCGCCGACCAGCTTGTTGGCCTGCAGGCTGATCTGCCCGTCGATCTCCACCCGGGCTCCCAGCTCCTTCAGGGCCAGGAAGTGGGTATCCAGGCGCCGCCGCCCGATCACGTCCCCGCCCGGCGGGGGCAGGCTGACCCGCCCGCAGCGGGCCAGCAGGGGACCGGCCAGCAGGATGGAGGCCCGCACCTGACGGGCCAGCTCGTCGGGCACCGTGCAGGGGGCGGGGTCGCCGGACTGCAGGCGCCAGGCGTGGTCGCCGATCCTCTCGACGCGCGAGCCCAGCTGCCGCAGGATCTCGATCATCACCTGCACGTCCTCGATATCCGGGAGGTTGCGCAGGGTCACCGGTTCGCCGGTGAGCAGGGTGGCGGCCAGGCAGGGCAGCGCCGCGTTTTTGTTGCCGCTGGCCCGCAGGCTCCCGCGCAGGGGGTGGCCGCCTTCGATCAGGTATTTAAACATAGGCCCGCGGAAACTCTAAAGCCTGCCCCGCGGCCTGTCAATGCGCATGCGGCGAATAGCCGTGCTGAGGGGCCGCAGGCCGGAGTACCGGGCTGCGCCAGCGGCAGGTCAGTAGCGCGCTGTCAACGCTCAATCTGCGCCCGGCCAGAAGGCGAACTGCCGTTCGCCGAAGGGGTTGCGCAGCATGTACAGGCGGGCCGTGGGCAGGTAGGACAGGCCGTTCTCGTCCACCAGGCGGTAGGTGAGCTCGAAGTACTGGCCGTTGGGGTCGCGGGCGCTGAAGGGGTCCTCCAGGATCTGGGGGAAGACCACCTCCGTGACCCGGGGCAGCTCCTGCAGGCCGGCGGATTTCAGGCCCAGCAGGGCGACCAGGGCCTGCCCCTCGTTCAGTCCGCGGGAGCGCAGGCGGGCCAGCTCGCGCCCGTCGCTGGCCAGCTCGGCCAGCCGGCGCCGGTCCGCGGCCAGCAGCGCCTCCCGCACGGAAGCCAGGAAGCCGGCCAGGCCGCGCAGGACGTTGCGGGTGGCCGCTTCAACGAAGGCCCTGCCGTTCCAGCGCGACCAGGTGAGGAAGGTCTCGTAGCCTACGCCCTCCTCCAGCACCCTCTCCCGGGTCAGGATGTCCAACGTTCCGTCCCCGTCGACGTCCTCCAGCCAGGAGCGCGCGCCCAGGCGCTCCACCAGGCTGCGCCGATAGCGGGGGCTGCCCCCCGCATTGTCGAAAACCAGCATCTCCTGCTCGCGCCCGTCCGGGTTCAGGAAGGACACCGTGACCACCAGGGGGACCGCGCGGCCGGCGATGAGCGGGGTGCGGGTCAGGGCCTCGAAAACCCGACGCTGGCCCAGGTCGATGAGCGAGGGCCGCCGCAGGCTGCCCTGGTAGTTGCCGTAGAACAGCAGCGCGAAGCGCGCCTCCGGGGCGTCGAACAGGCGCGAGGACTGGGACAGCGCCTCGATGTCGGCGGGCTTCAAGGTGCGGTCCTGCACCGCCACGGCCAGGCACTCGGGGTGCCCGTCGCGGTTCAGGTCCTGCAGCAGCAGGGGCACCCGCCCGCCCACGGTCAGCAGGCGAACCTCGGGCGGGGCCAGACGGCGCGCCTGGCGCAGGGCTTCGAAGGCGCTGATCTCGGGGGGCACGGGCTCGGAGGCCGGCTCCACGGCCGCGGGCTGCTGCTCTTCCGGGGGCGGGAGGTTGGTCTCGGGCAGCTCCTCGGACGCCGCGGATGGGACGGAATCGATTTCGGGGGCCGGGCCGGAAAGGCAACCGGCCAGGAGCAGGGCCAGAGGCAGGAGAGCAAGGCGCTTCATAAAAAAAAGTCCTTGCGGCGCAAGGACCTACTGACCTGCCGCTACGGCGGCCCGCAGCGCGCTATTGCGCATAGGCTGCCCAGAAGAGGACTCGAACCTCCACCCGCGTACTGCGGACTAGACCCTGAATCTGTCCTCCGGCATTTCCCTTTGTTCAGCATTATATAGCCTACTGTGGCTAACTATAGTCCTGCGTGTATCTTACGTCAATCCGAACAATGCAGATTGTGGCGGCTTGTAGATCGAGAACCGCTCGAGTAGGCTCACGCAGTGGGCGCGACATATGTCTGATCTCACAGACGCCAGTGAAAGAGTGATATTGTATGTGCCTGCCGACCAGCATAACTGGATAACTCAAATCGAATCGCGGCAAGCGGTGAACAAGCAAAGATGATGCTCTCGATAAACTGGGGCAGATGCCTCTTTCATCGCTCCAAGGTTTTGGTAGCACAGCTGCCTACGCAATGGACGAGTTTGCAGAGCCAAGCAGAATACTTTACTCAATACCAACAGACAAACAGAATGAAGCGCGCCATGCGAGTATTACACTGTCGAAAGTGATTGACTATCCAGTTCGGCGCCGACTCAAAAAAGCTCTTTAGACATGTTTGAGACTGCTTGGGAAGCATTCGAAACGCCTGTCTATCAGGATCCAGCAGAAACATCGCTCATTCCTATGAGAGAATGCATATACAATACTATAGCGGCGTTGTTGCGAAGGCGGCCATCGCAGGAGCCAGCAAAATCTGAAACGGCTAAAATTCTGTCAATTGGCAATCAGCTTGCCGGACCTGGAATTACCCTAAAGGCTATTGAGAGTATAGCAGACCGGTGGGAGAAGCTATTAGATGAGCTTTCAAGGTCAAAACAACAAAACACTAGCCCGAGAGGATTGGAGAGATTGTTTGTAGGCGGGTTAGTCTATTCCTAATAGAGTTGCTGCAAAGTCTTGATCCATCGAAAATGAGGTAGCAGACATTCCCCATGCTAGATCCAAGCTGCAGGTTGAACTTCTGAATCCTTTCCAAAGGTAGACAGGCTTGCCAGCATCATTGCCGGATGATGCAGAATGGGGATCTGACCCCGAGGAGTCCAGGTTCTGCGCACCGGAGGCCGCTCGGAAATGCCGCTCTCATCAAGAAATACTATCCAGGCTCTCCTGATTTTGGCGTTTTTTTTACCTTGGCCCAGGTTCGGCTCCTCCACTGCCGAATCTCTTGCTCATCCCGTTCCTTGGCTCGGAGCGTTGGGCGTTGCAGACTCCACCCCATCTGTCGCAGCACCCTCCAGACATGACCGGGATGATAACGCACTGCGGTCGCTGCCTCGATCACCTGGGCTACCCGCGGTAGCGTCCATAGGTCGGAGCTGTAACCGTGAGCCAGCGCACCTTTCAGCAGTTCTCTCTGGATCAGATCCACCTGATCCTTACGCAGACGGCGTTTCCTGCCGGCCCGTGCTGCGCCGTGGATAGCCTGGGTATCAGCGTTGAGCCAATCGCGGTACCAACGGCTTACGCTTTGCCGGCTAACTTTAAGGACTGCTGCGACGGCTGCCTGCCGCTCGCCTTGTTCGAATAGGGAGATGGCTTTCTGCCGTCTCGATCGTAGCGCCTGAAGTCTCTTGATTCCCCTCTCCATGATGGTACTACATTTTGCGAGGTGCAATAGACATGCACTAACAGACCTTCCGCCAGGAAGCCTGCATTCTTCAATCCCGTAGAGCTTCAGCGGGCTTGAGAGCCGCCGCACGCCGTGCTGTGAGCCAGCTGGCGAGCGCTCCACCGAGGACCGCTGTGCTCAACGCCAGCACAAGCGAAAGGAGAGTCAAATGCGCGGGCAGTGTCGTGCTCACGGGACCTGGCGGGCGGTAGGACATATTGGAAGGCGTAGAGGGGCTCAGGAGTGATAGATCGATGGGCACAAAGCTCAAGCCGAAAGTCAGAAGCCACCCCAAAACAAGACCTACCAGTGCGCCCAGCACGCTCACCGTAAAGCCTTCGGCGATGAAATAGCGCGTGACCTGCGCAGTTGTCCAACCGACGGCTTTTAACAGGCCGATTTCGCTCCTACGTGGCGATAGGCCAACGCCAGATCCGGCTTCACTGCCCTCCCAGCCGACCTGGCCAAGCGGTATTATGGGGCGATGTTCACCGCGGACGAGCTAAGTACCGCGAGCGCTCGATTCAGCCGGGATCATGCTACCAAAGCGACGAGAAACGGAAGCGCAGGTTTTTTGGCGTGATTTCTTCGGCAAATTTGGTTTCTCTCCGCGGCGAATCGGCACCTTTGAAGCAAGGGCGAAGACCTTACGTGGCACTGTCGGTTTCCTTTCTCACCCGTTTGGCCATAGTATTATAGCCATAACCTTGTCGTTTCATGAGGAGATGCACCTATGACCCCTGAGAATGAGAAAAATGCGGATCTCGTTGGGGATAGGACCGAGACAGTCATAAGACTTCTGAAAACGAATATAGAAGCGGGCCTGGCGGCGGGCGAAGTCCAGGGGAGGTTGGAGCGGAATGGGTACAACGAAGTCCCTCACGGAAAACGAACCCGCTACTGCGCTTGGCAAAGAAGTTCTGGGGGTTGACCGCCTGGATGCTCGAATTGATCATCGCCATCTCATGGGTGCTCCGCCGGTACACGGACCTGGCCATCGTGGCAGGATTGCTTGTCGTCAACGCGATCGTCAGTTTTTTCGAGGAGCAAAAGGCGTCACGCGCCGTGGAAGCGCTGAGGAAGAACCTGCAAGTAAACACACGCGTGCTCCGAGACGGCGAGTGGCAGGTGATATCCGCCCGGGAGTTGGTACCGGGAGACATCATCAGGCTCAGACCGGGTGACTTCGTCCCTGCGGATGTGAAGATGGTCACCGGGGAGCTTGCGGTCGATCAGTCGGCGTTGACCGGGGAATCTCTGACGATGGAAAAGAAAGCCGACGACGTCCTATACTCCGGTTCTATCGTGCGACAGGGCGAGGCGAACGGATTGTAATCCTCACGGGAATCAAAACCTACTATGGGAGAACGACCGAGTTGGTGCAGATTGCTCGTCCCAAGCTGCACATGGAGGAAGTCATCTCCAGGGTCGTGCGGGTATTGCTGATAATTGTGGGCGCGCTTCTGACCATCGCCCTCGCGGTTTCCGTGCTGCGAGGCGTGAACCTCCTAGAGATCCTCCCGCTAATGATGGTTCTCCTGCTGTCTGCGATTCCCGTTGCATTGCCGGTAATGTTCACGGTCAGCATGGCGGTCGGATCAATGGAGTTGGCCCGCAAAGGGGTGCTAGTGACCCGGCTGAGCGCCTCGGAGGATGCGGCAACCATGAACGTGTTGTGTGTTGATAAGACGGGCACAATCACCATGAACAAGCTGTCAATTACCACGGTGATCCCGCTGAACGGGTTCGCAGAGCAAGATGTGATCCTGCACGGCGCGCTGGCATCGCAGGAGGCAAACCAAGATCCCATTGACCTGGCTTTTCTCGATGCGGCGCGGCTAAAAAACCTCGCCATCGGTTCTTTCGCGATCAAAAACTTCATTCCTTTTAGCGCGAAAAGCCGCATGACCGAGGTCCTCGTGCGGAAGGATGAGCGCGAGTTTAGAGCCATGAAGGGAGCGGTCAAGACGATCGCGAAGGCCTGCGGGCTTGATCCCGTCGCAATCGATGGACTGGAAACTCAAACCATTGCGCTGGCTCAGAAAGGGCATCGGGTTCTCGCGGTGGCGAGGGCGGAAGCTCAGGGTCCTCCGGTGCTCGTCGGAATGGTGACTTTCACCGATAAGCTCAGGCCCAATTCGAAGGGGCTGATCGAAGAGCTTCAAGGGCTCGGTGTCTCCGTGAAGATGCTGACCGGAGATGCCTTGCCGATAGCGAGAGATATCGCCCGTGAGGTGGGGCTCGGAGACAACGTAAATCGTGTATCGGATCTGGAAGAGATGGGCAAGAAGGACCCTTCCCTAGCAGCGGAAGCGGCCGAAAAAAGCGATGGTTTTGCCGAGATATATCCGGAGGGTAAGTACGTCGTGGTAAGAAGCCTGCAGGCGAAGGGGCACGTGGTAGGGATGACGGGTGATGGGGTAAACGATGCGCCCGCGCTTCGCCAAGCCGAGGTGGGAATAGCCGTCAGCAACGCGGTGGATGTCGCAAAAGGCGCGGCGAGCGTCGTGTTGACCCGTGAAGGCCTGGCAGGCCTTATCGACCTGGTCACGAATGGTAGAATGGTATATCAGCGGATCACCACTTGGGTTATCAACAAGATCAGCAGAACCATCTTCAAGGCATCCTTCGTGGTGTTGATATTCCTCCTCACCGGAAAGTTCGTCATCTCCGCGCTCGGGATGATTCTGGTGGTGTTCATGACGGATTTCGCGAAAATCTCCTTATCCACGGACAATGTGCACGGTTCGAAGAAGCCCGAAACCTGGAACCTCGCCGCGCTGGTGACCGTGGCGATGATTCTCGGCGTGCTCATGATAGCGGAATCGATCGGACTGTTTTTCATCGGATCCGGTTACCTTGGGCTTTCCGGAGATATCCAGGCGCTAAATACTTTTGGGTTCGAGATAATGATCTACTTCGCAATATTCTCACTCTTTGTCGTGCGGGAAAGGCGGCATTTCTGGAATTCAAGACCGAGTTGGACGTTGCTTGGCGTCCTTGTTCTTGATGGGGTCATTGCCGCCGTTCTGGCGACTTTCGGGATCTTCGGCATGAAACCCCTCCCTTTCCCAACCACGCTGATCGTAATCGGGTATTCCTTCCTTTTCTCCCTGTGCGTCAACGATCTTGTAAAATACGTCCTTGTGAGAAAAATGGGTGTGAGGTGGTAATTGGACACGTAACGCGGAACTGGAGACGGTCCGAAGAACTCCGCCGATTCCTTGAATACAGCCGTTGGATTCGAAGCCTACTCGATCAATCAGCCGAAGGGGCTGAAAACTGGGCTACAGCGGTTGATTTCGAGCCTGCTTCTGAAGGAAACCGAAATAAAACTGGCTCTCTCAGCAGCACCGATCTCGTACCACCGCTGCTCGTTGCATAGACTTGATCCTGCGGTCAGCGGCAGTCTTGATTCTAGAATCCCCCAGTTATCTTGAATCATCTCCCTCGTAGCCCTGCGATAACCCTGGACCACCACGCGGTTATTTCTTCGCCAGCGAGGTTCAATACGTCACTTTGTTTGCAGGATGGAAATCTTCGGCAGACGAGTGCAATAGACTGCAGAACATAGTAGGAGTTAGTCAAACATGCGATTTTTTTGGCGAAGGTGGCAGGATCTAGCTGAAAGGGCAAGACAGTGGAAATTCGCAGGGATCGTGACGGCCCGATGGGGGGGCCTCCACAACTCCCCGCTGCTGCATCGGAAAACGCGGCATTACGGGCTTGGAGATAGCGGATGGGCGCATCGCCCTGGTGCACTGGTTCGACCAGAGCCGCAGCGACATCGGCGAGGCCCTAGCCGGCATCCCCTACCAGGGAAGTTTCACCCGCATGCGCCTGTTTTCCTGAAACCCCGCGCCTTCGGTCGCGTACATGGATAGATTGGGCATGGACAAGGATAAAATCGCGGACCGGCACTTCGAGGAAGCAAGCGACCTGCTCGCGGTCCAGGAGACCCTGCGGGGAAACCGCAACGCCTTCGCGGGGATCGTCGAGCGCTACACCCCACTGCTGTACTCCCTGGCCTTTCGGATGCTGGGCCGCGGCGAGGAAGCGGAGGAGGCGGTGCAGGAGATCTTCCTGCGCGCTTTCCGCGGACTGGGGCGCTTCCGGCTGGATCGGCGCTTCCATCCCTGGCTGTACACGATTGCCCTGAACCATCTGCGGACCGCCGTACGCCACCGGCGCCGGCGCCAGGGCCTGCGGCTGGTGCCCCTGGGCGAGGAGGCCGCCGCGGTGGTGGACCGCGGCGAACAGCCGGAGGCGGTGCTGGAGCGGGAGGCGGGAGAGCGGCTGGCACAGGAGGCGCTGGCGGGTCTGCCGCCGCCGCATCGCGAGGTATTCCTGCTGCGCGAGGTCGAGGGCCTGAGCGTGCGTGACGCGGCCGAGGCCCTCGGGGTGCCGGAAGGCACAGTGAAGGTCCGCCTGCACCGCGCCCGGCAGGAGCTACGCGGAGGCTGGCGGACTGGAATGAAACCAAAGCCTGAAAACGGCGTAAATGCAGGGTGGAGCGAAAGGATGAACTGCAGCGAGCATATCGAGAATATCGGGCGTTGGCTGGAAGCGCGGTGGGCGGGGGAGGCGAAAGAACCGCCGGCCGGCTTGCTGGAGCACGTCGCCTCCTGCCGTGGTTGTGCCGCCCGCCTGCAGGCCGCCCGATTGCTGGCCGGCGGAGAGCTGCGTCGGGAGGCCCCTCCGGAGCTGAGCTCCCGGGTGCTGCAGCGGTTGAGTCGGCTGCACGAGCCGGTCCTCGAGGTCCGCCGCCCCGCGGCGCGCCTGCGCTGGGTCGCGGTGCCCCTGGCAGCGGTGCTGGCCGCCGCGTTGACCTTCGGGCTCACGATGCATTTCCTGCGGCCGGCAGCGAGCAAGGTCGTGACGGTGCGCCTGATGCTTGCCGCGCCCGCGGCCGGAAGTGTATCGGTGGTCGGGGACTGGAACGACTGGAACCCGGACAGGGACCGCCTGCAGGACCCGGACGGTGACGGGATTTGGGAGATCCGGCTGCGCCTCCAGCGGGGGCTGGAGGCCAGATACCAGTTTCTGATCGACGGGGAGCGGTGGCTGGCCGATCCGCGGGCGCCGCTGCAGGTGGATGACGGCTTTGGCGGGACCAGCTCGGTCCTGCAGATCTGACGGGAGGTAGAAGATGAAGGGATCGTAATCGCGTTGGGGTTGGTCCTGCTGGCCGGGGCCCTGTGGGCCCAGGATGGCTTTGCCGCGCGTCTGGCCACGGCGCTCCGGCAGATGGGGTGGACGGAAGAGGCCGCGCAGCTCCTGGTGCGGCAGGAGGCCCAGTGGCGGCTGGCCGAGGGGGCCGACCCTGAGGGCGTGGCCCTGGCCCTGAAGTACGCCTTGAGGAATACTGGCCTCGAGCCGCAGGAGCAGGCCCAACTGGCCATACAGGTGGCAGCGGGGCTGAAGGAAATGAATGCTTTGGGCATCCAGAGCAGGACGGCGGTACGCACCATGCTGCGGACGATGCGCCAAGTTATAGCGAAGGCCGGCAGCGCGGAACAGGTCGGCGACCTGCTGCGGCTGCGGCTGCGGGACCAACTTCGGCTGGCCACGTGTGACCAGACTCGCACGCGCCTGCAGGAGCAGGACAGGGACCAGCTGCGGGACCGCCCGGAGGACCTGGTGCCGGGCGGGCCGTCTAGCGGGCAGCAGTGGGGCGGGCCGGGAGGCAGGAGCTAGGCTCGCGAAATCCATGCGCGGAAGTAGGTTCGCAGGCGGCGGGGTGGGCAACGCCCCGCCCCTGCGTTTGTTCATAATACTGGCGGGTCTGCTGGCCGCCGCGCTGCTTCCGGCCCAGAGCCTGGAGGACGCGCTGGCCAGGGGCCGCTTTTCGCCCGAACAGAAGAGGGCGATCGAGGAGCAGTTCCGGGAGGCCGCGCTGAAAGGCATCCCGGTTTCGCTGCTTCTGCCTCGCCTGGAGGAAGGCATCGCCAAGAAGGTGCCCGCCGGACGGCTGCAGGAGGCGCTGCGTGGCCAGGCGGGCCTGCTGCTGGAGGCTCGGGCCCTGCTGAGTCGAAACCCCCGGCGGCGAAGAGCTCCTGGCCGATCAGTCATCCTGGGCGCGGACGGCCAACCTCCTGGCAGGGGCGCTTCCGGCGGCGGAGGTCCGGTGGCTGGCGGGCCTGTGCGCCAAGCGCCCTGCGGACTACCGCCCGGCGACTTCCCTGTACCTCTCCCTGGTCGAATGGGGCCTGGACCGCGGCAAAGCCGAGGAGCTGCTGGGGGCCCTTCTGGCCTCCAGGCAGACGGGGGAAAGCTTCCCCGGGGTGATGGAAATCCTGATGGAGGGGCGCCGGCAGCGCTTGGCTCCCGAAGAGCTCGTCCGCCGCCTGCTTCAGTACCTCCCGGAAACGGCCACCATGGAAGAGCTCAAGCGCAGGACCCTGCGCTGAAACCTCACAGAAGGAAATCCAAAATGAAGAATTGCCGGCTGATCGTCGTGGCGCTTTCCTTTCTCGGCTTGTTTGGTCCTGCCCTATACGGGTACCCGCCGACCTTGGTGCTGGGTCTGGAGGGCGGGGGCACTCTGTTCGAGTCACCGGAGGAGGGCCAGACGTCCTGCCGCTGGCCACCGTGAACCTGCTCGGCGGCTGGCGCGGTGCCACCCCCGCCGGCGGATACCTGGGGCTGGCCGCTTCGGCTAGGCTGCTCTCGTACCTCGCTTCTCCTGTCATTCTTGCCGACGCGGAAACGTTGGCCCTGGAGGCCGGCTTGCCGTTGGGGCGCGGCCTGGTGGAACTGGAGGGCAGCCTGGACGCTTCGGTCATGGGCGACGGTGAAGACCCGGCTCACCTGGAGCCGCGTTGGCAGGCGGGCCTGCGTCTGGGCGGCGGCGCAGTCCAGGGCATCTTCTCGTACCGGGGCTCCTATCTGTATCAGCCGGACGACATAGAGGACTTCCTGTATCAGGGCTTGAAGTTGGGCGTGGAGTGGGAGCATTCCATCCGACTCGGGTTGCGGGCCGGCGTGGAGGGCGGCTGGGAGTACTGGCCAGACTACTTCCTGCTCGACGGCACGGGATCCTCCACCGGGGTGCCCCGGCAGGACACGGTGGGTGGTCTGGAAATCGGGCTGGACGGGCTGGCCGGATTTTTCCTGGATTGGAGCCTGGGGCTTTCTACCGGTCTGCGCTGGTCCACCGCCAACCGTTTCATCACCGGACTCGGCCTGGAGGAGGGCAGCGAGAACAACCTCTACGCGGGGCTGGAAGCCGCGGCGGACTGGAGCCCGCATCGGACGGTCGGCCTGCAGCTCAAGGGCTTCCTGCGCCAGGAATGGTACTTCGCCCGGGCCGCCCTCACGTCGCTGGGCGCCGACACCGGCGAGCTGCTGCGCGTGCTTTCCCTGGGGCTGACGGCCAGGGCGGACTGGACCCCGAACGATCGTCTGTTCCTGGTATTGGAGGGATCGGCCGGAAGCCGTTTCGCCAATGACCCGGCGGAGGAACGCTGGAACGCCACGCTCCAGGCGGGGGTGGAGTACAGCTTCTGAGCGGTTCCTTGATAGGCCGGCGGTTTTTCGCGGAAACTGCTGCCGACCGTCCATGGGAACCGCGCGTCTTCTGCGCAGCGTCTGCTGTTCGGCCCTCGCCGCGTTATCGCTGACAGCGCTCGACCTGCGCGGCCGCGGGGGGCCGGAAGGCCGCGGGCGAGGCAGCAGTCGCGGGGACCGGAGCCCAGCGGGTCTCGATCAAAAACATCGGTTCCGACACCCAGGTGAACCGGTGGAGCCCGGCCTCAGAGCCCCAGCCGCTCCTTCACGAACTCGCGCACCGCTTCGGTCTCGAAGCCGTCGGTCGCCCGGTGGGCGACATCCCGGATCGGCTTCGCGAAATCCTCCTCGCTGATCTTGAAGCGCTGCAGGAAGTCCTCCCTGGGGATGCCGGTCAGCTCCGATACCGCCTGGAAGGTGTCGGTCCCCTTGATCAGCGCCGGGTCGAAACCCTTGTTCAGCTCCACGGTCTCCGCCAGGGGTTTGAGGGTCCACTGGAAGCTGCCCGTGAGGCTGGTAGGTTGGCTTTCCTGACTTTCGAGGGCGCTTGCAGAGAGAGAACGCGCGAACCGGCGTTCCCATACAACCTCCAGGCGGTGCAGCCTGTGCTACAGTTGTGCTACACCGAATTGTGTTGGGAAGCGCCGGTTGTCCGGTGGCTTCTAAGTCCTTTTGCTAGAAGGACCTGTTGCCCAGAAGAGGACTCGAACCTCCACCCGCGTATTGCGGACTAGACCCTGAATCTAGCGTGTCTACCAATTTCACCATCTGGGCCTGGGGCAACCATAGCGTAGGCGCCCCCGTTTTGTCAATTGCTTGGCGGCCGCCAACAGCGGCCTGAAAGCCGGTTGTTGCCGGCCTTCGCGCCGCCGCGCCTGGACAGGGCGGGCAGGCGCGGGTATCCTGGCCCCGTGCGCGTGCTGTACATCGGCGAAATCGTCGGCTCCGCCGGGGTTTATTGCGTCAAGTCCCAGTTGGGCTCCCTGCGCAAGGAGCTGGGGCTGGATTTCGTCGTGGCCTGCGGCGACGGGGCCACGGGCGGTTTCGGCATCGGCAAGAACCACTCCATCTACCTGCACAAGCTGGGCATCGATGTGCTCACCTCGGGGGAGTGCATCTACTACAAGAAGGACATGGTCCCCCACCTGCCGCACGCCGGCTACATCCTGCGGGCGGCCAATTACCCTTACGGCAATCCCGGGCGCGGCTGGACGATCGTGGAGGCAGCAGGGCAGAAGATCGCGGTGCTCAACCTGCTCGGGCAGTCCGGGTTCAACCGCGTCCATCTGGCCAACCCTTTTCACCTGGCCACGGACCTGGTGGCCCGCATCGCCCAGGAAACCCGGCTGATCCTGGTGGATTTCCACGCGGCCACCACCGCCGAGAAGTACACCATGTTCTACCACCTGGACTCGCAGGTGTCGGCCGTGCTGGGCAGCCACACCAAGGTGCTGACCGCCGACGCGCGCGTGCTGCCGGGCGGCACGGCCGTGATCGCCGGCACGGGACGCACGGGCAGCAGGGACTCGGTGGGCGGCCTGGAGCCCGAGATCGAGATCCGCAAATTCATCACCCAGATCCACGAATTCTCCAAGGTGTCCTGGCGCAACCTGGAGCTGCAGGGAGTGCTGGTGGACATCGGCGCGGAGGGCAAAGCCACCGGCATCCAGATCGTGCGCCGAGCCTGCCCGGGGGGGGAGGCCCAGCGCAAGGAAGTGGAAGGCCGCGAGCTGGAAGGCCGTGAGCTGGAGGACCGCGAGTAGGGGCCGCGAGACAGGCGCCGGGAAGCGCTGCCGGGTGAGCGGGAATTCCGGCGGGGCGGGGGCTATACTCTCGAGTATGGTGGCGCTGAAGATTCGGGGATTTCTGCTGGATCAGGACAACATGCCGATCGTGATGCTCGCCGAGGAGTCCGGCCAGCGCCTGCTGCCCGTCTGGATCGGCCCTTCGGAGGCCAGCGCCATCATCGTGGAGCTGGAGAAGATCCGGCCCCCGGAGCCGCTGGCCCACGACCTGCTGGCGGTGCTGTTCCTGCGGCACGGCCTGCGCATGGAGCGCCTGGAAATCTATCCTCGCCCGGAAGACTGCACCTACGGGGCCCGGATCGTCTACCGCCAGGGGCTGCGCAGCTGCACCCTGGAGACGCGACCCAGCGACGGGCTGGCTCTGGCCGTGCGCCTGGGAGCGCCCATCCTGGGGGCCGAAGAACTGCTTTCCACCTCAAAGCTGCCAGCGCTTCTGCACGGCCTGGCGGGTTCGCCCCGCGGCGTGCTTTTCCTGAAAACCCCCTCCGCGGGCCCGGAAGGAGAGCGGGCGAGCTTCAATTGACATGCCCCTGCGGGGCGTGAATACTTTCCTGCAGAATGGCAAAGTACATCTTCGTCACGGGCGGGGTGTGTTCCGGCCTGGGCAAGGGCGTGGCGGCCTCCTCCATCGGCAGCCTCCTGGAGCACCACGGCCTCACGGTGCGCATGCTGAAAATCGACCCCTACATCAACGTGGACCCGGGCACCATGAGCCCTTATCAGCACGGCGAAGTGTACGTGACCGATGACGGCGCCGAGACCGATCTGGACCTGGGCAATTACGCCCGCTTCACCTCCTCCCCTCTGGGCCGGCCCAACTCGGTGACCACCGGGCAGGTGTACCAGGAGGTGATCCGCAAGGAGCGGGAAGGCCAGTTCCTGGGGCGCACCGTGCAGGTCATCCCCCACATCACCGACGAGATCAAGAGCCGCATCTTCAAGGTCGGGGAGGAGCCCGGGGTGGACGTGGCCATCGTGGAGATCGGCGGCACGGTCGGGGACATCGAGTCCATCCCGTTCCTGGAGACCGCGCGCCAGTTCATCCACGACTTGGGGCGCCAGCGGGTGCTGTTCGTGCACCTGACCCTGGTGCCCGAGGTGTCCGACGGGGAGCCCAAGACCAAGCCCACCCAGCATTCGGTGGCCGCGCTGCGGGAAATCGGCATCCAGCCGGACATCCTGCTGTGCCGTTCCGCCCGGCCGCTGCCGGAGGCGCTGGCCCGCAAGATCTCCCTGTTCACCAACGTGGAGGACGAGGCGGTCATCTCCGCCTACAACGTCCCGCACACCGTGTATGAGATCCCCCTGATCTTCGCCGAACAGAAGCTGGACGGGATCATCATGAAGAAGCTCGGCCTCGAGCATTCCCCGTGCGACCTCTCCGACTGGCGCCAGGTGGTGGACACCTACCGCGACGCCACCCGGAGCGTGCGCATCGGGCTGGCCGGCAAGTACACCGAGCTGCTGGACTCCTACAAGTCCATCTACGAGGCCCTCTACCATGGGGGGATCGCCAACAGCTGCCGCATCGAGCTGGTCAAGGTGGACTCCGATCACCTGCCGCGCGGGCAGGAGCTGGGGCGGCTCCTGTCCGGCCTGAACGGCGTTCTGATCCCCGGCGGCTTCGGCCAGCGGGGCATCGAGGGCATGGTGGAGGCGGCGGGCTGGGCCCGCTGCAATCACCTGCCCTGCTTCGGGATCTGCCTGGGCATGCAGGTGATGGTCATCGAGTACGCGCGCAGCGTGCTGGGCTGGAAGGAGGCCAACAGCACGGAGTTCGTGCCCAACTGCGAGTATCCGGTGATCAGCCTGCTGGAGGAGCAGATCGACGTGAAGAGCTACGGCGGCACCATGCGCCTGGGAGCCAGCAAGTCCAAGACCCTGCCCGGCACCCGGATGCGCGCGATCTACGGCGAGGAGGTCATCTCGGAGCGCCACCGCCACCGCTACGAGGTGTCCAACCTCCACCGTTCCCGCTTGAGCGAGGCCGGCCTGCTGTTCAGCGCTTTCACTCTGGATGACGCCCTGGTGGAAGCCGCCGAGTGGCCGGACCACCCCTGGGGCGTGGGCGTGCAGTTCCACCCCGAGTTCAAATCCAAGCCCGTGTCGCCGCACCCCCTGTTCGCCAGCTTCGTGGCCGCCTGCTTGAGCCATGCCTGAGCGGCTGCGCCTTCCAGCCTTGCTCGCCGCGGCGCTGGCCGCGGCGCTGGCCCTGGGCGGAGGGTGCAGCTTGAGCTACGAGGAGGCCCGGGTGGCGGAGCGGATCGCCCCGGAGATCCCCGACACCGTCATGATCGGTTTCTCCCACACGGTGATCGCCGAGGGGAGGGTTTGGGTAAGAATGTCCGCTCGGCGCGCCGAAGGCTACGATCAAAGCAAGCGGATCGTGCTGGATGGGGTGCGCTTTCAGGAATTCGACCGCCAGGGGCGGCTGGCCACCGAGGCCGCGGCCGACCGCGCGGTGTACTACAGCGACAGCGAGAACGCGGAAGTCACGGGCAACATCCTGATCCGGGCTCCGGAGGAGAAGGCCTCGCTCAGCGCCGCGAGCCTGGCCTGGGTCAAGGAAGGCCGGCGCCTGTCCAGCGGCGCCGGACAGAGTGTGCGCCTGGCCAAAGAGGACGGATCCTTCCTGGAGGGGCGGGGCTTCCAGGCGGATTTCAGCCGCCGCCGCCTGGAGTTCACGCAAGGGGCCAGCGGCGGCTACGTGGAGGGGGAGGATGCCGGCCGCTAACCGCCTGGCCCTGGCCGCGGCGCTGGGCGCGCTCTTGAGTCTGCCCCTGTCCGCCGCCAGCTTCACCTTTCGGGCGGACCGGATGGAAACGGTGCTGGCCAAGGGCCGGGAGCGCACCCTGCTCAGCGGCAACGCCTGGGTGCGCACCGAGCAGAACGAGATCCGCGCCGATTACATGGAGCTCACCGGGGCCGACTTCCAGTTCATCCGCTGCCGCGGGGCAGTGCGGGTCGTGAACGCGGAAAAGGGCCTCGAGCTGGAGTCCCAGGAGCTGTACTATGACCGCCAGGCCAAGGTCCTGCGCATCAACGGCTCGGTGGTGATGGTGGACCTCAAGAACGAGCTGGTGGTCAAGGGCGGGTTCCTGGAGCACTGGGAAGGCAGCGAGCAGACCGTGATCCAGATCGCCGTGCGCATATTGAAGAAGGACCTGGTCTGCCGCGCCGAGTATGCCCGCTACCTGCGCCCGGAGAGCCGGCTGGAACTGTCCGGCATGCCCGTGGTCAACCGCAAGGGGGACGAATACCGGGCGCTGAAGATCTTCGTGGATCTGGACAAGGATACCATCCGCATGGAGGGGGACATCCGCGGCCGGGTCACTTCCGAGGGGCAGGAGGAGGCTGGCGCGGAGGCCGCCGGAGAAGCCGAGGCGGAACCCGCCAAGGATGGCGGCGCGCAGCCCGGCATGGAGGCCGGCCGGGAGGCTCGCCGGAGGCAGTCCCGCCGGACGCAGGGGAGGCCCGCCCTGACCCTCACCGTGGAAGCACTGTTCAAGAGCTTCGGCCGCAAGGAAGCGGTGCGCGGGGTGAGCTTCTCCATGGAGACCGGGGAAGTGGTGGGCCTGCTGGGGCCCAACGGGGCGGGCAAGACCACGGTCTTCTACATGATCGTCGGCTTCATCCGCCCCGACGAGGGCAAGATCTACCTCGACGCCCACAGCATCTCCGGCCTGCCGATGTACCGCCGGGCGCGCCTGGGCATCGCCTACCTGCCGCAGGAGCCGTCGGTGTTCCGCAAGCTCACCGTGGAGCAGAACATCTGGGCCATCCTGGAGACGCGGCGCGACCTTTCCACCAAGGAAAAGCAGCACCGCCTGGACGGCCTGCTGGAGGAGCTGGGCATCCGGGAAGTGCGCCGGCAGAAGGCCTACACCCTCTCGGGCGGCGAGCGGCGGCGTACCGAGATCGCTCGCTCCCTGGCCATCGAGCCGCGCTTCCTGCTGCTGGACGAGCCGTTCGCCGGCATCGACCCGATCGCCGTCTTCGAGATCAAGCGCATCGCCGCCGAGCTTTCCCGGCGGGGCATCGGCGTCCTGCTGACCGACCACAACGTCCGGGACACCCTGGAGATCACCCACCGTTCCTACATCATCAACCTCGGGGAGATCGTCGTTTCCGGGGCCAAGGAGGACCTGCTGGCCAGCGCCCTGGCCCGCCGGGTGTACCTGGGCGAAGAGTTCAGGATGTGAGGCAGAATAGCCTCGCTGCAGTAGCAGTAGCGCAGCAGGCCAAAGCATCGCGGTTGACAACCCGGCGGGCGATGGACCACAATAAAATCTAGGATGCTCCAGTCGCAGAAACCTGTCTTGCGCCAGGAACAACAACTGCGCATGACCCCCCAACTCTACCAGGCCATCCGCATCATGGCCCTGCCCCTGGCGGAGCTGCGCACTACCATCGAACTGGAACTGGAGCGCAACCCCGCTCTGGAGGTGGTGGAGGACCGTTCGGTGCTGTCCCTCAACGAGGCCGACCGGCGGCAGGGGGAGGAAACGGAGTACTTCGAGGACACCTCCGATTCCGGCTACATCCGCGAGCACGGCGGCGAGGACCGCGAGGATTCCAAGCGACGTTTTATCGAGGGGGTGGTCAGCCGGCCGGAAACCCTGCACGAGCACCTGCTGTGGCAGCTGCGCCTGCAGCGCCTGACCCCCGAGGAGTTCCAGGCCGGGGAGCTGCTCATCCGCAACCTGAACGACAACGGCTTCCACATCGAGCCCCTGGAGGCTCTCTTCCCCCCCGAAGGCCTGCCGACGGCCCGCAGGATCATGGCCCTTATCCAGGCCTTCGAGCCGGTGGGCACCTGCACCAAAGACTACCACGAGTCCTTGCTGGTCCAGATCGCCAACCACCCTGCCGCCGTCCCCGGAGCCTACGAGGTGGTGGAACACCACCTGGAAGCCCTGGAGCGGGAGAAATACAAGGAGATCGCCCGCAAGCTGCGCATCGGGGTGGCCGAGGTGGAGCGCATCAAGGGATTCCTGCACGAGCTGGATCCCATGCCCGGACGCAGGTACTCCGGCGAGCAGCCGCGCTACGTGGTGCCCGATCTGCGCGTCAAAGTGCAGGACGGGGAGCTGCACATCCTGCTGAACGACGAGGACATCCCCGTGCTGGGGGTGAACTCCTTCTACGAGTCGCTGGCCAAGGACAAGCAGCAGGCGAAGCAGAAGAAGCTGAAGAGCTTCGTCAACTCCAGCCTGCAGGAAGCGCGCTGGTTCATCCGCAGCGTGCGCCAGCGCAACGAGACCCTGATCAAGACCTGCAGGGCCATCGTGGATTTCCAGCGGGAGTTTTTCCGCAAAGGTCCCAAGTACCTGATCCCCCTGGCCCTCAAGGACATCGCCAAGGAGATCGGGGTGCACGAGGCCACGGTTTCCCGCGTGACCAACGGGAAGTATATTCAGACCGAGTGGGGGATCTTCGAGCTGAAGCACTTCTTCTCCAACTCCGTGGCCGGTTCGGCTCCCGGAGGCGGGCGCTTCTCCAAGGAAGGGGTCAAGGAGATGATCAAGGAGATCGTTCGCGGGGAGGCGGGCAAGCTCACCGACGAGAAGATCGTCGCAGCTTTGGCGGAAAAGGGGGTGAAAATCGCGCGGCGGACTATCGCCAAATACCGCAAGGAGCTGGACATCATGAGCTCACATCACCGCTAGGAGGACCCATGAACACGGAAATCAAGGGCGTGCACGTGGAGATCACCGACCAGATCCGGGATTTCGTGGACAAGAAAATGCAGCGCCTGGAGTTCGCCAAGGACTACCTGATCGACCTGCTTTTCCACTTCTCGCAGGAGAAGAGCCTGTACAAGCTGGAGGCCAATATCAATTTCCGCTGGGGGCAATCGATCCACGTGGGTGAGGAGGGCTTCGACATACTCGAGGGCATCGACAAGCTGTTTGACAAGATGGAGCTGAAGATCAGCAAGGAGAAGAAACGGGTCCAGGAGCACAAGGGGCCGGGCCACGACTGGGAGCCATGAAGAAGATCACGGTGCTGGACCTGCTCCAGCTGGACTTGAAGGAGAACGAGGCTCTCAACCTGAAATGCATCGCCGGCCGGGCGGGGTTGGCCCGCGAGCTGAAAGTGCCGGAGATCAACCGCCCGGGCCTGGAGCTGAGCGGCTTCTACGAGAACTTCGCCTTCCAGCGCATCCAGATCTTCGGGCGGGGCGAGACCGCATATCTATCGAAGCTGGAGCGGGAAGGAAAGAAGGACACCCTGGAGATGTTCTTCGGCAGCGAGGTGCCCTGCTGCGTGTTCACCCACCAGCAGCAGCCCACCGGGCACCTGTTGAGTCTGGCGGAGGGCAGCGGCTGCCCCGTGCTGCAGACCGACCTTTCCTCCTCGGAGTTCACCACCCGGGTGATCCGGGTCTTGAGCAACATCTTCGCCCCCAAGCAGAGCGTGCACGCGGTGCTGGTGGAGGTGTTCGGCATCGGGGTGCTGCTCATGGGCGACAGCGGGGTGGGCAAGAGCGAGGCCGCCCTGGCCCTGGTGGAGCGCAACCACCGCCTGGTGGCCGACGACCTGGTGGAGATCCGGCGCATCGGGGGCAACATCCTGATGGGCACGGGCACCGGCGTTTCCAGCCACCACATGGAGATCCGCGGCCTGGGGATCATCAATATCACCCACCTGTTCGGGGTCGGGGCCATCCGCGACAAGAAGCAGGTCCAGGTGGCCGTGACGCTGGAGGACTGGGACCCCGCCAAGAGCTACGACCGCATCGGCGCCGAGGAGAACTTCATCGAGCTTCTCGGGGTGCAGGTGCCCCACCTGGTCATCCCGGTCAAACCTGGCCGCAACATCCCCATCCTGATCGAGACCGCGGCCATGAACGAGCGGCTGAAGAAGATGGGCTACTACTCGGCCAAGGAGTTCTCCAGCAACGTGATGAAGTGGCTGGAGACCGAGAGCGCGCGGGCCATCTTCCTCAACGAGACCTGACCGCGGCATGACCCAAAGGCTCGTGACGATCAAGAACCGGGCGGGTATCCACGCCCGGCCCGCGGCGCTCCTGGTGCAGACCGCCGGCAGGTTCGCCGCCAAGGTGTTCCTGGAAAAGGACGGCGAACGGGTCAACGGCAAATCCATCATGGGGATCATCACGCTGGCGGCCACCTACAACACCGCGATTCGCATCATCGCCGAGGGTGCCGACGAAAAGGAGGCGGTCGACGCGCTGGCCCGGTTGTTCGAGAACAAGTTCGAGGAGGATTGAGGGCCGGCCGTCCTGGCCGGGCTGCCCGCCCCGGCTGGCCTGGCTCCTGCTGGCCGCGGCGCTTGCGCTCCCGCAGGCAGCCGGAGCGCAGGCCGGACAGGACCTGCAGGTCGCCCTGCAGGGGGGGCGGGTGATAGCCATTCTGGGCTACAGCGACCCGCGCGCGGGGGAGGTGCTGGCGGCGCTGGAGGATGGCCTGGCCGCGGAAATCCAGTTCCAGCTGCGCCTTTACCGGCGGCAGCGCGGTCCCTTCGCCTTTCTGGGCGATCGCCTGGCCTCCGAACTGCGCCTGGTGCGCACCGCCCGTTACGACCGCTTCGAGCGGCGGTACAGCCTGCAGAGCCCGGGGGAAGCGGAGGCCCGCTTCGAGGAGGCCGGCGGCTTCCTGAAAGCCTTCTTCGCCCTGGGTCCCCTGGCCCTGGGCGAGCTGCCCGCGGGGGACACGGCCGAGTATTACGTGCAGAGCCGCGTCCGCCTGACCCCGGTGAAGATCGTCTACCCGCTGAAGCTGATTACCCTGTTCTATCCCCAGGCTTCCAGCCCCTGGCTGCGCAAGGAGCTGTCGCGGTGAGAACCTTTCGCCAGGGGACCACCGCCACGGGGCTGCTGGTCCTGCTGTTGATCTTCCTGGTGCTGCTGGCCCTGATCGTCGTGTTCTTCCAACAGATCCTGGTGGGTCTGGCCGCCGCGGACCGGCAGCCCAACCAGGTCCTGTACCTCGTGCTGGTGCTTTTCCCCCTGGCCCTGCTGGGGGTCATCGTCTACCAGCTGGTGCGCCTGGGCCGGGAGCGGGCGGCCCGGCGGCCGGGGGCGCGCCTGAAAGGGCGCCTGCTGTTGTTCTTCGGCTTCGTGGCACTTCTCTCCGCGGTCCCCCAGACCTTGCTGTCCATCAGTTTCATCAACTCCACCTTGAGCTTCTGGCTGCGGGCCGGCATCGGCGAATCGCTGGCCGCGGGGCTGGACCTGTCGCTGGCCTATTACCACGGCCTGGTGGAGAACCTGGCCCGCTTCAACTCCAGCCCGCTGGTGCCCGTGATCCTGCAGGACATGGGGCGCAATCCCGAGCGGTTGTGGAAGAACGTGCAGACCGCCAACTCCCAGGTGCATTTCATCCAGGTTTTCCAGGCCGACGGGTCGGAGCTTCTTTTCCGGGGGCAGCGGGAGGGGCGCCTGCGCGAGGCCCCGCCGGCCCCGGGCTACCTGCCCAAAGAGGACCGCAGCGACGTCAGCCTGCTGCGCCACGCGGCCCTGCACGTGGTCGGGGGTCGGACCTATACGGTCGTGGTGGGCACGGCCCTTTCCCAGGGCTTCGATCAGAAGGCCGCCACTCTGAGCGGCTCCCTGGAGACCTTCAGCCAACTGGACCGCTACAACCGCCTGTTCCTGGCGGTCCTGATCAGCTTTTACGCCTTGTTTTCCCTGCCGGTATTCCTATTGAGCATCCTGGTGAGCTTCCTGCTGTCCGAGGAGATCGCCCGGCCCATCGTCAACCTGGAAGAGGCCACCCGCCGCGTGGCCGAGGGGGATTTTACCACGCGCATCCTCACCCGGCCCGCCGACGAGTTGAGCGTGCTGGCCGGCTCGTTCAACCGCATGGTCTCCGAGCTTTCCCGCTCGCGTTCCAAGCTGCTGCAGGCCGAGAAGATCGCCGCCTGGCAGGAAATCGCCCAGCGCCTGGCCCACGAGATCAAGAACCCTCTCACCCCCATCAAGCTCTCCGCCCAGCGGATACTGCGAAAGTACACCGGCGAGTCGGCGGAGTTCCGCGACGTTCTCGAAGGATCGGTATCGGCTATCATCCGCGAGGTGGACAACCTCAACGACATGCTGGCTCATTTCCGGGATTTCGCCCGCCTGCCGGTGCCCAGGCCGGAAAGCTGCCGCCTGCGCGAGGTGGCCGACGAGGCGGCGGCCATCTACGGCAACGCCGGCGTGGCCATCGACACGGCCCGGGTCGGGGAGGACCGCGTGGTCACCGCCGATCGCAGCCAGCTGAAGCAGCTGTTCGCCAATCTCTTCCAGAACGCGATCCAGGCCATGCCCAACGGGGGACGGATCAGCGTGGCCTCGGCCGAGGTGAGCAAGGAGGGCCGGCGCTTCTGCCGGGTGCAGGTGCGCGACACCGGCAGCGGGATTGCCGAGGAAATCCGCGATATGATCTTCAAACCCTACTTCACGACCAAGAAGCAGGGCGCCGGGCTGGGGCTGACCATCGTGGAGCGGATCGTCTTCGACCACGGCGGCTCGATCCGCTTCGAGACCCAGGCCGGAGTGGGCACGACCTTCATCATCGATCTGCCGCTGGGGGGTTTGATGGCATGAGCATGATCCTGATCGTGGACGACGAGGAGGGCATCCGCCAGGTGCTCTCCGACTGCCTGCGGGACGAAGGCTACCGGGTCGTCCTGGCCGAGGACGGCTTCCAGGCCCTGCGCCTACTGGGCGAGGAGCCGGTGGAGCTGGTCATCCTGGACGTGTGGCTGCCGAACATGGGGGGCATCGAGGTGCTCCAGCGGATCAAGGCCGAGTACCCGGAGGTGGAGGTGGTCGTCATCTCCGGCCACGGCAACATCAACCTGGCGGTGCAGGCGGTGAAGCTGGGGGCCTTCGACTTTCTGGAAAAGCCGCTGTCGCTGGAGAAGACGATCACCGTGGTGCAGAACGCCCTGAAGCTGGAGCAGCTGCAGCGGGAAAACCGCAGCCTGAAGGCGGGCCTGGCCGAGGAGGACCGGATGGTCGGTTCTTCGCCGGGCATGCAGCGGGTGCGCGAGCTGATCGAGCAGAGCGCCGCCAGCGACGCGCGCATCCTGATCCTGGGGGAGAACGGCACCGGCAAGGAGCTGGTGGCCCGCGAGATCCACCGCCAGTCGGTCAGGGCCTCCGGCCCCTTCGTGGAGGTGAACTGCGCCTCCATCCCGGAGACCCTGATCGAGAGCGAGCTGTTCGGCCACGAGAAGGGCTCCTTCACCGGAGCGCTGGCCCGGCGCAAGGGCAAGTTCGAGCTGGCCCACCGCGGCACCCTTTTCCTGGACGAGATCGCGGACATGTCCCTGGCCACCCAGGCCAAGGTGCTGCGGGTGATCCAGGGCTCGAGCTTCGAGCGCGTCGGCGGGGAGCTCGCGGTGCACGTGGACGTGCGCTTGATCACGGCTACGAACAAGAACATCCAGGAGGAGACCCGCCTGGGGCGTTTTCGGGAAGACCTGTATTTTCGGATCAACGTGATCCCCATCCACGTGCCGCCCTTGCGGGAGCGCCTGGAGGACCTGGACGCCCTGCTGGCCTACTTCCTGGAGCGCTTCCGGCGCGCGGGCGAGACGGCCCCCTACCGCCTGTCTGCGGAGGCCCGGGAGGCGCTGGCCAGCTACTCCTGGCCCGGCAACATTCGCGAGTTGAAAAACTTCGTAGAGCGGGTTACGATAATGGTCGAAGGGGAGCTGATCACTGCGGACACGGTGCGGCGGTACCTGACGCTGCACGAGGAGCGCGAGCGGGATGAGGCCTATCGGGGGTTCGAGGCCATGAAGCTTTCCCAGGCCAGGGACGAGTTTGAGCGGGAGTTCCTGCTGCGCAAGCTGGAGGAGCTGGGCGGCAACGTCAGCCGGGCCAGCGAGGCCCTGGGCATTACCCCTTCGAACCTGCACAACAAGATCAAGAAGTACGGGATCAACGTGAAAGACCTCAAATGAAGGGCCTGACCGATCGGCAGAAGCAAGTCCTGGAGTTCCTCAAGTACTATATCCGCACCTTTCGCTACCCGCCGACCATCCGCGAGGTCGCCGAGCACCTGCAGGTGTCCGTGAAAGGGGCTTACGACCATCTCAAGGCGCTGCAGAAGAAGGAAGTCATCAAGTGCAACCTGAACCGCTCGCGGGCCATCAAGCTGCTGGGCGATAACGGGGTCTACGAAGGCACCGCCTTCCAGAGCATTCCCATCCTGGGGGCGGTGGCCGCCGGCAAGCCGCTGTTCGCCGAGGAGAACATGGAAGGCACCGTGCAGGTGCCCCCGAGCCTGCTGGACAAGGGCAAGTACTTCGCGCTGCGGGTCAAGGGGGATTCCATGAGGGACGCCGGCATCTTTGACGGCGACCTGACCCTGATCCGCCACCAGGCCAACGCCGACAACGGGGATATTGTGGTCGCCCTGGTGGACGAGGCCGTGGCCCTGAAGCGCTTCTTCCTGGAAAAAAACCGCGTGGCGCTGCGCTCGGAGAACCCCGCCTACCCTCCCATCTACACCCAGAACGTGCGGGTGTTGGGCAGGCTGCAGTTCCTGCTGCGCACCTATGCCTAAAGCAGCCTCCGGTCTGTACCTCCTGCTGGGCCCCGAGGAGGGCGAGAAGGACGCGTATGTCCGCCGGCTGCTGGAGAGAATCGCCAGGGAGCGCGGCGGGCCTCCCGAGGTGCATCGCTACTACCCCTTCGAGATCGGATTTGAGCGAGGTTCTGGCCCTGTTGGCCAACGGTTCCCTGTTCGCCGCTTTCCGCCTGGCCGTGCTGCACAATGCGGAAGAGCTGAAGAGCAAGCGGGACGTGGACCTGCTGGCCGGCTACGCGGCCCACCCGAGCCCGGACACCGCGCTGCTGCTGCTGTCCGCGGAGGTCGGGCGAATGGACAAGCGCATCGAGCGGCTGGCCTCCAAGGATCAAAAAATCATCTTCTGGGAACTTTTCGAAAGCCAGAAGCAGAGCTGGGTGAACAGCTTCTTCCGCACCCGCGGGATGAATATCGAACCGGAGGCCGTGGACTTCCTGCTGGACATGGTCGAGAACAACACGCGGGAGCTGCAGGCCATCTGCGAGCGGTTGGCCCTGTTCTTCGGCAAGGGCGCGCGGGTGGGTTACGCGGACGTAGAGAGGCTCCTTTACCATAGTAAAGAAGAGAACGGCTTCACGCTGTTCGAGCGGTTGGCCGCCCGGGACTTGGAGAGCTGCCTGGAGGTGCTGTCCAAGATCCTGTTATCCCGCGACTCCGACGCGGTGCAGCTGCTGGCCCTGCTGGCTGCCCAGGTGCGCAAGCTTTTCGCCTATGCACGGCTGCTGGCCTCCAACTACGACCCCAACGAAGCGGCCGAGCGCCTGGAGATCCGCGGCAAGCGCGTGCAGCAGACCTACGCGGGCGCCTCAAAGCGCTACAGCCTGGAGGAGCTGCGGCGCCTCATCCGCCTCACCGCCCTGTTTGACTGCCGCGCCCGCTCGTTCAAATCCGCGCTGCACCCGGCCCTTCTCGAGCTGTACCTCTATTACGCTGTGGTCCGCGGCGGGCTGCCCCCGGACGCCGCGGCCAGGTAGCGGCGAATTTCCTCCGCGACCTCCCGGCTGACCCCGGCCGCCCGGGCGACAGCCTCGGGGTCGGCGGCGGCCAGCTTTTCCAGCCCCCCGAAGCGCTCCAGCAGCAGCGCCGCCCGCCGGGGCCCGATGCCCCGCACCCCTTCCAGCACGGAGCTCACCGCCTGCTGCCCCCGCAGCTTCTTGTGGAAGGTGGTGGCGAAGCGGTGGGCCTCGTCCCGCACGGCCTGCAGCAGGCGCAGGGCCTCGGAGGCTTCGGGCAGGAGCACGGGCTCGCTTTGCTCCGGCAGGAACACTTCCTCGTTCTTCTTGGCCAGGCCCACCAGCGGCACTCCCGGGGCCTCCAGGGCCTTCAGCACCCCCGCCGCCGCGCTCACCTGCCCTTTGCCCCCGTCGATCAGGATCAGGTCCGGCAGGCGGCGGCCTTCGTTCAGCTGCCGGGTATAGCGCCGGGCCACCACCTCACGCATGGCCTCGAAGTCGTCCACCTTCCCGTCCAGCGAGCGAACGTGGTAATGGCGGTAGCCGCTGCGCAGCGGCTGTCCGTCGCGGAAAGTGACCAGGGAGGCGACCGTGAGCTTGCCCTCCAGATGGGCGATGTCGAAGCCCTCGATGTGCCGCGGGGCCTGCTTCAGGCCGAGGGCTTCCTGCAGGGCCGCCACCGCGCGGCTGCGCCTCTCCATTTCCCCTTCCAGGCGGAAGCGGGCCGCTTCCAGGGCCATATTCAGGACCCGGGCGTGCTTGCCCTGGCGCGGGGAGCGCAGCTGCAGCGGGGTGCCGGTGAGGGCGCGCAGGAACTCCCGCAGCGCCGGGAGGCCCCCCACCGCCGGCAGGTATATGGTGCGCGGCGGGTTATCCCGGCCGCCGTAGTAATGCCCCAGAAACTCCGGGAGGAAATCCTCGTCGCCTCCGGCGTTGCCCAGGAGGAAGGAGTCGCGCCCCATCAGGTGCCCGCCCCGCATGGCCAGCACCACCAGGCGCACCTCCCCCTGGGCGCGGAACCAGCCGATGTAATCCCGTGCCTCCTCCTGGAAGTCCACGACCTTCTGCTCCTCGGCCAGCGTGCGCACCGCCTCGATCTGGTCGCGCAGGACCGCCGCCTTCTCGTAGGCCCGGCCCGCCGAGGCCTCCTGCATGCGGGAGGACAGCTCGGCCAGCAGGTCCTCGGTGCGCCCGGACAGCAGGAGGCGGACCCGCTCCACCAGTTTCGCATACTCCTCGCGGCTCACCTTGCCGGCGCACACCCCGTTGCAGCGGCCGATGTGGTAGTAGAAGCAGGGCTGGGCGCGGGGCTTGAGCGGCCCGCGGCACTTGCGCAGCGGGAACAGCTTGTCGATCAGGTTGAGATACAGGTCGATCTGCCCCACCTTGGGGTAGGGCCCGTAGTAGCGGGAGCCGTCGAACACGATGCGCCGCGTGCGGTACACGCGCGGGAACTCCTCGGCGGTGAGCCGGATCACCGGGTAGGTCTTGCCGTCCTTGAGGTTGATGTTGTACTTGGGCTTCCAGCGCTTGATCAGGTTGTTCTCCAGCAGCAGCGCCTCGGCCTCGCTGGCGGTGACCTGGACCTCGAAGTCGGCCACGCGGGCCAGCAGGTGGCGGGTTTTGACGTCCTTGGGGCCGGAGAAGTAGCTGCGCACCCGGTGTTTCAGGCTCTTGGCCTTGCCGACGTACAAGGTATCGCCGCGGGCGTTCTTCATGAGGTACACCCCGGGCCGGTCCGGCACCGCCTGGGCCTTGTCGCGCAGCAGCTCCTGGTTCATGTTGATGGACGCCGTTACCGATTATAATTTATAGAAGATTTGTGAAAAATAGAACTCGCCGAACAGCAGGAGTTTTCCTCGTTTGCCTCGGCTTGTGCGGCGGGCGCCTCGCGGCGCTCGACCAGGAGGTGGTGCTGGGCCGGGAGGACGGCTGGCGCGACTTCCCGAGCGTGCAGAACCTGGTGCGCCGGCCGGGGATGTGGGACACCCTGGACTTTTTCCTCCGGGAAGACGAATACCTGCCCATCGCCGGCCAGACCGACCTGCTCGTGCACTTCAATCGGGAAGGCGAAGGGGAGGCCACCGGACATTATCGCCTGGAGCGGGGGCGGACCCTGATCGTTCCCGAGGGGCGCGTGCTGGGGGAGGCCGGCGCCGGCTTCAACGCAGAGCGGCGGGGGATGCGGCTTGCCCCGCAGACGGGCGCGCTGTTCGCGCGCGACACGCGCTGGGGGGATTTTTCGATCGAGTTCTGGCTGCGCCCTTCCCTGGTCAGTGATGGGGAGGAGGTGCTGGCCTGGAGCGGCTCGCGCTGGCGCGACGGGCGCCTGAAGCCGCAGGAGCTGCGCTGCGCCGTGCGTTCGCGTCGCCTGGCCTGGGAGTTCGTGAACTTCTTCGCCGCGGGCGCGGGAGCGGGTGAAGCGACGGGGGCCGCGCGGACAGCCGGGATGCCCGGCACGATCCGGCTGGAGGGGATCTCGACCTTGGTGCCCCGGACCTGGCACCATCACCTGGTGCGCTTCGACAGCGGCACCGGGCTTCTGGAATACCTGGTCGACGGGGTGCCGGAGGCCGTTACCTACGCGCGGACCGGGGACCAGACCACCGCCGCGCCGCTCGCCCCGTACACCGGCGAGGCCGACTCGGCCCCGCTGCTGCTGGGCCGGGGCTACACCGGCTTCCTGGACGAGCTGCGCATCTCCAGGGTCTTCGTGGAAGACCCCGTGCTGGCTCGCTTCGACGGCCGCGCCGGGGTGGCCGCCAGCTCCCCGCTGGACCTGGGGTACACCGGAACGCGCCTGAAGCGCATCGAGGCGGTGTTTGGGGCCCAGGGGGACTCGGACGTCTTCTTCTACTACCGGCTCGCCGACCGCCTGTCCTCGGATCAACTGGACGGCGACTGGGTGCAGTTTCGGCCGGGGGCGGAGCTTCCGCAGGCCAGGGGCCGCTACCTGCAGCTGCGCGTGGAGCTTTTTCCGGACGGCCGACGCGCCCTCTCGCCCCAGCTTTCGGAGCTGCGCGTGGTGTACGAACAGGACCTGCCCCCCGCCCCCCCCGCCGGGGTACAGGCCGTGGCCGGCGACGCCGGGGTGCGCCTCGCCTGGAGCCTGGTCCGGGAGGAGGATGTGCGCGGTTACCTGGTCTATTACGGGCTGGCGCCAGGCAACTACCACGGCACGGGCGCCGACCGGGGGCCTTCCCCGATCGACGTCGGGCCGGCTACCGAGCTGGAGCTGCAAGGCCTGGAGAACGGCAGGCTGTACTATTTCTCCGTGGTGTGCTACGACTCCACCGTTCCCCCGCACCGCAGCGCGTTCTCCAAGGAGGTCAGCGCCCGTCCTTCCGGGGCTCTGCGCTGAGCGCATGAAAGCGATGACCGTCCAGGAGTCCATGGCCCGGGCCCGCACCGCCTTCCGGATCGGGGACTACGCCCAGGCCGAGGCTCTGGTGCTGGGGGTGCTGGAAAAAAAGAAGCGCCTGCCGGAGGTATACAACTTCCTGGGCGCGGTGTACGGCCGCATGGGGGACCACGCTCGCGCCATGCGCCAGTTCAAGAAGGCCATCCAGCTGCGTCCCAAGTACCCGGAGGCCTACAACAACCTGGGCGTGACTCTGAAGAACATGCAGCGCGCCGAGGGGGCGGAAGCCGCCTTCCGCAAGGCCCTGAGCCTGGCCCCCGCCCGGGCGGACATCCATTACAACCTGGGCAACGTGTTCAAGGCGGCGGGGAAGGATTCCGAGGCGGTGCAGGAGTTCCTGCGCGCCCAGGAGCTGGACCCTTTGTTTGTGCCGACCTACAACAACCTGGGCACCAGCTACGAGCTCCTGGGCCGGCTTCCGGAGGCGGTCGCCGTGTACCGCAAGGGGCTGGAGGCGGACTTCAACCAGCCCACCCTGCATTACAACCTGGGCGTGGTCCTGAAAAAGACCGGACTCCTGGCCGAGGCTCAAGGTGAGTTCACCCTGGCCCTGCGCGTGCGGCCCGGATGGGCGGAGGCCTTGAACAATCTCGGGGTGGTCCTGCAGCTGCAAGGCAAGGCCCAGGAGGCGCTGCGGGCCTTCCTGCAGGTCCTGCGGGCCCAACCCGACAACGCCCAGGCCTTCAACAACGTGGGGGTGGCCTACGCCCAGCTGGGCCGCGGCGCGGAGGCCGGTCAGGCCTACCGCGAGGCGCTGCGCCGGGACCCCGCCTACTACCAGGCGGTGGCCAACCTGGCGGCCCTGCTGGAATCCGAAAAGCGCTACAGCGAGGCCCTGGAGGAGTTGGAGAGGCTCACCGCCCTGGACCCGGGCAATCCGGAAGCCCGCTTCCGGCTGGCCGCCTGCTACCTCGCCGCTGGATCGCTTCGAGGAGGCCCGCAAGCTGCTGGAGCAGGTGGTGAAGGAGGTGCCCCGCCACCTGGAGGCACTGCGCCTGCTGGCCCGTATCGCCCGCCGGACCGGACGCGCCAGGGAGGCCCAGAACTTTTACGCCCGCCTGGTGGAAGCGGACCCGGGCCGCGACGAGGTGCACCTGGACCTGGCCGAGGCCGCGCGCGAGGGGGGAGATCTGGAAAGGGCCGAGCAGGAGCTGCGGGCTTTTCTCAGCAAGCACCCCGAAGACGTGGCGGCGCGCTTCCAGCTTGGAGAGCTGCACCAGCAGCGGGGCCGCTTCAAGCACGCCGCCGAGATCTTCAAGGGCGTGCTGGAAAAGGACCCCCGGCACGCGGCGGCCCACCGCTCGCTGGCCCGCTCCTACCGTAAACTGGGTGAGCCCGAGAAGGCGATCGAGGTGCTGGAGCGGGCCATGGCCGTGGAGGGCAGCCGGGAGGAGGCCGCCGGCTTGGACAGCCTGCGCGACACTCTCGACCTTTATGAGGACACGGTGGCCGAGTACGCCCCGAGCCACCGCCAGGAGTGGGACTCCAACCTGCGCCGCCTGGCCTCCACTCCCCACGGCCCCGCCGCGGAAACCGAGGAAAAGCGTGCCGAGGTGGAGGAGATCGGGTTTGGAGAGGCGGTCCGGCTGCCGGAGGACGAGGTGCCGATCATCCAGATCGGCGGGAAGGAGCCGGTGCTTTCGATCCGGGAGGAAGAGGAGCGCCTGGAGCTTTCGGCGGTGGAGGAGCCGCCCCCGGCTCCCAGCGTGGACCTGAGGGACGAAACCGCGCCTTCCCTGATGAACCTGTTGGAAGGCCAGAAGCTGTACGAGGAGAATCCGAGCTGGAAAGACTTTCAGCTCCCGCCCGGAATGGCTGTCCCGCCACCCTCCGCCAGGGCGAGTATGGCGGGTAGGCCACCCTTCGGGATGCCGTACTCCGGAATGACGGGTACGTCACCCTCCGTGATGGCGGGTGGGCAACCCGCAGCAGGTGCGCCGCCCGCCGGAATACCGGGTACTCCGTACCCCGGGGTGGCGGGGGCGGGGCGAGGGCGAGTACGCCGTCTGCGAATACGCCGCCTGCGAATGCGCCGTCCTCTGTAATGAGCGCGCAGGACCGGGAGCTGCTGGTCCAGAGCGTGCGCGAGGCCGCGCGCAGCCAGCAGATCATGGCCGGGCGCATCGCCGACGAGCTACGCGAGGTCTACCGCAACCTGGACTTGCGGCCGCAGATCATTCCCGTGCCCATGCCCCAGGTCATGGTGCCTCAGGCCCCGCCGGCTTATGCAGGGGGAGGCGCGCAGGCCGGCATCCCGCCCGGGCTGGCAATCGCCGGCATCCCCCGCTACGCGCGCGAGGAGGAGCTGCCCGCGGAGCCGGAGGCGCGCTCGGCCGAGGAGGACTGGGATAAGGCCTTCGCCGGCCTGGAGCCCTTCCCCGAGGAGCTCGAAGGCGAAGCGGCCGAGGAGCTGCGCGAAGACCGCCCGGAGCGGCGCGAAGGGCCCGCGGACTGGCGCGAAGACCGCCCGGAGCGGCGCGAAGGGCCCGTGGACCGGCGCGAAGGCCGCGCGGACCGGCGTGAAACCCGCCCGGAGCGGCGCGAGGGCCCCCCGGACCGGCGCGAAGGCCCCGCGGACCGGCGCGAGGACAGCGCGGAGCGGCGCAAGCTCAAGGACTACCTGGCCAAGGTCCGCGAGAAGCTGGCGAGTACGCCATCCTCCGGAATGGCGAGTACGCCACCCTCCGTGAAGGAGACGCCGCCGGGAGGCCGGCCGAAACCCGAGGCGGAAGCCCGGCCCGCCGGGCAGTCCGTCAAAGAACCGCCGGCGCCGGCGCGCTTGCCCCGGCTTCGGCTGTTCCGCCGGCCGAGGGACCGCTGGCCCTGCTGGAAGAGCTTGGCGAGTACCTGCCCAAGCGCCAGCCTGAGCGGCGGAAGAAGAACGTGTTCATGCGCAGCGATGCCCGCATGAAGCTGGATTACCTGAAAAGCCGCCTGGAAGGG
Organism: uncultured Spirochaetota bacterium; assembly: GCA_963736785.1. Lineage (GTDB taxonomy): Bacteria > Spirochaetota > Spirochaetia > SZUA-6 > DRHE01 > MIBK01. The sequence continues at coordinate 41,936 of CAVTQG010000020.1, read as the reverse complement.
CACAAAGGCATCATGCAGAAAATCGAGGAGAACTACGCCCCCGGCGGAAGCGCGGGTTCCGTCACCTTGCAGAAAGTCGCGGATGCCCTTATTTTTATCAAAGACTTGGCCGGGTACTACCCGGACCGGAGCGTGGGTACGATGATGCAGTCGAAGGTGGACAGCATCCTGCGCAGGATCAAGAGGTAAATGGCATGGAACGTGACACGATGCTGCGCGTCATCCAGTCCTACGTCGGCAAGATGCCGCCTTTGCCGGTGACGGTGTCCAAGGTGCTGGAAATCTGCAACAATCCCAAGACCTCCCCCGTGGACCTGAACCAGGTGATCAGCCTGGACCCGGTGCTGATGGGCAAGGTCATGCGCCTGATCAACTCGGCCTACTACTCGCTGCCCAACCAGATCACCTCTCTGGTGCGGGCGATCATCATGCTGGGCATCAACACGGTCAAGAACCTGGCCCTCAGCACCGCGGTGCTGGGCACACTGGGAAAAGCCAGCGACTTCCAAGCCCTCAACATGGAAGGATTCTGGAGGCACTCCATCGCGGTTGGGGTGACCGCCAAGCTGATCGCCTCCAAGCGCAACGTGGACGTGAAGCTGCGCGAGGAATACTTCATCGCCGGCCTGCTGCACGACATCGGCAAGATCCCCCTGAACAACCGCATGGCCCAGGAGTACGTGCAGGCGGTCTCCATGACCGACCGGGACCACATCCCGCTGTACCAATCCGAGGAGCGCCTGCTGTCGGTGCACCACGCGTCGGTGGGCAAGCTGATCGTGGAGAACTGGCACCTGGGGGCCAACCTCTCCGATGCGGTGGCCTACCATCATCACCTGGCCGATTATACCGGTACGCACCGCGAGCTGGTGCTCACCGTGGCCGTGGCCAACCTGTTCAGCAACACCTACGAACTTGGCTTCTCCGGGGACCGCTACCCCGAGGACCTGGCCGCGGGGGTGATGCAGGAGCTGGCGATCGATTGGGACTACCTGGAGAGCCTGGAGGCTTCGGTGAGGGCGGAGATCGAGAAGGCCCAGGTGTTCCTGAAAGTGGCCAGCTAGGGTGTCCACGATCCGCCTGCGTTTCTGGGGGGTGCGCGGCTCGGTGCCCTGTCCGGGGCCCAACACCGTGAAATACGGGGGCAACACCGCCTGCCTGGAGCTGCGCTTCGGCGAGCAGGGCCGCCTGGTGGTCATCGACGCGGGCACCGGCATCCGGGAGCTGGCCGCGCACGTGATGAAGACCGACCTGCCCAAGGGTCCGGTCAAGACCCAGCTCTTCCTGACCCACACCCACTGGGACCACATCATGGGCTTCCCCTTCTTCATTCCCATCTTCATCCCCACCACCGAGCTGGACGTCTACGGACCGGTGACCTATGAGGAGGACACCCTCGACAAGATCCTCTTCGGCATGCTCACCTACCGCTACTGGCCGGTGCGCCTGGAGGAGCTGGCCTCCAAGATCAAGTACTACAACCTCAAGGAGGGTTCGAAGGACCTGGGCGACGGCTTGTGGGTCACAACCAAGTACCTGAACCATCCGATCAACGTGCTGGGCTACCGCTTCGAGTACCACGGCAAGGTGCTGTGCACGGCCTACGACACCGAGCCTTTCCGCAACGTGTTCGACGTGCCTCCCGACTCCCCCGGGTACGACCAGGAGGCCTTCAAGGAGGGGGAGGCGGCGGCCCGCGAAGAGAACGAGAAGGTCAGCCAATTCTTCCAGGGGGCCGACATCCTGGTGCACGACACCCAGTACACTCAAGCGGAGTACCTGGCCGGGAAGGTGGGTTGGGGGCACACTTCCTTCGAGTACGCCGTGAACGCCGCCCACCGGGCGGGGGTGAAGCGTCTGCTGCTGTTTCACCACGACCCGGATCGCACCGATGCGCAGCTGGAGCGCCTGGAACGGCGCATCCGGGCCGGCGTGCAGGCGCGTGGCAGCGCCTTGCAGGTGTTCATGGCCAGAGAGGGCTTGGAAGTCGAGGTCTGAAGCCCGACCCGGCAAGGCAAGGGCGTTGCGGCGGCGCGCCGGCCTCCCTGTCGGGGCGTAGCCCGACAGGGAGGTCGGCCTTCGCCCTTGAACAGGCCAGTCCTACCTGCTATTATGGCGCCGACCCCGGGGGATTAGCTCAGCTGGTAGAGCGATTGGTTCGCAATCAATAGGTCAGGGGTTCGAATCCCCTATCCTCCAATGCCCAAGGCCCTTTTCACGCTGCCGCTTCTGCTTCTGCTCGCCTCCTGCCGGTCCGCGCCGGAAAGTGTAGAGCTCAGTCTCCAGCCGCCCGCGGAGCAGGCCGCCAGGGCGGCACGCTCCGCCGCCCGCCCCTGGGTTCTGCCCCAACCTCCAACCGGCAGCTTCTCCCCCAGCGCCGAACAGGTCGTGGAGCAGTACCTGGAGAGCCTCTCCCTGGAGCAGAAGATCGGCCAGCGCTTCCTGTTCGGCATCCCGGGTACCCGGGTCGGCGAGCGAACACGCCGCCTGGTGCGCGAAGGGTATCTAGGCGGCGTGCTGCTCAACCGGCAGAACATCGCCGGCCGGGAGCAGCTCGTGCGCTTTACTTCGGAGCTGCAGGAGCTGGCGCGCCAGAACCATCCGCCCATCGGCCTGCTGGTGGCAGTGGACCAGGAAGGCGGGCGGGTGAGCCGCCTGGACCTGGACCGCTCGAGCCGTTTCCCCCCGCCCCACGACTGGGCCGGCTACGGGGACCCCTTCTACATCGAGGCGGTGGCCTACATCACGGCGCGCGAGGCCCTCCAGCTGGGCTGCAACCTGAACCTGGCCCCCGTGCTGGACCTCTACGCCCTGGGCGACGGCACGATCATCGGGGACCGCTCCATGGGGGCGGAAGCCTCCGAGGTGGCCTCCCTGGGGCTGGCCTACCTGGCCGGGGCCCGCCGGGCGGGGATGGCCGCGGCGATCAAGCATTTTCCCGGCCACGGCCGCACCGTTGTCGACACGCACCAGAAGCTGGCCGTGCTGGAGGTGGACGGGGAGACCCTCTGGAACCACGACTTGCTGCCCTTCCGCATGGCCATCGAGAACAACGTGGAGGCGGTGATGACCGCCCATATCCTGTACCCGCGCCTGGACCCCGACTACCCGGTGACCCTCTCGGAGAAGATCGTGCGCGGCCTGCTGCGCGGGCGCCTCGGTTTCGATGGGGTGGTCATCTCGGACGATATCGAGATGGGCGCCCTGGCCGCCAACTACCCGCCGCGCGAGATCCTGAAGCGGTCCATCCTGGCGGGGGTGGACATCATCCTTGCGGTGGGCGGGCTGGATGCGCTAAAACTCATAGGGGAGGTGAAGGGACTGGTCGCCTCCGGGGAAGTAAGCGAGGAGCAGATCGAAGAGGGGGTCCGCCGGGTGTTGCGCCTGAAGCTCAAGTACGGGCTGCTGCCCGCCTGAGGAGCCGCGATGGGAGCCGTCCTGCTGGTGATCGATGTGCAAAATGATTTCTGCCCTGGCGGGAGCCTGGCGGTTCCCGAAGGCGACAGGGTCGTGCCGGTGATCAATCGCCTGGCGCCGCGCTTCCCCAAGGTCGTGGCCACCCAGGACTGGCACCCCCCGGGGCACGTGTCCTTCGCTTCCAGCCACCCCGGGGTAAAGCCCTTCCAGAGCGTCCAGCTGCCCGGGGCGGGTCGGCAGATGGTCTGGCCGGAGCACTGCCTGGCGGGCAGCCGCGGGGCGGAGCTGCACCCCGGGCTGGAGGCCGCGCCGCTCTCCCTGATCGTGCGCAAGGGAACCCGCGTCGAGCTGGATTCCTATTCGGCCTTCTTCGAGAACGACCGCCGCACCCCCACCGGCCTGGGCGCCTGCCTGCGGGAGCTGGGCTGTGAGGAGCTGTTCCTCGCCGGGCTGGCCACGGACGTGTGCGTGTACTATTCGGCCCTGGACGCCCTGCGCCTGGGCTTCGCGGTGCGGCTGGTGGAGGACGCCTGCCGGGGAATCGACCTGCCGGCCGGGAGCCTTCCGGAGCGCCTGCGGGAGCTCAGAGGGGCAGGGGTCGGGATCCTGGATTCCAGCGAGGTGTAAACGATGAGCGCCAATCTCGCCCTGCTCACCGACTTTTACGAGCTCACGATGATGCAGGGCTACTGCCAGAACCGCTACAACCCCGACACGGTGTTCGAGATGTTCTTCCGCCGGGCCCCCTTCGGCGGCGGCTTCACCGTTTTCGCGGGCCTGCAGCCCCTGCTGGAGGCGGTCGCCGGCCTGGCCTTCACGCCCGAGGACCGGGCCTACCTCGAAGCCCAGGATCAGTTCCGGCCGGAGTTTCTCGATTATCTTTCGACCCTGCGCTTCACCGGCGACATCTACGCCATGCCGGAAGGCAGCGTCGTGTTCCCGGGCGAGCCGCTGCTGCGCGTGCACGCCCCCCTCATCCAGGCCCAGCTCCTGGAGAGCCTGGTGCTGAACATCCTGAACTTCCAGACCCTGGTGGCCACCAAGGCGGCTCGCATCTGGCTGGCCTCCAACGAGGGCACGGTGCTGGAGTTCGGGCTGCGGAGGGCGCAGGGCGTGAACGGGGCGCTGGCCGCCTCGCGGGCCGCCTTCATCGGCGGGGCGGCGGCCACCTCCAACACCCTGGCCGGGCGGATGTTCGGCATCCCCGTGCGCGGGACCATGGCCCATTCCTGGGTCATGGCTTTCGCCAGCGAGCAGGAAGCCTTCCGCAAGTACGCCGAGGTCTACCCGGACAGCTGCACCCTGCTCATCGACACCTACGATACGTTGAAAAGCGGGCTGGAGAACGCGGTGCTGGTGGGAAAGAGCCTCAAGGCCGGCGGCCACCCTCACTTCGGGGTGCGCCTGGACTCCGGGGATCTGGAATACCTGTCCAAGCAGGTGCGGCAGCGGCTGGACGCGGAAGGCCTCGAAAAGGCCGCCATCGCGGCTTCCAACGAGCTGGACGAGGAGATCATCCAACAGCTGCTGGCCCAGGGGGCGCCGATCGACACCTGGGGGGTGGGCACGCACCTGGTGACCGCCAAGGGCGATTCCGCGCTGACCGGGGTGTACAAACTGGCGGCCCGGTGGGTGGACGGCCACTACCAGCCGGCGATCAAGGTGTCCAACAACCCGGAGAAGATCTCCGACCCGGGAATCAAGCAGGTGCATCGCTTCTACAACGGCAGCGGCTCCCCCATCGCCGACCTGCTGAGCATGGAGGGGGAGCGCGTGGAGGCGGGCCGCGACTACCGCTTCTACCATCCGCGCTATCCGTACAAGTACATGGACGTGGCGGGCGCGAAGCGGGTGGAGCCGCTGCTGGAGCCGGTGATTCGCGGCGGGAAGATCGTCGCGGAGTTTCCCGACCTGCAGGCCCTGCAGGCGCGGGCGCGGGCCAACCTGCGCGGCCTGGACGCCACCTTCCGCCGCATCCTCAACCCCCACGTCTACAAGGTTTCCCTGTCCGAGGCCCTGAAGGACCTGAAGTACCGCCTGATTGCCGAGTACGCCGGCGAGGAGGCCAGGGCGTGATCGTCTCGGACTCCAGCCTGCGCCGCATGCTGGCCGCGGGGGAAATCGTCGTGGAGCCGCTGGAGGACTACCAGATCCAGCCGGCCTCCGTCGATCTGCGCCTCAGCGACCATTTCCTGAAGGTCGACGAGAACAGCGTGGAGTCCATCACCCTGGACAAGCCCCTTTCCTACATCGAGATCAAGAGGGAGCAGATCGTCATTCCCCCGCAAACCTTTCTCCTGGCGGTCACCCGGGAGTTCATCCGCCTGCCGGCGAACATCACCGCTTTCGTGGAGGGCAGGAGCTCCATCGGGCGCATCGGGCTGTTCATCCAGAACGCCGGCTGGGTGGACCCGGGGTTCGCCGGCACCATCACCCTGGAGCTGTTCAACGCCAACCGCCTGCCCATCCGCTTGAGCGCCGGACGGCGCATCTGCCAGATTGTTTTCGCCCGCATGGACTCCCCGGCCAGCCGCCCCTACGCGGGCAAATACCAGAACCAGCGCGAGGCGGTGGGCAGCCGGGTGTTCCAGGACCCGGACGCATGACCCTCGGGGGGCGGGAGCTCGGGTCCGGCGCCCCCTGCCTGGTGGTGGCCGAGGCGGGCAGTGCGCACGGGGGGGACCTCGGCCGCGGCCTGGAGCTGGTCGATGCGGCCGTGGAGGCCGGCGCCGGCGCGGTCAAGTTCCAGATCATCTTCGCCGACGAGATCGTGCACCCCCGCACCGGGACCATCCGCCTGCCCGGCGGGGAGGTCCCGATCTACGAACGCTTCCGCCAACTGGAGCGCGACGAGGGGTTTTTCGCCAGACTCAAGGAGGCCGCCGAACGGCGGGGCGCCCTGTTCCTGGCCTCGGTGTTCGGCCCGCGCAGCCTGGAGCTGCTGCGGCGCCTGGGGGCGGCGGCGGTGAAGATCGCCTCCCCGGAGTTGAACCACCTGCCTCTCCTGGACCTGGCGGCCTCCAGCGGGCTGCCGGTCATCCTTTCCACCGGGGTGTCCACGCTGCGGGATATCGAGCGGGCCCTGTCCCGCTGCCCCGGCGCGGCCCTGCTGCACTGCGTCACGGCCTACCCCGCCCCTGAAAGCCAGTACAACCTGCGCCTGATTCCCACCCTGCGCGCCGCCTTCGGCGTGCCCGTCGGGGTGTCCGACCACTCCCTGGACCCCCTGCTGGTGCCCGCCGCCGCCGCGGCGCTGGGCGCCTGCCTGGTGGAGAAGCACCTGACCCTGGAGAGGGCAGGAGGCGGGCTGGACGACCCGATCGCCCTGGAACCGCGCGCCTTCGCCGCGATGGTGCGGGGCCTGCGGGAGCTGGAGGGGTTGGGCGGCGAACCGGCCCTGCAAAGGCTGGCCGAGGAATTCGGCCGTGAGCGGGTTGAGCAGGTCCTGGGCGACGGGGTCAAGCGCCTGGCTCCGGCGGAGGCGGGCTTCTACGCCACCACCCGCCGCAGCCTGCACGCCGTGGGCGACATCGAAGCGGGGGCCCGCCTGCGGCCGGAGGACATCTGCATCGTGCGCAGCGAGCGCAACTTGCGTCCCGGGCTGGAGCCGGAGCACTTCGCCACGGTGGCGGGATGCACGGCCCGCCGGCGCATCCCGGCCGGCCAGGGCATCCGCTGGGAGGACCTGCTCAGCCGTGAGCGATGAGCTGCTGCTGCTGGTGGACGAGCAGGGCAGGCCCGCGGGCAGCGCGCCGCGCGCGGCCTGCCACGGGAACCCGGCCCTGATCCAGGCGGTGGTGCACCTGTACCTGTTCGACTCCCGGGGGGACCTCTATCTGCAAAAGCGCTCCCGGAGCAAGGACACCTGCCCTGGGCTGTGGGACAGTTCCGTGGGCGGGCACCTGGGCGCCGGGGAGACCCCCGCGCAAGCGCTGGAGAGGGAGGCCCGCGAGGAGCTGGGCCTTTCGCTCGGGGAGCTCCGCGACCTGCGTCCGCTGCCTCCCTACCTGACGCGCACCGACTGGGAGAGCGAGTACGTGTTCCCTTTCCGCGCCGTGTTCGAGGGTGAGCCGCGCCCCAACCCCGAGGAGATCGAGGAGGGGCGTTTTGATTCGCCGGAGGTCATCCGCGAGCGCATCGCGGCGCAGCCGGAGGAGTTCACCCCGCACTTCCGCATCGCCTTCGCCCGCCTGGACTGATCGCTGTCCGCGGGCGAAGCCCGGGCTCAGCGCCGGCGGGCGGGCTTCTTCGAGGAGGTCTTTTTCGCGGCAGTTTTCTTCGCGGCAGGTTTTTTCCGCGTCGGTTTCTTGACCGCGGGTTTTCGGGCCGGGGCCTTTTTTTTGACGACCTTTTTCGCTGCGGCCTTCTTCGCGGCCGGTTTTCTCGCTGCCTTTCTGGGCGCGGCCTTTTTCGGCACGGGGGCAGCCGCCTTGGCCACCAGCTCCTGCCAGATGGTGAAGCGCTTCAGGCCGGCAATGATCCGCCGGGCCGCCGCCGCGGCGTCCCCCGCGGGCACGTTGGCGTCGGCGGTCAGGGTCTTCTCGAAGTAGGCGGCGATGGAATCGAACACGTCCGGCAGGTTGTAGAAAAGGATCGAGAAGTTCAGGGTCGTGGGCTTGCAGATGGTGAAGGCGTAGTAGGCGTTTATGGGCTGCTTGCTGAGCATGATCCGGGTCATGTTATTGGCCGTGATCTGCTCCACCTCGCTGAAGTGGTGCGGGATCTGGTGCTGCCCGTCGCGGCTGAAGGGCTCCAGCTGCTTGCGGTCGTAGGTCGCCGGCTCGGCGAGCACGAACAGCTTGTTGCCGTCCGTCTGGAAGGTGAGCCCTGCTTCCGAAAGGTAGAGGCCCTTCAGGCTGCTGTAAGCCACGATCTCGTATTTGGCGTAGGACGAATTCTCCTGGAAGAACGAAGTGACGATGTAGCCCCCCTCCTGGGGAAGCTTGCCCTCGCCGTATGCTTTGAGCAGATCGATCGCTTTCACATCCACGACAGTGTCCTCCTCCGGCTCATTATACGGCTTGCGGATAATTGTTCAATCGAAAAAAGAAGAAACCCGCTCCCGGGCACGCCGGGAGCGAGACACGATGACCCTCTTGTCGATCTTGGCATTGATTGAATTGGGATAGCTTCCCGGCTTGATGTCGATGCTAGGCTGATTGGCCGGTGAACGCAAGAAATTATGATCGGTGCAGCAGTTCCACCAACTGGTCGGCCCCGTTCTCCTCGAAGAAGCCGGTCCTGGCATTCGGCCACGCGCCAGCGCTGGTCCTCGAAATGCCGGGGGCGCGGAAGGAAGTAGGCCTCTTTTTGGAAGTACACCGCTTCCCAGAACGAGTTGTAGCCGGCGCCGCTGATCAGGTAGTCGAAGGCGTGGAAGTAATCGACCACCGGGGAAAGTCCCGCCGGGTGATCCGCGGCGTATACAGTCTGGTAGCCCTCCGTCGAAGGTAGTCGAACATCTTCTTCACCTCGGCGACATCCTGCGCTGCGCCGGTGAAGGAAAACAGGCAGCAGGTTCCTTCCGGAGGCAGCTCCAGGCGCCGGCGCGCTTCCGCGCGGCCCAAGATTTCCTCCCTGTTGCGCACGACAATGGGGTTGATCGGACGCATGGGAAACGGCGGATCCCACGGCTCGGTGGACAGCAACAGATCGTAGTCGCCGGGCTGGATGGAAATCCGGCCTTGCGGTGTATCCAGGGAAAAGAAGCGCTCGTCGACCTGGTGGCAGAGGAAAACCTTCCGGCAGGACAGCTCGCGGAGGAAGTGGTGCAGGGGGAACCAAAGCAGGTCCACAAGCAGGACGTCCGGTCGGTAGGATTCCAGAAAGCGGTACAACCTCGAAGTGCTCCAAGACTCGGCGGCAGAGCTGGTGCTCGTCTTCCAGGGGGATTTCCGCGTGCGGCACTCCCAGCCGCTCGGCCAGACTGCAAGCCGGGGAAGAGCTCAACAGGATGTAGTCTGCCGGCATGCGGCGGCGGAGCAGCGCGTTAAATATCGAGATCCCCTGCACCACCCGCCCGGAGCCCGAAACTCCGGAGGTGTAGTAGAGGATCCTCATGCGCCGCGATGATCAGCAGATGTAGGAGTTGAAGAAGTTGAACTGGTCCGTGCCGCTTCCCGTTGAGCCGTACGTGGTCCAGTCGCCTCCGGCCATATCGCTGAACGATGCCAGGCGGTTCGAGTCCACGCCCATGAAGCCCTCGTCGATCACGGTGAGCTTCCGACTCAGGATGGCTACGAAGCGCCGCGGCCCGTAAAAGGGGTCGCTGGCGGGCCCGGTGAATTCATCGATGAAGTTGAGGTTCAGGTCGGAGCGGGCGACCTTCTTGACCCCAGATGACAGCGCGTGGGTCGTGTACACATAACCGCCCCGGACCGAGACATCATAGGGGTCCCAGTTGCTGCCGGGCGTGTACGAGGTTATCGGCTTCTGGCCGACAGGGTCGAATTTGATCAGGGAACCGCCACTCCCATAACCATAGCTCGTCAGATACAGGCTGCCGTCCGGGCCTACGGCCAGGCCGGTGATATTTGTAGAGCCGGTTCCGGTAAGGGCAGTCGGAGAGCCTAGCGGCTCGATGACGACCCGGGAAAGGGCCGTACCGTTGGCATAATAGAGATACTGGTTCGCCCGGTCTACGGCGATGGCCCGGCGCCGCCCGCAGTTGCGGCTCCTCGCACGAGCCATTCCGCGGAGGTGTCGTTGATGTCATCCAGGCGAACGACGGGCCGTCGTATTGGTTGGCAACATAGATTCTTCCTTGGGAATCGAAATCGACGTCATAGGGAGCAAACTGCGTGATAGTGGTCATTCCGAGTCCAAGAGTGCCGTATTGAATCGCGATCCAGCCCGTCCCGACCATATCCGAGATCTGCACCAGGCGGTAATTCAGGTAGACCGGTACCATGATCTGGGTATCGGACAGCACCGGGCTCAGTATGATCTCCTTGATTTCCCCGGCCGCCAGGTCCGCCGTCGCCTCCCCCTTCAGGGTTACCGAGGGGGTGCTGGCCAGAAGGGTGAAGGTCCTCGCCACGCCTGCGGGCACTTCCAGGGTTGCGCTGGTGAGCGCCGGTCGGGTATCGCTGGCCTCCGTCTCCATGCCCGGTCCCGATACGATCAGCGCGATCGAACTGACGTTCGCCGGCAGGGACTTGGCCAGGGCCAGGCTGGCTCTGGCGGAGGATCTCGTGAAGCCCGAAGGCGGTAGTAGCAGCCCGCCGTACCACCAGCAGCGCCGCCAACAGCGGCAGGAACGCCGCCCAATGTTTCGCTTTCATGACCCGCTCCCTTCCTCTTACCAGGTAATGGTCACCGTGGCGGTGGCCGGCGCTCTCGTGCTGGCGCCGGCAGTGCCTCCCGATGCGCCGGCGTACGGCAGCACCCCGGTATGAGTCCTGCTTCTCCTGGTTCCCTCCGGTCGGCGGCCCGTCGCCGGTCGCGGAGCTGTACTCTCCCTGGGCTACGCCCCGACCTTGGCCGAGATTGTTGCTGAAATACACCAAGCCGTTGATCACCGTCACGGTCAGACCGTCGAACTCGAAATCTGTGCCGCGCACCGCTGCGGTGGATACCGGGCTCTTGACGGCGAAGTCCTGTTTCAGTCCTTCGCCGGTTTTCACCACCGCGTTCACCTTGCCTACCTTGAGGAAAAGGCTGGTGGAAATGGAACCTTCTCTGGCGATCAGCTCTTCAAACTGCAGGCGCGTCAGGGGCTTCACCGACGCACCGACGAGCCCAGGTTCAACACGGCCGTGGAGTTGAAGCCGGTGGAGATGAAGCTGCCTTTGGCCAATAGCTGGCCCGGCTTGGCCGGCACCCAGGCCATAGCCCCGGCTGCCCTGACCTCCACCTTGCCGCTTACCTCCTGGACCACCGCCTGCGCTGTCAGCCCGGAGCAAGGAGCACGAGGAGTACCGGCACTGCTAAAAGCTTCTTCATGGTTTAATCTCCCGCCATTCTCCGAATATACCTCAGAAACTCAGCGCAACTCGACCTGGCCGCCGAGTTGCGGCTGGTCCTCCAAAAAGGCCGCCGCTGACGGAAGGAAGGCGCCGAGGGTGAGCGCCAGTCCCAGGTCCGACAGGGGGCGGAAGTTCAGGATGCCTAACTGATTGCGTGCCCAGGTAGCGGCCGGAGGAGGAAGGATCCAGGCCCGTCTCCAGATGGCTCCCGCGGAGGGCCGCAGAAAGGCCTGCGCTTTCACGATAGCCTGCAGGCGGTCGGCGGCGTTTCAGGGAGTCTCCGGCCTCCACCAGGACCAGGTTGCCAAGTTGCGGGTCGAAGACAAAGCCTGTTTCCTCCCGGGAGATCGGCACGAACAGGGTTGAGCTGCCCGCGGTGTTTCCTTCCACAAACTCTTATTGTCTGCGAGATCCCCGCTGGCGAACAGTCCGCGCAGTTCGAAGCGAGAGCTCAGGAACTTTTCCATGTAGTACTGCAGCGCGAAACCGCCAACGAGGAAGGCCACGATCGGCTTGCTCTGCCAGGAGCTTCCGGTGCCCGAGGCAGGATCTGTGACATAGGAAAGCGTGGATCCCGTCGCGAAGTACAAGAAGCTGTTGAAGTATAGGGAAGTCGACGAGCGGCCCGCTCAGCCCTGCCCCAAGGTAGACGGAGTGCAGCGGTCCCCCGGCTCGTCCGGTGTAGGTAGGATCCTCGTATCCCTCCGGAATCAGCCGGGAGGCGGGGCGAAGATCCTCCTGGGCCAGCAGCGCCACGGTCAGGTCCTGTCCGGCGAACAGCTGGGGGAACACGGCGCTAATAGCCTGCACCAGCCGTGGGGCGGCGAGGTGGACATCGCTGTCCAGCAGTATCCGCCCCATCCGAACCGCTCAGGATGATTCGGGACACCGGCTTGAGCAGCAAAGCGGAGGAGCCAAGGCTTCCAGTGAAGGTCGCGAACGGCAGATCCCAGCGCACCCGCGCCGCCGTCCAGGGTGTGGGCTCCAGCAGGAGGCCTGTAAAGTCGGATACCGTAAAACGCCCCGCGGTTGCCTGCCAGCCGGGGCGCAGCTTCCATCCTCGCCTTCAAGTAGTCGAGGTCGAACAGGTAAGGCATTAATGGAGGGTTGCTTGCCGATCCGTAGCTGATCAGGTAGCTGCCGGCGGCCGCCAGCGTCAGGCTGGGCGATAGCTGGAAGTCGATCCAGAGGGCCAGCTTGTCCTCCTGTTCCAGCCCCAGGGAGGACGCCTGTGGTGTAGTTCAGGGTCGTGGCGTTTGTCCAGGGTGCCGCCCCAGTCCGTCGGTCAGGACGCGCGCATAAGGGTCTGCCGGCCAGAGCGAAGCAGCAGCGCCCCAAGAAGGCGCGAGTGCGCGGGGTCATGGGCGCCCCCCTTCCAGCTCGAGGGCGGCCCCGAGGAGCCGCAGGCCCTCCTCGCCGCTCACGATCCGGCCCGGGTGTGCTTTGCCATTGACCAGTCGGCGGTAGGCCAGCTCCCGCGCGGCGTAGCGCGGGCCTGGGATCATGCCATAGAACAGGCCGCCCTTCAGCTCGAGAGCCCGCATCAGCAGGAAGACAGATACTCCCCGAGGGTGACCGGGTCTGTCGGCACCCCGCGGGCCTCGACCTTCCAGCCGGTGCCGGACAGGGCCTCAGCGGCCTGCGACGTCTCGGCTGAATCCGGGATTCTCTCCGATGGCGGTGAGCACCAGGTAGGCTGCCTGTCCGTAGCTCAAGCGAGGGCTTTCCAGCATGTGGTCCAGGATCGCAAGTTGGATTGGGCGGCCGCGGGCAGGACGCACACGGCGAGCAGGGCGAAGAACGCCCACGCTTTTTTCATGGCCCCTCCTGTCAAAGCGTAGTAGCTATATTATACTATGTCGCCGGCGCAAGTGTAAAATACGAGGAGGTCGAAGGCGGCCATGAAGAAAAAGAAGCTGGGACTGGACCTGCTGATCCCCTTCATCGTGGCCGGGGTTTTTTCCCTAGCCAACCTCCTTGGTTTCTACCGGGGCGCGGAATCCCGCATTTACGACCTGGCCCTGCGCCTGAAGCCCGCCGTGCCCGAGAACCGGGCCCTGCTGTTCCTGGACATCGACGACACGGCGATCGCCAAGGTCGGCACCTTCCCCTGGAGCCGGGACCTGATGGCCGACGGCCTGATCGTGCTGGCCGAGTTCGGGGCCGCCTACGCGGTGTTCGACATCGAGTACGTGGACCCCAGCCCCCGGGGGGTTGACGCGCAGCTTCTGGAGCAGGAAGTCCCCGAGCTGTTCAGCCGGGAGTTCCAGACCATCCAGCAGAACATCCGCGACCTGTTCCAGGCCCTGCGCCAGGGGAACATCGGCCTGGGGGAGGCCGGCGACTACATCCGGCAGCTGGAGGAGCTCACCGATTCCTCCCGCCAGCTCCTGCTGGCCAAGGTGGCCGAGATCGCCCGCGACAACGACTCCTACCTGGGCCGCGCGGCGCGCCTGTTCGGCAAAGCCTTCTTCACGGTGAACATGGTTCCGGAGGCCGAACCCAACCTCAGCGAGGAGCTGCGGCGCTATGTGCTGGACAACATTGCCCTTCCCAAGGTGCAGGTCGCCGAGGGCTTTCCCTTCATGTCGGTGGACATCCGCCCGGCCATCCTGCCGGTCATGCAGGGGGCCCGGGGGGCTGGCTTCCCCAACGTGATCATCGACGGGGACGGGGTGCGGCGGCGTATCGACCTGGTCCGGGGCAACGGGGAGCGCTTCTTCGCCCAGCTGGGTTTCGCGGCGTTGCTGGATTGGCTGGGCAGGCCGGAGGTGAGCGTAGGGGCGCGGAGCATCGTGCTTTCCCAGGCCGAGATCCCGGGCAAGGGGCGCCGCGACCTGGTCATCCCCCTGGCCGAAGACCGGCGCTTCCTGATCAATTGGCCCAAGAAGAAGTACCTGGACAGTTTTCGGCACCTCACCTACTGGGAGCTGGTGCGCTTCCGGCGCCTGGAGCAGGAACTGGCCCACAACTTGCGGATCATGGAGGGCGCCGGATATCTGGCGGAGTTCAAGGGCAACTACGGCCTATTGGACCCCTACCGCTACGCCCAGGGCATCCTGGAGGAGGTGTTGGCAGGAGGGGATACCCAGGGCATGGGGGAGTACCGCCAGGCCCGGGCCACCTTCTTCCAGGACGTGGGCCAGTTCCTGGAAGGACCGGCCGAGGCGGACCTGGCCGGCAAGATCGACGCCCTGCTGGCTTCCGGCGAGCTAAGGCAAAGCGACCGCGCGCTGTATCAGCAGCACAAGGAAGAGCTGCCCCGGGTGTTCGCGGCCACCCGGGAGGTCTACCGCAACCTGGCCCAGTCTCGCGGCACGCTCCAGGAGGAGCTGGACGGCTCGTTCTGCATCCTGGGCTGGACCGGCACCTCCACCACCGATATCGGGGTGAACCCCTTCGAAGAGGAGTACATGAACGTGGGCACCCACGCCGCGGTGGTGAACACCATCCTGAGCGGGCGCTTCCTGGACTCCCTGCCCTGGTGGATCAGCGCCCTGGCGGCGCTGGGGCTGGCCTTGGGCGTGTACTACCTGGTCCGCCGCAGGGCGCCCCTGCCCTCGATCCTGATCGGACTGGGATTCCTGGTGCTCGTCGCCGTGCTGGGCGTGGGCTTCTTCCTGGTCACCGGCAGCTACCTGAAGCTGCTCACCCCGGTGCTGACCGTGTTCTTCACCTTGTTCGCGTTGATCCTCTTCAAGTTCCTGGTGCTGGAAAAGGAGAAGAGCTACATCCGCAACGCTTTCTCCCACTACCTTTCCACGGACGTGATCAACGAGCTGATTGCCGATCCGGACAAGCTGAAGTTGGGCGGCGAAAAGAAGCTGCTCACGGCCATGTTCACCGACCTCCGGGGCTTCTCCACGCTCTCGGAGAAGATGGATCCTGCCGATCTGGTCAAGCTGCTCAACGCCTACCTGACCGAGATGTCCAACATCATCCTGGAGCTGCGGGGGACCATCGACAAGTACGAGGGCGACGCGATCATGGCCTTCTTCGGAGCTCCCGTGGACTACACCGACCACGCCGGCCGGGCCTGCACGGCTGCCGTGCGCATGAAGAAAATGGAAAAGATCCTGAACGAGCACTTCCTGACCGAGAAGCTGAGCCCCACGCACCTGCTCACCCGCATCGGCCTCAACACCGGGGAGATGATCGTGGGCAACATGGGGACCCCGAAGAAGATGGACTACACGATCATGGGTCAGTCGGTGAACTTAGCCTCGCGCCTGGAAGGAGTGAACAAGCAGTACGGCACCTGGATCCTGGCCAGCCAGGCCACCCGTCAGGAGGCAGGCGATTCCTTCGCCTGGCGCCAGCTGGACCGGGTGAAGCCGGTCGGTATGGATGTGCCTGTGCGCTTGTACGAGCTGCTGGATGAAAAAGCCACCACCGACGCCTCGACCCTGGCCGCGGTGGAGATCTTCCACCAGGCCCAGGCCCTGTTCGAAGCCCGCGATTGGGACAAGGCCGCCGGCCTGTTCGAGGAGGTGCAGCGCCTGCTGCCCGGCGACGGCCCGGCCGAGGTCTTCCTGAAGCGCTGCCGGGAGTTCCGGAAAAAGCCGCCCGCCGACAATTGGGACGGGGTGTTCAGCCTGACGATGAAATGAGCCGGTAAGTGCGCTTTTCCGGCGGGACTACATCCAGCTGCGCAGAAGGGATAGTGCCTCGTTCTTGAAGGAGTCGAACCTGGGGATGAGATTGGCATCGATGTCTTGCGCGCTAAACAGCCGCGTGTCGTACCTTGCTGTCTCGCTTTTATCCTTGAGGTAGCTGAAGCTGGCATAGCTTTTCACGCGAGAAGATGTTCGCCACATAGCTCTGCCTCTCGCCATGGGACGATGGGTGTTTTTCCATCGGATTCGCGGCCAGATACGCCTCCAGGTAATGAAGAGCAGAATAAAAATAGGCTGTCACGACCCAATCCAGAAACTCTGTACTGAGTCCTCGGACTGCGACTGCAAACTTCTCATTGTGCTTAGCCTTCTCGATGTGAGCACTTGCCTCCGGCATTATGGTCCGCCCTAGCTACCAAATAGTGGCACGCAGTCGGAAAGTTCGCGTTCCTCAGACACATGAAAATTGAAACGGAAAGCTGAAAATTCCGAAAGGTAGATATCGTACTCCGCGTTGTAGATTCTTTCCCTTATTTCCCAGTCTTCTCTTTCAATCAATATCCATACGTGTGTCACAAAGTCCTCGTGGGTAAGACATACTCTCTTGATGCCTTCGATGCTTGAAAGGCGCCTTTTTAGCATTGCATCTGGTTCGGCGAAGGACATGAATGTATATTCCGTTTCTCGGTCTTCGTACGACCTGGATTCTTCCATGAGTAATTCCGGTTTTTCCAGATTCTCGAAGTTAATAATGATGGGCTTGTTTTTCGTTGCCGTTGTCATCCCGATTCCTAGCTCATGGCTGTCTGAGACTGCGGTATGACTTCAAGCAGTCTCGATCCTACCTGGATACCGCCGATATTGAAGGTGAGCGAATAGGTCCCCGCGCTTGGGAAGATAGCCCTTTGAATTGGAAAAATAAACTCGTTGACTTTGTTCCTGTCGTCTGCCTTCACCTTCCCGTTGATGCCCAAAATGACCTGACTTTCCTTTTCCAATACTAGGTTCAAGGAAAAAGAGTGTTCTCCCTCGATATTGGTGACTGCCGCATAGATATACCAGGGCGCGAACACCGCTGGAAACTTATCCGCATGAAACTGCGTGAAGGTTCCCACGATGGTCTTCTTGCGGTTTCCTTCTTCAACAAGCACCCTGTCGGCAAAAAGGAGTGCTACCAGGACTGGTTCGATCGCGCTCATTCACCTGAAGTCTAACTCTACATGTTGCACAATTCAAGCAATGATTCGCCCGGCTACTATGATTCGAAGATTTTCCCGGGGTTGAGAATGCCTTGCGGGTCCAGGGCCCGCTTGATGGCGCTCATGGCGCTGACCGCCGCCTCGCCCAGGTTGGCGGCCAGGTAGGCCTTCTTGGCCTGGCCGATGCCGTGCTCCCCGGAGATGACCCCGCCGCGGGCCACCGCGTCGGCGTACAACTCTCCCCGCACCACCGGCAGCAGCTCCCGCCAGCCGGGCAGCTCCTGCCCGATCGCCCCGTCCACCAGCGAGGCGCGCAGGAAGTGGGTGTGCAGGTTGCCGTCCGCCGCGTGCCCGTAGGTTGGCAGGTAGATACCGTGTCGCTTCTCCAGCGCGTGCACGAAGCCCACGTGTCCCGCGATCTGGAAGCGGGGCAGGCAGATGTCGAACAGCTCCGCGGTAGCCGGGCGCAGGGCTTCGTACAGCATGCTGCGTAGCTCCAGGATCTCCCGCTGGCGAGCCGGGCTCTCGGCCAGCGGCGGTTCAGGTGGCGCTGGGCGCAGGCCAGCACCCCGTGCTCCAGCAGCTCCACGGCGCAGGGTACCACGCCGGTGGCCTGGAGGCCGGGCACCGCGGCCACCGCCCGATCCAGGTCCTCAAAGCTCACCACGAGGGTTTGCATGGAGCCGGCCTTGGGCAGGAGGGCCAGAGTCACCCGGGTGATGATGTCGCCGGGGTGCGGCGGGAAATACAGGCCCAGCGCTTCCGCTTCCTGGTTGAGACGGTTCAGGGTCAGGCCCGCCTGCACCGTGATGGCCAGGTTGTCCGCGTCGGCCTCGACCACGTGGTCCAGGCGCTCCAGGGAGAGCACCACCCCGCCGGGGGAAGGCACGCAGGCGGCGGCCAGGCCGGTGCCTCCGCCGCGCGGGGTGAGGGGGACCCCGGTGCGAGCGCACAGGCGCACCAACTCGGCCACCTCCTCCTCGCTGCCGGGTTTCAGCACCGCCGCCGGAAGCGCATTGTACTGCGGGGTGGCCAGCTCGTCGTGGGAATACTTCTCCAGATCGACGGGATCGGTGAGCAGGTGGCCGGCGACGATGCGCCGGGCCTGCTGCAGCCAGCCGGAGTCCGGGGTGCGCGTCACTGCGGCCTCACAGCGGCTGGAAGCCGCCCGGCAGCAGCTCCTCCCCGCCCAGGGAGGGCAGCGCCGGCTCGCTTTCCGGTTCCAGAATGGCCTGAAGCAGAGCGTCGCGCACAATTCGGTCCAGGAGGGCCTGGGCCTCCGCGCCCAGGTCCGTGAAGCGCACGCCGAAGCCGTCCGGAAGCCGGCTGGAGGCTCTGCGGGTATCCAGGACTTCGCAGGCGGTTTCCAGGCTGAAGTTCTGGAAGCGCACGCGCAGGCGGCCGCGGCTGCCCGCCGGGGGACAGGGACCCCCGCAATGCAGGAAGGCTCCACTGGAGCTCAGGGCGCGCAGGTCGTAGGGTTCCGGTTCCGCGCCTGCAAGGCTCAGGGAGCCTTGCAGCGGCCAGTCGAAGCGCGGCTTTTCCCGGCGCTCCGTCCGTTGCAGGGAGGCGATGCGGGCGGAAAGTTCCGCCAGCTCCCCGGCGGTGGGCTCCTCCGGCACCAGGAACACGGGCAGCACCGGGTAACTGGCTTTCAGGGAGTCCAGGAAGCCCTCCGGCGCGTGTTTCCCGGGTTGCAGAACCAGGCAAAGCACATCCGCTTCGCCGACCAGCAGGCGGGTGAGCTCCGGGAGGCTGCCCGCCGGCCGCACCTGGTGAGCGCTCAGCGCGGCCAGAAGGTTGCGGGCCTGGGGCACGGCGGAGTACAACAGCACGGCGTCCATGGATCAATCTTACTGCCGCGGAAGCTCGATGGTGAAGACGCTGCCCGCGCCGGGCACGCTTTCGGCCCGCACGCTGCCCCCGTGGGCCAGCACGATGTGCTTGACGATGGCCAGGCCCAACCCGGTGCCGCCCAGCTCGCGGCTGCGGGCCCGGTCCACCCGGTAGAAGCGCTCGAACACGCGGGGCAGGTCCTTCTGCGGGATGCCGATGCCCTGGTCGCGAACCGAGATGCGCACCTGCGTCCCTCCCCGCGCCGGACGTCGATCTGGACCAGGCCTCCCTGGTTGCTGTACTTCACCGCGTTGTCCACCAGGTTGGTCAGGGCCTGCTCCAGGAGCGGTGGATTCACCGGCGCCGCGATCCCTTCCTCGGCGTTCAGCTCCAGCGAGATTCCTCGCCCGTCGGCCTTGCCCTGGCAGAGCTGCATCGCCGCCCGAGCAATGGGCTCCAGGGGCGAGGGCTGCTTTTCCAGGCTGGCCTCGGCCTGCAGCTCCAGGCGCGAGAGACTGAGCAGGTCATCGACGATGGCGGCCAGCCGGTCACCGTGCCGTGCCGCCACCGCCAGGAAGCGCCGGGAGACCTCCGGGTCCTCCAGCGCGCCCCCGAGCAGGGTTTCCAGGGAGCCTTTGATGGCGGTGATGGGGGTTTTCAGCTCGTGCGAGACGTTGGCCACGAAGTCCCGGCGCATGGTCTCCAGGGTCTCCAGCCGGGTGATGTCGTTCAACACCAGCACGACCCGGTCCTCGGGCAGGCGCGTAGCGTGCACCTGCAGGGCGAGAGAGCGCTCCGCCTGCAGCGTGATGCCGGCTTCCAGCGGGCCGCCGGTGGCCTGCGCTTCCCGGGCCAGGTCGTGAAGCCGCGTGCTGCGGAACACCTCCAGAAGATTCCGCCCCAGCGCCTGGGCGGGCGTGCAGCCGGCCAGGCGCAGCGCGGACGGGTTGGCCTCCCGGATCGCCAGGCCGCCGTCCAGCACGACAACTCCCTCCACCATTCCGGCGAGGATGGCGGCCAGCTCGTTGCGCTGCGAGGTCACCTCGGCGATGCGCTGGCGCAGCGTGCCAGCCATGCGGTTGAGGGATTCGGCCACCGCGCGCAGGTCGCGCGGGTGGCGGACATGCAGGGTGTGGGCCAGGTCCCCGGCGGCGAAAGCCCGCGCGCCGGCCTGCAGGGAGGCGATGGGATCCAGCATCCGGCGCTCCACGATCAGGGTGAGGGCGGTAAGCACGGCCAGCAGCGCCAGGCCGGCCAGAGCCAGCCGTCCATACAGCCGCCCGAGCTCGGAGCGCAGGTTTTGTTCCGGCATGGAAACCCGCACCGCCAGGCGGACTCCCCGGTGTTCCATGACCGGCAGCGCCAGATAGATCATTTTCCTGCCCACGCTGGCGCTGAAGCGCGAGGCCAGTCCTTCGCGTCCCTGCCGCGCGGCCAGGAACTCCTGGCGGTCCAGGTGGTTTTCCATGGCGGCCGGCTCCCGCTCGGAGTCCCCGAGCACCGTCCCGTCCAGGCGGATCAGGGTGATGCGCAGGGATTCCGTGCCGATGCGCTTGCAAAGGCGATCCAGGCCCTCCGGCTCAGTGAGCTCCACCAGCGCCCGGGCCAGCCCGGCGGTCCGGCGCAGGCCCTCCACGGTCTGGCGATAGGAGAGCTGCCGCGCCAGGCTGGCGGCCACCACGGCGGCGGCGGCCAGGGCGGCGAGGATGATGAGCGGGTAGTGCAGATAGCGCAGCAGCAGCCCCTCACGCCTCACGCCTTCTCCTCCCGAAAGCGGTAGCCGACCCCGCGCACGGTCTGGATGGCCTGCCCGCAAGGCCCCAGCTTGCGGCGCAGCCCGAGCACCTGCACGTCCACCGCCCGCTCCGTGACCGGGTAGTCCTCGCCGCGCACCCCGGCGATGATCTGGGAACGGGAAAACACCCAGCCCGGGCGGCGGGCCAGGAGCACCAGCAGGTCGAACTCCGTGGCCGACAGCTCCACCGGTTGCCCGCCGCAGTGCACTTGGTGGCGGGCTAGGTCGATTTCCAGCTCCTGCAGCCGGATGTGGTCCGGGGATTCCTCGACCGGTGCGGTACGCCGGCGCAGTACCGAGCGCACGCGGGCCATCAACACCCTGGGGCTGAAGGGCTTGGTGATATAGTCGTCGGCCCCCAGCTCCAGCCCGGCCACAACGTCGCTTTCTTCGCTGCGGGCGGTCAGGATCACGATCGGGATCATGGCCGTTGCCTCATTGGCCCTCAACCGGCGGCAGACCTCCCGGCCGTCGATGCCCGGCAGCATCAGGTCCAGCAGCACCAGGTCCGGGGGGTTTTTCAGCGCCTGGGCCAGAGCCTTCTCCCCGGTATCGGCCAGACGGACCTGGAAGCCATCGCGCTTCAGATTGTAGCCGAGCAGCTCGGCGATATCTTTCTCGTCCTCTACGACCAGGATCGTTTTCATCCTACTGGTTCAACTCTACATGCTCACCGGTGGCGCTGTACACCACCCACTCGCAGATGTTGGTCACGTGGTCCCCGACACGTTCGATGAACCGGCTGATGAAAAGCAGCGAGATGGACTGCGAGATGAATCTGGAGTTCTCCATCATGTACGTGAACACCTCGCGCATGACCTGGTCGTGCAGGTCATCCACCAGGCGGTCGCGCTGCGCCACCTCCCGGGCCAGCGCCGCGTCCAGGTTGAGCAGGGCGCTCAGCACGTCCCGGATCATGCCGATCGCCAGCTCGGCCATGCGCGGGATGTCGATCAACGGCTTCATGTAGGTTTCCGGCAGCAGGCGCAGCGTGCCCTTGGCCACGTGCAGGGCATGGTCGCCCATACGCTCCAACTGGGTCACGACCTTCAGCAGCGTAACCAGCCTCCTCAAGTCGGTGGCCACCGGCTGCTCCCGGGCGATGAGCACGATGCAGCGGTCCTCGATTTCCTGCTCCATCTGGTTGATGGCCGCGTCCCCGGCGACCACGGCGCGGGCCAGCTCCCCGTCCTTGTTGACCAGGCTCTCGACGGCCCGGCGCAAGGCCTCTTCCACCATGACCCCCATGCGCAGGATCTCCTTGTTGACGGCGTCCAGCCCCTCCTCGAACGCCTGGCGCGTACCCATCAGCCGAACCTCCCGGAAATGTAATCCTCGGTGCGTTTGTCCTGCGGCTTCACGAACAGCTGCTCGGTGGAGGCGAACTCCACCAGGAAGCCGGTTCGTTCCTCGTCCACCATGAGAAAGGCGGTGAAATCGGAGATGCGCGAAGCCTGCTGCATGTTGTGGGTCACGATCACGATGGTATAGCGGCGGGCCAGCTCGGTCATCAGCTCCTCGATCTTCAGGGTGGCGATCGGGTCCAGCGCGGAAGCCGGCTCGTCCATCAGGATGATGTCCGGCTCGATGGCGAGGCAGCGGGCGATGCACAGCCGCTGCTGCTGGCCGCCGGAAAGGCGCAGCGCGCTCTGGGAGAGCTTGTCCTTGACCTCGTCCCACAGGGCGGCGGCCCGCAGGCTGCCCTCCACCAGCTCGTCCAGGTCCCCCCGGAAGCCGTTGATCCGCGCCCCCCAGGCGATGTTCTCGTAGATCGACTTGGGGAAGGGATTGGGCTTCTGGAACACCATGCCGATGCGGCGGCGCACCTCCACCGGGTCGACCTTGGGGTCGTAAATGTTTTGCCCGTGGTACAGCACCTGCCCCGTGGTGGAGGTGCCGGGCATCAGCTCGTTCATACGGTTGAGCGAGCGCAGCACCGTGCTCTTGCCGCAGCCCGAAGGTCCGATGATGGCCGTGATGCGGTTCTTCCGGAAGGAGAGGTCGATGTCCTTCACGGCATGAAATCCGCCGTAGTGGACATTGAGCTTGCGGGTCCGGATGGCGTATTCCTCGGGCAGCGCGTCCGCGGACAGCGGGCTATCCTGTTCGGCGTGCTTGACGGTCAGTTGCATGGTTATCCCTCTCTCCGCTTGCGGCTGATGCGGTCGCGCAGCAGGATGGCCGCGGTGTTCATGGCCAGCAGCAGCACCAGCAGGACAATGCTCGCCGCGGCGGCCACGTTGCGGAACTCCGCCTGAGGGCGGGCGGTCCACTGGTAGATCTGTATGGGCAATGTCGTGAACTTGGAAAAGACGGAGGTGGGATTCTGGGTAACGAAGGTCGAGGCTCCCACTACGACCAAAGGAGCGGTTTCCCCGATGGCCCGCGATACCGCCAGTATGGTGCCGGTCAGGATGCGGTCAAAGGAGGCCGGCAGCACGTGGTGCCAGATGGTCTGCCACTTGGTGCCGCCCAGCGCGTAGCTGGAGTAGCGCAGGCTTTGAGGCACCGCGCGGATCGCCTCCTGGGAATTGATGATGATGAGCGGCAGGACCAGGGCCGCCAGGGTCAGGCCGGCGGACAGAATGGTGCGCCCGTTGGCCGTGGCCGGGTCGCCAATCCCGAAAAGTGCGCCGCTGGTCAACCGCTCCAGCAGGCGCACGAAAACGGCCAGTCCAAGGATGCCGTAGATGATCGAAGGCACCCCGGCCAGGTTGTAGATGTTCACCTGCAGGATGCGGGTGAACAGGTTCTCGCGGGCGTATTCCTCCAGGTAGATGGCCGCTCCCACCCCCAGGGGAAAGGCCACGGCCACGGTGATCAGGATCATCCACAGGCTGCCCAGCAAGGCCGTCAGCACCCCGGCCTTTTCCGGGACGCTGGCCTGCGGCCGCATCAGGAAGCGCCAGCTCACCCAGGAGCGGAACTTGAGGTGAGCCTCGGGATGGTTTTGCTCGAGCCAACGCCGGATCTCGCCACGGCTCAGGAGCGACTCAGCCAGGGACCAGCTCTCGATCACCTGCAGCTTGGCCACCCGCTCGATCACCAGGTCGTAAAGCTCCTCGCGGCTGCGCTCGGCCAGGGGCTGCTCGGACTCCAGCCGCCGGATCAGGCCGCTGGAAAGCCTGGCGGTGAGGATCTCGCGCAGCTCCGGGGGCTCCAATCGTTCCAGAGGCCGCCCGTCCCGGCCCAGGCTGGCCGGGTCGACCTCGTACTGCCAGGCCACCAGGCCGAAGGAGTCGTTGATGACCGTGAGCAGCAACGCGGCCAGAGCCACGATTCCCACCAGGGTGGCGAGCAGGAACACAAGCTTCCAGAGCGTGCCGACCTTCTGCCGCCGCTCGATATGCGGCTGGAACACGCTTGGCCTCGGCCTGGTTCACTCGTACACCTCCCGGAACCGGCGCACGATGCGGCGACTCACGATGTTCAGCACCAGGGTGATGAAAAACAGCACGATGCCGATGGCGAAAATCGAGTTGTAGTCCACCGTGTCGTAACCCAGGTCCCCTCCCGAGATGCGCACGATGTAGCCGGTCATGGTCTCGGCGGAGCGGAACGGGTTGCCGGTGAGCGCCGAGCCGGCGCCGGCGGCCAGGGCCACGATCATGGTCTCGCCGATGGCCCGGGACAGCCCGACGATGAAGGCCGCCACCACTCCGGAAATCCCCGCCGGCACGACCACCGACAGTGAGGTTTCCAGCTTGGTCGCCCCCAGGGCGAAGGCCGCCTCCTTCAGGGAGCGCGGGACCGCGCCCAGGGCGTCCTCGCTCATGGAGGCGATCAACGGCAGGATCAGAATGCCGATGGCGATGCCCGCCGAGGCGGTGTTGTAGATGCTCACCACGTTTTCGCCGAAGACCGAGCGCAGCAGGGGGGTGATGAAGGTCAGGGCGAAGTAGCCGTACACCACGGTGGGGATACCGGCCAGCACCTCCAGCATCGGCTTGAGCACGGTCCGCACCCGGGGGGTGGCGTACTGGCTCAGGTACACGGCCACGAACAGGCCAAGTGGGGCGGCGATCAGCATGGCGATCAGGCTGGTCATCAGGGTGGCGCTGAACAGAGGCAGGATGCCATACTCCCCGATGGCCGGCTGCCACCTGGTGGCGGTGAGGAACTTCCATACCGAGATTTCACCGCTGGCGAAGAAACGCAGGGACTCCTCGCCGAGGGTCAGCACGATCCCGGCGGTGATCAGGATAGAGAGAACGCCGCAGGCGAGAAGGGTGAGCTGGATGGCCAGCTCACCAGGACGCAGCTTCTTGTTCAGTAGGCGCCCTTCATGGCGTCCAGCCAGATCTGTTTGGCCTTCTTGAGCGCATCGGCCTCGGCGGGGAAGTAGCCGACGCTGCGGATCTCCTCGTTGACGTAGGTCAGGTAGAAGGACAGGAAGGCCGCCACTTGGGGCTTCTCGCGCATGATCTTGGCCGTGGAGTAGAGGAACAGCGGCCGGGCCAGCGGGTAGGTGCCCTTGTTGACCGTCTCGGCGCTGGGCGCCACGCCGTTGATCGAAAGCACCTTCAGCTTGTCCTTGTTCTCCTGGAAGTAGGCGTAGCCGAAGAAGCCGATGGCGTAGGGGCTGCCTTCCACGCCCTGCACCAGCACGTTGTCGTCCTCGCTGAGCTGCAGGTTGGCGGCGTTCAGGATGGACTCCTTCTTCTTGCCGAAGACGTCCTCGACGAAGTAGTCGAAGGTGCCGCTGTCGGTGCCGGGGATGAACCGCAGGATGTCCTGCTTGGGCCAAGCGGGGTTCACGTCCGACCATTTCCTGGCGGTGGAGAAGATCAGCTTGAGCTCCTCCTTGGTAGGCGTTGGCGATGAAGGTGTTGGATTTGTTGACCACCACGGCCAGGGCATCGGTGCCGATGCGGAACTCCAGGGGCTCCCGGCCGATCTTCCGGGCGCTTTCCACCTCGCTCCCCTTGATGACCCGGCTGGCATTGGCGATATCGGTCTCCCCGGTCACGCAGAAGCGCTCGAAACCGGCGCCGGAGCCGATGGAGTCCACGGTGATGTTGCCCTTGTAGCCCTCGTCCTTGAAGCGCTCCACCATCCGCTCGGACAGCGGGTACACGGTGGAGCTGCCGGCGCTGATGATGTTGCCGGTCACTTTGAGCGAGTTCACGCCCGGCAGCAGGGGATCGTCGGACTGCCGGGTCACCCACTCGAAGCCCTTCTTCGAGCTTTGGGCGGAGAGCAGGCAGACAGCGGCGAGCAGCAGCACCGCCGCGAAAGCGATCTTTTTCATGTGCATACCTCCTGACGCATCGCGTCGTGTCATATGCATACCGGGCGGAAGTGAGCCCTGCGTTAGAGAAGCGTTAGGAAACGGTTAGAAACCGCTGCGCTGGTTCGCTCACAGGGTAGCCGGCGCCGGGTGATCGGTGCATACTGCTCGTCGAGGTTGAAGCATGCCGACCACGCCGCGCGCCGACTCGCGACCCGTCGTCGCGATCACGATGGGCGACCCAGCGGGCATCGGGCCCGAGATCGTCGCCCGCGCTTTGGCCGATCCCAACGTCTCCGCCGTTGCCCGCTGCGTCGTGTTCGGCGACGCGCGTGTATTGTTGAAGGCCGTCGCCCTGACCGGCGCCGCTCTCGGCCTCCGGGCGATCCGCTCGCCGGGCACAAGTGATTTCGGCGCAGGCGAAATCCAGGTCGTCGATCTGGCCAATGCCGATCCGGCGGCCTTCGAGGCGGGGAGGGTGTCCGCGTCCTGCGGCCGGGCATCCTGGGAATATATCCAGGCCGCCGTGCAGGCCGCCCTCGCCGGAGAGGCAGATGCGGTGGCCACCGCGCCGATCAACAAGGAATCGATCGCCGCCGCGCGCGTTCCGCATATCGGCCATACCGAGATGCTGGCCGCCCTGGCCGGCGTCGAGCATCCGCTCACCATGTTCGAGACCCTCGGGCTGCGCGTCTTTTTTCTCACCCGCCACGTTTCTCTGCGCAGGGCCTGCGACCTGGTCACCCGCTCGCGCATCGTGGATTGCCTGGAGCGCTGCTCGGCCGCCCTCGTCCCGCCTCGGCGTCCGGGGGACGATCGCCGTCGCGGGCCTCAACCCCCATTGCGGGGAGCACGGGTTGTTCGGGGACGAAGAGGGCCGCGAGATCGAACCTGCGGTCGCCGAGGCCCGCGCCAAGGGCCTTGCGGTCGACGGACCCATCGGCGCGGATTCGGTCTTCCACCTGGCGCGAACGGGGCGATACGCGGCGGTGCTATCCCTGTACCACGACCAGGGCCACATCGCCTGCAAGACCCTGGATTTCGAGCGCACCGTCTCGCTCACCCTCGGCCTGCCCTTCCTGCGCACCAGCGTCGATCACGGCACGGCCTTCGACATCGCCTGGGAAGGGAAGGCCAGCCCGGTGAGCATGATCGAGGCGATCGCGGCCGCGGTGCGCTACGCGAAAGCCGTACCGCGCGAGCGCCCCGCACGGAGCGCAGTCTTGCCGCCGGGCCGCGCGGGTGAGTAGCTTGCCTGCAGGAGGCCGCATCGAGCCCCGCTGCAAATCCAGCCCCCAGGACAGTGCTTTTTCTTTGCACGGGCAACTCCTGCCGGTCGCAAATGGCCGAGGCCATCGTGAACGCCGGGAGGGCAGGGGCTTGGCAGGCCTTCTCGGCCGGCTCCCGGCCGGCCGGTTACGTCCATCCCCTGGCCATCCGGGTCCTGGCCGAGGTCGGCATCGAAGTCCGCGGGGCGCGCAGCAAGCCGCTCAGCGAGTTCCGCGGTCAGCCCTTCGACCTGGTGGTGACGGTGTGTTCCAGCGCCGCCGAGGAATGTCCGGTTTGGCTGGGGCAGGGCAGGCGCGTGCACCAGGAGTACCCGGACCCGGCCAAGGTCGAGGGGGACGAGGCCCAAGTGCTGGCTGCCTTCCGGTCGGTGCGTGACGCCATGCTTCGGGACATCCCCGCCTGCTGCAGCCGATGGCCTGAGGCGGCGATGGCGAGCAGCTCTTCCCGGCCGCGCATCGCCGCGGCGCTGCTGTTGGGCCTGCTCCTTGCCGGACCTGCTGCTGCGCCTGCCGGCGGCGCTCCGGCAAGGTTGGCCGGCGCTGCTCATCCCCTCGCTGGAGGCTCTTTTGCTGGCGGCGATCCTGGCGCTCCTGGCCCGGGTATGGCCGGGTGGGCGGCGAATCGTCCCGCCGGTGCTGGCCTTCGCCGCCGGGCTGCTGTTCCTGTTCTCCCTGGCCGACGCCCTGGTGCCCCTGTTCTTCAACCGCCGGCTGGCCCTGGCCACGGACCTGCTCTATCTGCCAGACCTGTACCGCTTGCTGCGCGACACGGCGCCGCGCGCTCAGTTCGCGGGCGGCCTGGTGCTGCTGCCGCTGTGCCTGGCGGGATTGGGCTATGGCCTGACCCGCGCCTACGCGGCGCTGTACGCGGCGATTGGCGCGCTGCACCTGCGGCGGGCAGTGGTGTCGCTCTTGCTGCTGGTGGCTTTCGGCGCGGTGGCCGCCGCAGTGCTCCTGCCCGGAGAAGAGCTCTATGAGGCCAGCTCCTTGCCCCGCCTGGGAGCGGAGCTGGGCAGCCTGGGAGCCGCCCGGCGCCACCGCCAGGAGCTTCGTGAGGAGTTTCGCGTCCTGGCTTCGCACGCGCCCGCGGCAGGCGCGTCCGCGGACGGCGCGCCCGCCGCCAGCACGCCCAACGCCGCTCCGCCCGATGCTCGCGGGCCTCTGAGCCTTCTGCATGGCCGGCGACGTGTTCCTGTTCGTCGCGGAGTCCTACGGCTACACCCTGTACAGCGAGCCGGAGCACTTCGCCCTGGCCGAGCCTTTCCTGCGGCGCATCGAGTCTCGCCTTACCGCCGCCGGATATCGGATCGCCTCCAACTTTCTGGATTCGCCGGCTTTCGGCGGCAACTCCTGGCTGGCCGACTCCACCCTGGACGCGGGCGTGCGCATTCCCGACCAGACGGCCTACGAGGAGCTGCTGAGCTCCCAGGTCAGACCCATGGCCGCCTGGTTCAACGACGCGGGCTACCTGACCGTGAACTCCATGCCCGCCACCACCATGAGCTGGCCGCAGGGCGACTTCTACCGCTTCCAGCGCAAGTACTACTACCGGGACTTCGGCTACAAGGGGCCCAGCCTGAAGTGGGCGCCCATGACCGACCAGTTCGCGGTCGGCGTGGTCCACCAGCGGGAGGTTGCCGCGGCCAAACGGCCGCTGTTCGTGCAGTTCGTGATGATCTCGGGGCACTACCCTTTCAGCCTGATCCCGAGGCTGTTCGAGGACTGGTCACAGCTGGGCGACGGCAGCCTGTACGGCCGGGAGGGCGCGGTACGCCGGCTGCCGATTCCGGCGGCGGCTGCCACCGCCGGGGCGCCGGGCTACGCGGCGGCCATGGAGTACCAGCTGGAGGTGGCCGCCGACTACGCGGTGCGTTTCCTGGCCGCCCGCCGCGCGCTGATCGTGTTGGTGGGCGATCACCAGCCCTTCAGCGGCATCACCGGGCAGGGGAAACTGCACTCCGTGCCGATCCACGTGTGGAGCCGGGAGCCGGAGCTGCTGAGGCCTTTCCTGCGCCGGGGCTACACCCCCGGGCTGGTGCCCCGGCAGCGCCCGCCGCACGCGGGACTGGAGAGCTTCTGGCCGGGGTTCCTGGAGGATTTCAGCCCGCCCGGCGCGACCGGCGGGTGACGGGAGCGGGCGAGGCGCCGCCGGACGGATTGGCCGGGCGGAGCAGGTACAGCAGCAGCGCGGCGGTCAGGGAGAGGACCCCGACCGGGTCCCAGGGGCCCTGGAAGGCGCGCAGGGCTTCGACCAGCAGGAACAGCAGGGCGCCGGCGGACACGGCGCGCCGCGGAAACCCCGCGGCCAGCACGGTCAGGGCGAGCAGCTGCAGGACGGCGGCCAGGGCGGCGGCCGCCGGCTGCGCCGCGGCCGGCAGAAACCGGACCCCCGCGCGCCAGGCGCCCAGCAGGTCTCCCCCGCGCAGCCGGGCGGCCAGCGCGGCGGCAACCCGCAGCGCGGCCGCCGCTCCCGCCGCGGCGCGCAGCACAAGCGGTGCCCAGAGGAAGGCCAGGCGGCCCAGGCGGGCTTTCCAGAGCCGGTAGGCGGGATGCAAGGGATCCAGCAGGCCGCCGGCCGCCAGGCCGTCCCGCAGGAAGCCGGCCAGAAAGGGAAGCCCGATCAGGGCCTGCGCCAGGGTGGTGCCCGGCGGTCGGGCCAGCGGCCAGAGGCACACCGCGGCGACGCCCATCTGGAAGCCGGCCAACCGCCGCCGCAGATAGCTGGGCGGCAGGTCGCGGCTGTGCCCGCCCGCGAGGCGCTGAACGGCCAGCGCCGCCGCGTAGGCGGGCTTGGCCAAACCGATGGCCAGGAAGGCGGCGGGCAGGCGGCCGTACTGTACGGTCAGGGTCATGGCCAGCAGGAGACCCACGCCGTCCAGCTCGCCGTCCAGCAGCGCGCCCAGCCGCGTGCGGGTACCGGTGCGCCTGGCCCAGAACCCGTCGAGAGCATCGGCTGCCGCCGCCGCCGCGTACAGCAGGGCGGGCAGCCAGCCGCGCAGGCCGGGAGCTTCCGGAGCGAACAGGAACCCGGCCAACAGGGCCAGCAGCGCCCCCGCGAGCCAGGGTGATGCGGTTGGCCGCGCCCCAGAGGTGCCGCAGGTTTTCGCCCTCCAGCACGCGGCGGCGGTTGGCCAGCAGGAACGCCGGTGGCCAGGCCAGGACCACCCCGGTCTTCAGAGCCCACCAGGCGCCCCGGGCCGCCGAATGCGGGTGAGGGCAGGAAGGCGGTCAGCAGAAAGCCGCCGGCCAGGACCAGCAGGTACGCTCCGACAAGGGTCCAGAGCCCGCGCCGGAAGCGCAGGGAAAGCTCCGGATCGATCGCGGGCCGCGCTGGCGGCGCCGGCTGCCGGCAGCTCAGTCCAGATAATGGCCGAGCCTTTCGCGCTTGGTCTTCAGGTAGCGGCGGTTGTGGGTGTTGGCCGGCACGATCATGGGGATGCGGCGCGTGATGGTGATCCCTTCGCGGCGCAGGCCCTCGATCTTGTCCGGGTTGTTGGTGAGCAGGGCCACGGAGCGGATCTGCAGGAGGCGCAGGATGTCCGCCGCGGCCCGGTACTCGCGCGCGTCGCTGGGAAAGCCCAGGGAGGTGTTGGCCTCCACCGTGTCCAGCCCCAGGTCCTGCAGGTTGTAGGCCTTGAGCTTGTTGAACAGCCCGATGCCCCGCCCCTCCTGGCGCAGGTAGATCACCGCGCCGAACTCCTGGCCCTGCACGTACTGCAGGCTCTTCTCCAGCTGCTCCCGGCAGTCGCAGCGCAGCGAGGCCCACACGTCACCCGTGTGGCACTCCGAGTGCACGCGCACCGGGCAGTCCTCGCGGCCGGCGACCTCGCCCTTCACCATCACGGTGTGCTCCCTGCCGTTGGTGCGGTCCAGGAAGCCCACGATGTTGAACTCCCCGAAGCGCGTCGGCAGGCGGGCGCAGGCCACCCATTCCACGGTGTCCTGGTCCTGCCCTTCGGCCAGGGGCTGGCAGGTGTCGGCCGCCGACGCCAGGCCGGCGGTCTCCAGGTCCCTCTCTTGTTTCATTCTGGCTTCCACCTAGATAGGGTAAGAAGAAGCGGCCCCCGCTGTCAAATGCCTGCCTGCCCCGCGCCTTGCAGGGCCGCCCGGCTGCGAAGACTATATTGAAACGCACATGGGGCGCATCCCGCGCATCACCGTCAGCTACGCCCAGAGCCTGGACGGGCGCATCGCCACGGCCACCGGGGATTCGCGCTGGATCTCCGGGCCCTCCACCCTGCGCCTGGCCCACCGTCTGCGGCGCGACCACGAGGCGCTGCTGGTGGGCATCGGCACGGTGCTGCGCGACGATCCTCAGCTCACCTGCCGCCTGCCCGGGAGCCGGTCCCGCAGCCCCGCGCGGGTGGTGCTGGACTCCACGCCTGCGCCTGCCCCCGGACAGCCGGCTGGCCCGCGGCGCCAGGGAGCTGCCCACCCTGGCCTTCACGGTTGGAGCCCCGGCCGCGCGCCGCTCCGCGCTGGAGGCCCTGGGGGTGCGGATCGTGGAGAGCCCGCCGGACCCGGAGGGGCGCATTGCCCTGCGCTGGGCGCTGGAGCACCTGGCCGGCCTGGGTTACGCCAGCCTGTTCGTGGAGGGCGGGGCGCGGGTGATCACCTCCTTCCTGCGGCAGCACCTGGTGCATCGCCTGCTGGTCGTGGTGGCTCCGCTCTTGATCGGCGAGGGGGTGCAGGCCGTCGGCGACCTGGGGGTGCGCGCGCTGGCCGAGGCCCTGCGCCCCGCGCGCTGCCGCGTGCGGCGTTTCGGCGCGGAGCGGGTCTGGGAGCTGGAGTTCGATGGACCCTGAGGCCCGCGCGCTGTACTTCGTGCGCCCGGGGACGGTGGAGCTGCGCGAAGAGCCTCTCCGCCCGTCGCCGGGGCAGGTGCGGGTGCGCTCCCGCCTGATGGGCATCAGCCACGGCACCGAGCTGCTGGCCTTCCGCGGCCAGTTGCCCGTCGGGCTGGAGGCGGACGCCGCCCTGAAGAGCCTGCCCGGCCGCCTGGAGTATCCCCTGAAATACGGCTACAGCAACTGCGGGCGGGTCGAGGAGGCCGGGCCGAGCGCCGGCGCGCAGCCCGGGCAGCGGGCCGGCCAACGGGTGTTCGCTTTCTATCCGCACCAGGACCTGTTCGACGCCGATCCCGAGGAGCTGGTGGCCCTGCCCCCCGAGGTGAGCGACGAGCAGGCCGTGTTTCTTCCGAACCTGGAGACTGCCCTGGGCATCGTGCACGACGCGGGCGGTGCGCCTTGGGGAACGCGTGCTGGTGGTCGGCTTGGGGGTGGTGGGCCTGCTCACCTCGGCCCTGCTCCTGCGCTCCGGGGTGGGGGAGCTGATCGCCGTGGAGCCGCTGGCCCTGCGGCGCGAGCAGGCCGAGCGGCTGGGCTGCCGCGCGCTGTCCAGCGAGGAGCCGCGGCTGCGGCGAGCGGATCGCCGAGCTCACGGGGGGCCGCGGCCCGGATGCGGCGATCAACTGCAGCGGCGCGGAGGCCGGGCTGCAGCTGGCCCTGGACACCTTGTGCTTCGAGGGCACGCTGGTGGAGGCCTCCTGGTACGGATCCCGGCGGGTGAGCCTGGAGCTGGGCTCAGCCTTCCACCGCCGGCGACTGCGCCTGGTCTCCAGCCAGGTGTCCAGCGTGGCTGCCGCGCTGGGCCCGCGCTGGGACAAGCGCCGCCGCCTGGCGCTGGCCATGGAGCTGCTGCCGGCGCTGGACCCCTCCCGCTACATCACCCACCGCTTCCCCCTGGCGCGCGCTCAGGAGGCTTTCGAGCTGCTGGACCGGCACCCGGAGCGCGTGCTGCAGGTCGTGCTGGAGCCCTGAGGCGAGAACCAAGGAGAGCCCCATGTATCAGGTCGGCATCAAGAACCGCTTTCAAGCCCGCCACTTCCTGCGGGGCGACTTCGCGGAGGAGTCCGCGCCCCACGAGCACGACTACGAGCTGGAGTGGGTCTGTCAGACCGAGAGCCTGGACGAAAACGGCTTCTCGGTGGACATCGCCCTGCTGGAGGAGCTGCTGGAGGCGGAGGTGCAGGCCGTGCGGGGCCGACTGCTCAATGACCTGGAGTTCTTCCGCAATCGGCAGCCCAGCGTGGAGAACATGGCCCGCTTCTTCCACCACCGCCTGCTGGAAGCCCTGCAGGGGCGCGGCTACGCGGTGGCCCGCATCGTGCGCGCCGAGCTGCGGATCTGGGAGTCGCCGCAGGCCTGGGCCTCCTACAGCGCGCCCTGAGAGCCCGGGCATGAGAATCCTCTGGGTGGTCTACGGTTCTCTGGAGAAGCTGTCCGGAGGCAACCTCTACGACCGCCTGGTGGTGGAGTACCTGCGCGCCCATGGGGTGCAGGTGGAGATGCTGGGACTGCCCCAGCCGCCCTATCTGCTGGGCCCCCTGCAGGCCCTGCCGCCCCGGCTGCGGTGGCCGGAGGGCCTGGACGCGATCGTGGTGGACGAGCTCGCCCACCCCTCGCTGTTCCGTTGGGCCGCCACCCGCACCGCCCGGCCCAGCACCGCCCGGCCCCGCCTGGTGACCCTGGTGCACCACCTGCGCTCCTGCGAGCCGCCTCCCTCCGCGTGGCGAGCCCTCGCGCGCGCGATGGAGCGGCGGCTGCTCTGCGGCTCGGACGCCGTGATCACCAACAGCCGCACCACGGCCGCCACCGTGCAGGAGCTGGCCGGGAGTGTGCCCGTGGCCGTGTGCCCTCCGGGCTGCGACCGGCTGGCCCTGCCGGAGCCGGCCGAGCCGCAACCGCCGGCGAGGGGCGACAGCCCCGCAGGGCGCCGGTGCGCCTGCTGGCCACCGGCAACCTCATCCCGCGCAAGGGCTATGACCTGCTCCTCCGGATGCTGGCCGGAATGACCGACCTGCCCTGGGTGCTGCGGGTCAGCGGCCGGCCCGTGGACCCCCGCTACGCAGGCCGGCTGCAGTCGCTGGTCCGCCGGGGGGGCCTGGACGGCCGGGTCGCCTTCGCGGGGGAGCTGGGAACGGAGCAGCTGGCCCGGGAATACCGCCGTGCCCAGGCCTTTGCCTTCCCCTCCCGCTATGAGGGCTACGGCATCTCCCTGGCCGAAGCCGTGTTCGCCGGGCTGCCTTTCGTGGCCTTCGCCGGCGGTGCGGTGGCGGAGGCGGTGCAGGGACGCGGCCTGCTCGCGGCCCCCGGCGACCTGCCCGCCTTCGGCGCGCACCTGCGGCGCCTCATCGCCGATGCGGCCTTCCGCGAGCGACAGGCCGCGCTGTCCCGCGAGCTGGCCCCCGCCTTGCCGCGCTGGCAGGACACGGGTCGAGGGTTCCAGGCGGCTCTGGAGCAGGCCTGTGGCTGAGCTGCGGCTGCCTCCCCTGGACTTCCAGGCTTTCCTGGAAGCCAAGGCTCCGATCGACTCCGCCAGCCTGGACCCCGGACTGTTCGGGCGTTTCCGCCGGAGCCTGGAGGCGGACCGATCGCCGCGTCTGCTGGACCTGGGCATGGGCACCGGGGCCACGCTGCGGCGGGTGCTGGCCTTCTCGCTTTCCGGAGACCTGGAGCTCGCCGGGCTGGACAGCGACGCGCGGAGCCTGGAGCTGGCCCGCCGCTGCATCGCCGAGCTGCTGCGCGCCCAGGGCTGCCGCGTGCGCGAGGAGGCGCAGGAGGCAGGATGGCGTCTGGAGGCGGATTCCGGCATCCGGCGGGTGCGCGTGCGGCTGGTGCGCGGGGATCTGCTGGCCCCCGGCCTCCCGGCGCTGCTGGGGGAGGCCAGGTTCGGCTACCTCACGGCGCATGCCTTCCTGGACCTGCTGCCCCTGGCTCGCGCGCTGCGGGTCATGCGTGCGCTCCTGGCCCCCGGAGGCCTGCTGTACTCCACCTTGAACTATGACGGCTCTACCGCGCTCCTGCCGGAGGACCGGGACCCGGGCTTCGAGCAAGCCCTGCTGGCGGCCTACGATCGGTCCATGGAGCTGCGGCGCGTGGACGGGGAGCCCACCGGCGGGGCGTTCAGCGGCCGGCGACTGCGCGACGAGCTGGAGCGGGGCGGCTTTCGCCTGATCGGCGCCGGCCGCTCGGATTGGGACGTGCGCCCGGCGCACGGACCGCACGCCCCCGGTCCCGCGGTGTTCCTGGAAGCCCTGTTGGGCATGATCGCCGGGGAAGCCCGGCGCGCCCCCGGCCTGGACCCGGGAGCACTGGAAGCCTGGTACGAGCGCAGGAGCGCCGATCTGCGGGCCGGCCGCCTGGGCCTGTCCGCGCGCAACCTGGACCTGCTCGCGGCGCGTGAATAAGTCCGGTCTCAGCCGGCCGCCGGGGCCGGCCGCGATCTGCTTCTGCAAACCCGGAAGCCCAGGGGTTGCAGGACGACCCGGCGGGGCAGCGCTTTTCCGTCCAAGGCGTCCGCCCAGGCTCCCCCGTCCAGCCGCACCGTCCTGCGGCGCAGGGCGAAGTTGAGCAGGAACAGGTACTCCTCGCTTCCGGAGGTCCGCACCCGCGCGGTCACGCCTTCCGGCAGGTGGTGCCCGGTGGCCCCGCGCAATCCCAGCCGGCGGGTCAGGCCGCGGTAGAAGTCCAGGAGAAACCGGTCCTCCGCGTCCGCGGCCAGGTAGTAGGCCCGGCCCGCCCCGAAATCGTTGGCGGTGAGCACGGGGCGGCCCTGGTAGAAATCCTCACCGTAGACGGCGAGCACGCGCGCGGACTCGGGGTGGATCAGCTCGCAGCAGCGTCCGACCGCGTAGCTTCCGCGCAGCCCCAGCGCGTTGCCCGGGCGCGGCAGGAGGCGGTTGCGCTCCCCCGGGTACAGGCCGTCGACCTCCTCCGGGCGAATCCCCAGCAGCGACCGCAGGGGACCGGGGCCGAAAAAGCACAGGTCGTTCTCGTCGGCGATTCCCGTCCAGCAGGTCGCCACCAGGGTGCCGCCCCCGCGCACGAAGCCCTCCAGGCGCCCGGCAACCCCCGGCTTCAGCATGTACAGCAGGGGAGCCAGCAGCAGGCGGTAGCCGGAGAGGTCCTGCTCCACGTCGATCACGTCCGTGGCGATGCCCAGGGCCCAGAACGGGTAGTGGTGCTTCTTGCAGGCGGCTTCGTAGCTGCCCTCCCCCGTGGGAGGACATACCCCGGAGGCTTCCAGCGCCCAGCGGTTCTCCCAGTCGAACAGGATCGCGGCGCGCGCCGGAACCCGGGTGCCCACCACCCCGTCCAGCCGGGCCAGCACCCGGCCCAGCCCGGCGATTTCCCCGAACACGCGGGTGTCGCCGCCTCCGGCGTGGTCCACGGCCGCGCCGTGGAACTTCTCCGCCCCGCCTCGGCTTTTGCGCCATTGAAAGAACTGCACCGTGTCCGAGCCGTGGGCCACCGCCAGCAGGGAGCTCAAGGCGTGCATCCCCGGTTTCTTCAGCTTCCAAACCGCCTGCCAGTTGCTGAAGGTGGGCGTGCTCTCCATCAGCATGAAGGGCTTTCCGCCTTTCAGGCAGCGCACCAGGTCATGGGCGAACGCGGTGCCGGCCGCGGTCCGCCAATCCCGGCCCAGGGGGTCCCAGGGGAAGGCGGCGTCGAACACCTTCCCGCTGCCGTGCCAGCTCGGGTAGCTGGTCCAGCTGGCCGCGTCCAGGTGCGGGGCGAGCTTCCAGTAGTTCAGTCCTCCATAAGTGCCCATCATGTTCGTGGTCACGGGTACCCCGGGGGCGAGCTCGCGCAGCGGCGCGGTTTCCGCGAGCAGGAAGGCCATGGTCTGGTCGGTCACGAACCTCTTCCAGTCCAGGGTCAACGCCGGCAGGTGCGGCTCCCCGTGGGGAGCCGGCGACTGGATCTGCTCCCAGTCCGTGTAGGTGTGGCTCCAGAAGGAATTCCACCAGCGGCGGTTCAGCTCCTCCAGGCTGGCGTATTTCCGCTTCAGCCACTCGCGGAAGGCGGTCTGGCAAAGCTCGCAGTGGCACTCCCCCCCATACTCGTTGGACACGTGCCACATCAAAAGCGCCGGGTGGGACCGGTAGCGTTCGGCCAGCCGCCGGGCGATGGCGGCGGCCTTCTCCCGATAGACCGGCGAGGTGTAGCAGTGGTTGTGGCGCAGCCCGTGCAGGTTGCGGCGGCGCTCGGGGCTGACCCGCAGCACCTCGGGGTAGCGTTGCGACATCCAGGGCGGCCGTCCTCCGCTGGGCGTGGCCAGGATGGCGAAAAGGCCCTCCCCGGCGATGCGGTCCAGGTAGCGGTCCAGCCATTCGAAGGCAAACCGGCCCTCCTCCGGCTCCAGGGCGCTCCAGGCGAACATGCCCACGCTGGTCACGTTGCAGCCGGCGGCTTTCATCAGGCGCAGGTCCTCCTCCAGCACCTCGGGCTGCTCCAGCCACTGCTCGGGGAAATAATCCGCGCCGTGCCACAGGCGCGGCAGCCGGGGGTTGAGAGGCGGCCAACGCTCGGCGGCCGGCCTGGTCCGGTGTTCCTGTTCATTCTGCTTCATGCTTACCCCTTGATCCCGCTGGTGGCGATTCCCTGCACGAAGTACCTCTGGGTGAAGGCGAACAGGATGACCGTGGGGATCACCGCGAAGGTGGCCCCGGCCATCTGCAGGGCGTAGTTCGCCCCCTCCCGGGACTGGAAGAACTGCAGCCCCGTGGTGATGAGCTGCTTCTTCATGGAGTTGATGAACACGAAGGGATTGGCGTAGTCGTTCCAGATCCAGATGAAGGTGAACAGGGCCATGGTGACCAGCGCCGGCTTGGCCAGGGGCAGGACGATGCGCCAGTAGATGCGGAAGTGCCCGTAGCCGTCCAGGTAGGCGGCCTCGGAAAGCTCCCGGGGGATGGTCATGAAGAACTGGCGCAGCATGAACAGGAAGAACACGTCGAAGACGGCGGGCACGATGATCGCCCACTGGCTGTCGATCAGCCGGATGGACTTGTACAATAGATAGCGGGGGACCAGCGTGGCCTCCGGGGTGATCATCATGGTGGCCATGAACAGCAGGAACAGGAGGTTCTTCCCGCGGAAGCGCAGGCGGGCGAAGGCGTAGGCGGCGATGGAGACCACGAAGCCGCGCAGGGGGATGACCAGAAAGACGATGCGCAGGCTGTTCCAGTACCACAATGGGTAGAGCTGGATCGCTGAACACGCGCTGGAAGTTGCCCAGGAAGACCACCTTGGGGATGATCCGCAGGGGCTCCACGAAAACCAGGCCGGGGTGCTTGAACGAGGCGGACAGCATGAACACGAAGGGGGTGATCATGCATAGCCCCAGCACGAGAACCAGGATCGAAAGCACGGCCTGCAGGGCGGTGCCGCGGGCCTGGCGGGCTCAGCGCGAATGCGCGCTGAGCGCCTGGCGGGCTCGCCCCGCGCGCTCAGTAGTGTACCCATCGCTTCTGCAGCCTCCACTGCAGCAGGGTCACCAGCAGGATGAACAGGAACAGCAGGCAGGCCAGCGCGTTGGAATAGCTGTAGTAGGAGTAGCGGAAGGCCTGGTCGTAGATGAACAGGGTGATGATCCGCGTGGCGGAGCCGGGTCCCCCGTTGGTCAGCGCCTTGACGATGGCGAAGCTGTTGAACGAGCCGATCACGGTGACCACGATCAGGAAGAAGGTAGTGGGGGAGATCACCGGCAGGGTGATGCGGAACAGCTTCCGCCACCAGCCCGCCCCGTCGATCTGCGCGCACTCGTACAGCTCTCGAGGCACCTCCTGGAGGGCGGCCAGGAACACGATGGTCTGGAAGGCCAGGTTCTGCCAGACCTTGATGGCCGCCAGCGTGGGCAGGCTGCTCTTCACCCCCAACAGCCACTGGGGCAGCGAGGCCTCGGGCACCCCGGCCAGGCGCAGCAGGGCGTTGATGGGTCCCTGGAAAGGATTCAGGACGATGGACCAGACGATGCCGATGGCGATCACGTTGGCCACGTAGGGCAGGTAGATCATGGTGCGGCTGAAGGATCGGGCGTACAGCTCCCGGTTCAGCAGCAGGGCCAGGAACAGGGACAGAGCGATGATCCCTGCTACATATAGAAAGGAGAAGTAGAAGCTGCGGGCGAAGGAGGCCAGCGCCAGGCGGTCGGCGAAAGCCCGCGCGTAGTTGGCCAGGCCCACCAATCGCCGGGAGCCCATCTGGCTCAAGGTGTTGAAGTCCACCAGGCTCAAGGAACACGCGTAGAGCAGGGGCAGGAGCTGGAAGACCACGAAGCCGAGGAAGAAGGGGCTGACGAACAGCAGCGCCGCGCGCACCTCGCCGCGCGGGTAGCGCGCGCCTGGGAAAACCCTTGCGGTGGCCATCGCTTGCCTCCCTGGCGGGAGCGGGCCCCCGGAGCGGGGGCCCTCAGATACCCGCAGGAACCCGACTTACTTCTGGGCGAGGATCTTGTCCGCCCGGTCCTTGATGTGCTTCAGCGCGCTGTCCAGCGACTGCTCGCCGGACATGTACATCTGGGCTTCCTCTTTTATGATATCGGTGTACTCCTTGACCTTGGCCCCGGTGATCTTCTCATCCACCACGCCCAGAGAGTTCTCCAGCAGCGCGGCCTTCAGGTCGGCCACGGTCACCGAGCCCTTGGACTTCTCCGCGATGCCGCCCAGCAGCTTCTGCAGCTCCTCCGGGGTGAGGTTGACGCGGGCCGGGATGCCGCCGGCGTACTCGTAGCTGTGCTCGCTGACCCAGGCCGCGTAGCGGGCCCCGTTCTGCGGGTGCCGGGCGTTCTTGAGCACCGCCCAGACGCCGCCGGCCATCAGGTTGTTCTTTCCCTTGGGTCCGGCCGCCGGGGTCTCCACGATGCCCCAGTCCCAGTCCCGGGGGTAGGTCACCAGGTCGGTCAGCAGGCCGGTGAACCAGCTGCCGATGCAGATCATCCCGAACTTGCCCGTGGCCGCCCAGGTGTCCCAGGTGTAGTTGTTGGCCTTGTACTCCTTGAAGGTCGGCTGGACCTTGTGGACCTCGCCCAGGTCGCGCATGAACTTCAGGGCCTCCCGGAAGGCCGGGTCGTCGTAGTTGGAGGAGCCGTCGGTCTTGTAGGCCGAGACGTTCCTCTGCCGGGCGATCATGTAGTAGTAGTACTCCCAGTCGTACGACGAAATACGAGCCGTAGATCCCCTTGGCCTTGTTGGTGAGCTTCTTCGCGGTGGCGACGTAGTCGTCCCAGGTCCAGGGCGCCTTGGGGTAGGGCACCCCGGCCTCGTCGAAGATCTTCTTGTTGTAGTACACCGAGTGGATGGACTGCTCGTAGGGCAGGTACAGCAGCTTGCCGTCGTAGCGTTTCAGGAACTTGCCGTAGACGCCTTCCGCGTCGTAGCCCGCCTTCTTCAGCAGGTCGTCCAGCGGCAGCAGGAACCCGGCGTTCACGTAGCGGGCGATCTCCAGCGGATTGGTGA
Organism: uncultured Spirochaetota bacterium; assembly: GCA_963736785.1. Taxonomy (GTDB): domain Bacteria; phylum Spirochaetota; class Spirochaetia; order SZUA-6; family DRHE01; genus MIBK01. Next base: position 1,287 of record CAVTQG010000020.1, on the reverse strand, counting down.
GCCGGATGCAGTCCGTCGTGTCCCCGCCCATGACCGCGATGTCGGTCTTGTCGAAGAAGTCGTTGGGGTCGCCGGGGATCATCTGCATTTCCACCTTCAGGCCGGTGAGCTCGCTGAAGGCCTGGTTGCGGGTGATGGTCGTGTTGTCCGAGTAGTACTTGGAGTCGGCGAAGTAGCTCACGACCTTCTCCTCGCCGGCGCCGGCTTCCTGGCCGCCTCCGGCGAAGCACACGGCTGGAAGCAGCAGGGCTGCCGCCAACCCGAGAAGCGCGATTGTCTTCATTCGTTCCTCCTTGGTTGAAGCTCTCGAACCGAACCCCGCTCCACCAGAGCGGGGGCGATGAGCGAAGTGGTCTGGCTGGCGATCCCCGGGTTGAGGATCCTCTCCAGCAGGACCTGCGTGGCCAGCTCCCCCATGTACTGGCCCGGGTGGTCTGACCGAGGTCAGCGCGATCCCCGGCAGCTCGGCCAGGCTGGAGTTGTCGAAGCTGATCACCGACAGATCGGCGGGTATCTTCAGCCCCCGGCTGTCCGCGGCCTTGTACAGCTCCATGCTCTCCTCGTCGCTGGTGCAGATCAGCGCCGTGGGCAGGGACTACGCCGTTGGAAAGGAAGGCGTCCAGGGCCGCGAAGGCCTTGCCGGAGGAGACCGGCTGCTCGCAGCGGATCAGCCATTCCGGGGCACCGGCTGCCCGCGCTCGGCCAGGAGTTCCGCCGCGCCCTGCCTGCGCAGCTCCTTGGGCAGGTATCCGCCGCCGTAGGCCAATGCCGATACGGCGGTGCCCTTTCTCCCACAGATGCGCGGCGACCAGCCGCCCGGCGGCGCGGTCATCCATGGCGATGCGGGTGAAGCCGCTTTCCGGAAAGTAGTTGTCCAGGAGCACCACCGGCGTGCCCTCGGCCTCCAGCTCCTGGAGCAGGTCGGCGTTGGAAGGACCGGAGCCGTCGAAGATGGGCTCGATGATGATCCCGTCCACCCCCCGCTTGCGCAGCTTGCGCAGGATCTCCCTCTCCTTGCCCAGGTCGTACTCGGACTGGTTCAGGACGATGTGGTAGCCCCGGCGGTGGGCGATCTGGTCGCAACCCCTGGCGATGCGGGGAAGATGTAGGAGCCGGAATGGAAACAGACCAGGCCGATGTCCATCGAAAGCTGCCGGTCCTTCTTGATGCAGAAGGTGCCGATGCCCTTCTGGCTGCGGAGCCACCCTTCGCTGGCCAGGGCGGTGAGGGCCTGGCGGACCGAGCCCCGGGAAGCCTCCAGCTAGCAATACGTCGTCGAGCCAGACA
>CAVTQG010000019.1:0-6512 GCA_963736785.1 uncultured Spirochaetota bacterium | reverse complement strand
CGCGGCGCCCGTCGCTGGTTTTCAGCTCCAGCAGGCGGGTGCCTTTCTTCAAGTATTTCTTGAAGAAGGTTCGCACTTCCATGGAATCGCGGAACTCCCGATGGCTGTCCGGGCCGACCACGCTGCCGCGCTCGACCTCCGGTTCCTCCAGCCGGTATCCCGCCGTCAGCATGCTGTCCCAGAAGAACGCCACGTCCTGGGGCAGCACCAGGATCTCCTGGTCCAGCAGGAAGGGCACCGTGCTCATGGATACCAGTTTCTCCGCCTGGCCGGTGTTCACCAGCTTGGCGATGCTTTCCGCCCGACGCTGGTCGCGCTGCAGGGTGGCGCATGAAGCCAGGACCAGCAGGGCTGCCAGGGCCGGGACGGCGAATACCAACGCTGGTTTCTTGCTCATGAGCCTCTCAATCGCACGATGATCGTCGTCGTCGGCATTTCCATCCGCAGGATGAACCAATCGTTGCCGATTTGGCTGCATGACCAACACCATAGCATTCGGCAGAGGCGCGTCCAGCTTGTCAGCCAGGGTCACGGTCACCGCAGCGGGATTGCTGGCGTCGAGGGCCGACACAGAATAGGGGCTGTCGACGAAGGGAAACACCACTTCCCAGAAATTCGGGTATTGCAGGGGATCCCGCAGCACAGGCATGTCCGTAATCGTCGGCACGAAGTTGTCCGCCAGGACGTCCCGGGATACCGCGTTCACCCCAGCGACCAGGCATAGGCGCGCTGCTCCGGGCTTATGACCGGGCAGGCTGCAGCCTGCCAGGTTGGTCACCCACCCGGCGGCAAGGAGGAGCAATGGCAGGAACCACAGGAAGCGCTTCACCCGCAACCCCCGCTACCAGTATCGGATCGGCCCACCTACCAATGTATCGCGGAAAGAGGGCTTTTCCAGGCTTACCAGCGCTGGTGCACGTCCTCCCGGATGTATTTGTCGTAGATTTCCTGCACCTGCCGCATGAGCTTGCCGGGGAGTCTGGGCAGGTCGGAGGCGGCGCAGTTGTCTTCGACCTGCTCCGGGCGCTTGGCCCCGGGGATGGCGCAGGAAACCGCCTCGTGCATCAGGATCCAGCGCAGCGCGAACTGGGGCATGCTGAAGCCCTTGGGCAGGATCCGCTTCAGCTCCTCCACGGCCTTCAGGCCCTTCTCGAAATCCACCCCGGAGAAGGTCTCGCCGCGGTCGAAGGCCTGCCCCTTGCGGTTGAAATTGCGGTGATCGTCCCGGTCGAAACGGCTGGCGCGGGTGATCTTTCCCGTGAGCAGGCCGCTGGCCAGCGGCACCCGGGTCAGCACGCCGATGCGCCGGGCGCGGGCCTCACGGAAGAACAGCTCCGCGGGGCGCTGGCGGAACATATTGAAGATGATCTGGATGGTCTTCACCCCGGGGTACTCGATGGCCTTGAGGGCCTCTTCCACCTTCTCCACGCTGACCCCGTAATTGCGCAGCTTGCCGGACTTGACCATTTCGTCCAGGGCGTAGAACAGCTCCGGAGTGTAGTAGACGGCCGTGGGCGGGCAGTGCAGCTGCAGCAGGTCCAGGGTCTGCAGCTCCAGGTTCTTGAGGCTGTCATCCACGAAGCGGCGGATGTTCTGCGGCGTGTACTTCTCCGCCACGTGCGGGTCCAGCTTGCGGCCGGCCTTGGTGGCTACGTAGATGGTCTCCTTGCGCTCCTTGAGCAGGCGGGCGATCAGCTTCTCGCTGCGGCCGTTGCCGTACACATCGGCGGTGTCGAAGAAGTTCACTCCCCAGTCCACGGCCTTGTGCAGGGCGGCCAGCGACTCCTTGTCGTCGACCTTGCCCCAGCTGGCGCCGATGGCCCAGGCGCCGAAGCTGACCTCCGATACGTTCATCCCGGTGCGTCCAAGCTGGCGATATTTCACGGTGTCCTCCCCTTGAGCCGAAATGTATAGCTATTTGGCCAGCGTGGAAAGCTGGCGCAGGCGCTCGATGATGGGCAGGTGCTGGGTACAGGCTTCTTCGCACTGCCCGCAGGCGGTGCAGCGGCCCGCCTCCGAAGGTTTCAGGCTCCAGTGCCATTTCAGCCGCTCCGCCGCAGCTTCGGGCTTGCCGCGCAGCCTCCAGTGGTTGAAGCTGTCCATGAGCTTGGGAACCGGGATGCCCTCCGGGCAGTGGTCGCAGTATTGGCAGCTGGTGCACAGCTCCTGGAAGGCACCCTGCAACGAGCTTTTGATGCGCTGGATCTCGCCGGCGGGCAGACTGCGAAAGCTTTCCGCAGCGTGCACGGCTTGGCGCACTTCCTCCTGCGTGGCGAAGCCTACCAGGGCAGTGGTGATGTGCTCGTGGGCAAACAGGAAGTGCAGCGCCGCCTCCACGATACCCTGGTCGGGCTGCTGGCGAAGGAAGCCGAACACGTCCGGGTTCTGCGGGATCAGCCCGCCGCCCAGGGGGTTCATCACCACGCAGCCCAGCCCCCGCGCGGCGATCGCCTGGAAAGCCTTCTCCCGAGCCGGGAAATTGTAGGCGGAGTAGCCGAAAAGCACCCCCTCGAAAATCTCCTCCTGCAGCAATTCCACGATCTGGTCCCCGACCAGGTGGCTGGAGACGCAGAGGTGGCGCACCAGGCCTTCTTCCTTCAGGCGACGGAAGGCCTGCAGGATTCCCTTGGCCTTGCGCTCCCGCCAGTTGTCCAGGGAGAGGATGCACGACACGTGGTAGAAGTCGATCGCCTGCAGGCCGAGGCGCTGGAGCTGTTTTTCGATCTCCCTGCGGATGCCCGCCTCCGAGGCTTCGAAGGTTTTCGTGGCGCAGTAGAACGGCAGGCCCAGGCGCGTCAGTTCGCGGAAGCCTTGACCGAAAGCCAGCTCGCTCTTGACCCCGAAGTAGGCCGGCGCGGTGTCGAAGTAGTTGACCCCGCCTTGCGCCGCTTCCACCATCATCCGCGCGCACAGCTCCGGGTCCTCGGGCTTCGCGAAGCGCATGCCGCCGAAGCCCAGGATGGAGCACCGTTTGCCGGTCCTGCCGTACTCGCGCCGGATCAATGCCCGCCGTCCTTCTGCCCGTAGTAGGCGTCCTTGCCGTGCTTCCGGAGAAAATGCTTGTCCAGGAGGCTGCGCTTGATGCCCCGCAGGCGGGGATTGAGGGAGAGAGAGTACAGGCCGGTGCGGGCCGCCTCCTCCAGCATCTGGCTGTGGTACACGGCCAGCTCCGGGGTGGGGCCCCAGGTGAAGGGCCCGTGGCAGGCCACCAGCACGCCGGGCAGGCTGCGGTAGTCCAGGCGGGCGAAGGTCTCCAGGATCTGCACCGCCGTCTCCTCCTCGTAGTCGCGCCGGATCTGCTCGTCGCGCATGACGGCGGTGCAGGGCACCTCGCCGTAGAACACGTCGGCGTGGGTGGTGCCGAAGCAGGGCAGGGGCCGCCGGGCCTGGGCCCAGGCAGTGGCGAAGCGGGAGTGGGTGTGCACCACGCCGCCGATCTCCGGAAAGGCGCGATAAAGCGCACAGTGGGTTTTCGTGTCCGAGGAAGGATTCAGGCCGCCTTCCAACACCCGCCCTTCCAGGCTGACCGGAACCATGTTCTGCGGGGAGAGGCTCTCGTAGCCGACCGCCGCTGGGCTTGATGAACACCGTGCCGCTGTCCCGATCGATGCCGGAGGCGTTGCCGAAGGTGGCCGTCACCAGTCCCAGCTCCTGCAGGCGCATATTGGCGCGATAAACCCTCTCCCGCAGCGAGGAAAGCGAATCCATCATAGTTCGCGCAGCAGCGGCTCCAACGCCCGCCCCAGCTCCAGATACTTCTGGTAGAGCCCCTGGTAGGCCTGGGCGTGTTCGCGGTTCGGGGTGAAGGTCCGGCTGAAGCCGCTGCCGATCCGCTCCTGGGCCTCGGTTGCACTGGTGTACAGCCCCGCGGCCACGGCCGCGAACATTGCCGCCCCGAGGGCGCAGGCCTGCTCGGAAGCCACCACCTGGATTGGCACGTTCATCACGTCCGCGGTGACCTGCATGACGAACGGGGATTTCTGGGCGATGCCCCCCAGAGCCACCACCCGCTCGGCGTGCACCCCTTCCCGCTCGAAGCGTTCCTGGATCGCCCGCGAACCGAAGGCGGTGGCCTCCACCAGGGAGCGGAACAGGCGCGGCGCCGTGCTGCCCAGGGTCAGGCCGGCCACGGCCCCCTTCAGGCTCTGGTCCGCGTCCGGGGAGCGCCGGCCGTTCAGCCAGTCCAGGGCCAGCAGGCCCGCCTCGCCGGGGGCCAGGCGCGCGGCCTCCTCGCTGAGGTTGGCCAGGATGCGGTCCTTGATGTCCTGGCGCAGGCGCTCTTTTTCCGCCGGGTCGCTCGGGTTGCTTTCGGCGTACTCCAGCGGCCAGTACAGGAGGTTCACGAACCAGGCGTAGACGTCGCCGAAGGCCGATTGGCCGGCCTCCAGCCCGATCAGGCCCGGCAGGATCGAGCCGTCCACCTGCCCGCAGATCCCGGCCACCTGCCGGCCGGCCAGCGCCGAGGCGGGGGCCACAATCATGTCACAGGTGGAGGTGCCCATGATCTTGGCCAGGGTGCCCTCCCGGATCCCGCCGCCCACCGCGCCGATGTGGGCGTCGAAGGCCCCCACGGCCACGGCCGCGCCTTCCGGCAGGCCCAGGCGGCGGGCCCACTCGCGCTCAGGCCTCCCGCCTTCACGTCGGAAGTGAAGGTGTCCCGGTACAGGCGCTCGCGCAGCCCCCGCAGGCGGGGGTCCAGCCGGACCAGGAACTCCTCCGGGGGCAGCCCGTCCCAATCGGAGTGCCACATGGCCTTGTGGCCCGCGGCGCAGCGGCTGCGCTTCAGGGTGAGCGGATCCGTGGCCCCGGTCAGCAGGGCCGGCATCCAGTCGCAGTGCTCAACCCAGGAGAAAGCCGCCGCGGCCACAGCCGGGTCCTCGCGCAGGACATAGACCTTGGCGAAGAACCATTCGGAGGAGTAGATGCCGCCTTCGTATTTCGTGAAATCAGCGCCACCCCAGGTGCGTGCGGCCCGGTTGATTTCCTCGGCCTCCTGCACCCCGGAGTGATCCTTCCAAAGCACGAACATGCCGTTGGGGTTTTCGCGGAACTCCGGCAACAGGGCCAGGGGGGTGCCGGCCCGATCCACCGCGCAGGGCGTGGAGCCCGTGGTGTCGATGCCGATTCCCGCCACGCGCTGCCCGGCGCCCTTGGGAAGCTGGCCCAGGGCGCCGCGTACCGCCTCTTCCAGCCCATCGAGGTAATCCTGCGGGTGCTGGCGGAAACGGTTGCGGGTCGGATCGCAGACAGCCCCTGCGTCCAGCGCCGATAGCGGGCCACCTGGTTGGCCGCCTCCTTGCCGCTGGCGGCTTCCACGACCACCGCCCGGACCGAGTCGGTGCCGAAGTCCAACCCAAGAGGTATTGCGCTTGAGGCATCGTACCCTCCTAGCCGAGATCGTTTAGTTATACACGCCCTGCCGGGACGCTGTCTCTACCGATCTACTCAAAGCGCGTCTCGTACTGCCGGCTGTAAGCCAGCAAGTCCTCCAGGAGCGCCTCCGCCACCGTGGCGCTGTGGATGAACGGGTCCAGCAGCAGCGCCTGGAGCGCGAGCTTCCGCGACCCGGTAGCCGCGGCGTCGGCGACGATGTTCGTAATGGACCCCGTGAGCTGGCAGTAGGGGGCGACCACCTCGGGGAGCGGCCCGTACTGCAGGGGCTTCGGGCCGTCGGGCCCGATCACCGCGGGGACCTCGACGATGATGTCATCCGAGAGGTTGGAAATCGCCCCCCGGTTCACGAGGTTGACCGCGGGGATGTACTTCTGTCCTCCGGTCATGAAGTAGCGCGAGATTTGCAGGGAGAGCCAGCCAATGCGGCGCTGGGAGACGTACTTCTTGATCGCTTCCGGGGAGTCGTAGCGGGCCACGATCTGAGCCCAGTCGCCGGCCAGGCGGCCGCCGAACCACTGGTCCACGGGGTACGGCTTGAGGCTGCAGCGTTCGGCGATCGTGCCGTCGATGAACCACAGGTAGTCCCCCACGTGGTTGTCAGCGGGCGAGCACACCAGCCCGAGGAGTTTGGCGGCTTCGAAGATGAAGCGGAAGCCGGCCGGGTGTTCTCCCGCTTTCATCCGGCTGATGGTTTCCATGACGCGGGGATACAGGTTTTCCCCGCTCGCCGAGTCGCGGACATCGGTCACCCACTGCAGGTGGTTGATGCCGGCCAGCAGCACGTCCACGCTGCCGGAAGGCACCATGAACTCGCGCTCGATGGGGTCCGCGTCGCGCATCCGCCCGCGCTGGTCCAGGCCGAGCAGCTGCTCGAGAGCCATCTGGATCATCTCGTGGCCGTTGCAGTAGCCGATCCACTTCACTTTGGAGTGCCGGTGCAGGGCAGCCAGGATGCGGGACAGGGGGTTGTTGTCGAGGATCAGCCAGGCGTTCGGGCACAGCTTCTGCATATCCGCGGCGATGTCCAGCATCACCGGCACGTGCCGGATGCTGAAGTTCAGCCAGGGGCGCCGACGGTGTAGGCCTCGTACGGGTTGATACCGTGCTGGTTGCACAGC
>CAVTQG010000018.1:0-46064 GCA_963736785.1 uncultured Spirochaetota bacterium | reverse complement strand
TGTTCCACCAAAATTCGCCGGTATATGGCATTAAGAGCCATACCATCCTTCCGTGCACAAACTTGGCCTGGCTCATTACCGGCTGCACGCCCGCTACCGCGATGAAGACCACGATGATCACGAGCATCATCGCCGTCTTCAGTCCGTACCTTTCGACCTTCTCATTTTGCACCTCCGCATTTCTTTGTACTGTTGTCGGTTATGAGGGTTGTCCAGCCGATGCACAGACTATATTGTGGTGTATAACAAATTATAGGGTACGATCAGAGAATTGTCAATTTTCTGCTAATTCGGAGTTTCAGCGCTCGCAGAGCAGCTCCTGCAGGTCGACCCGTTGTTCCGCGCTGAAGGCGGTCGGCCTCGACATCGCGATCCACGTCGCTTTATACAGGAGTAGGGTTAAACCGTGATGAAGGTGCACATGATTTTTGTGGAGGTGACAGATTGTCCCTCGCACCCCAGCCGCCGCAGTTTTCTCTTTCGCATAACATGTCACTACTCAGACTCTAGCAATTAATGGTCAAGAAAGCATGAAAATAGGCGCTTGGTGTCACTTGAAACCCAAGTCCGAACTTGCCTGCAGAATTAGGCCGGCTCCAGCGGGCTTAGGGCACTGGCTGTTCTGCAAGCGGTACCAATACCTCTTTGTGTGTAGTAATTGACTTTTTCTGGGACAACCGAGGAATGATGTTCTCCAGTAAGTCTACAGTATAGGACGCAGCCAAGTGAGCTTCAAAAGCCTTTTGGTCCGCGAACTTTTCGATTACGGTGCAGATTCTCGGATTCTCCACGCACTGGTAGAGGATCAACCGTCGACATCCCGGCTCGTTCAAGCCCAGCCCAATCGCGTGATGTAGCGCGGCCAGCAGTTCGTTGGCTTTGCCCTTCTTTGCCGTGAACTGGGCAATGACCGCAATTTCGGTTTCTGATCTTGAAATCATCGAAATTACCTCCTGTCGCATCCTTTTGAAGCCGCTTCGGACCGCCATAGCAAGATAATGATGCAAGCCTCCCTTTCGATTGCTTGACAGTCTTTCCTACAATAGGGACTATCTTCGCTTTTTTTCAACCCGCTGGCGGCACGAGATGCAACGCGAGGGGAAAATCATTCGCCGCAGTCAGAGGGAACGGGTGGCGAGGGACAGGCCACGCCAAGCATCATCTGAGACAGGATGAACAGAATTGCATACATATCAATACAAGCACTGGAGTGGGCGTCCTACCCTTGAAGCGCTACCACATGACTTCAGGGAGGACTCATCACAGGATGCGCGCTCTACCCCGTCATGGTTATCGACGCATAGCGCTAGGGCAAGAAGTTACCCCCCAGCAGTCGTTCTTACACCACCTCGCTTGCATTGCACCGTGTACTAAACCGTGTACAGTTCGCCGAAAAATCGGTGTGATTTTGTGTCAAACCAAGTGAACCCGAGCTAAAGCAAATCTTGACTAGATGTTTGGGGTATAATAAATTATGTGAAACGGTAGGAGACGACGGAAAAATGTCAGAACCGCTGGAATTAGCCTCGGTCGGGTTCGACTCCCGCCACCTCCATAGGGCTCTCGGTGCCCATTATCGCTAAGTTTCGCCAATGCAAGGAGCCGCTTTTCATCCTGCTCCAAGGTAATATAATTATACAAATAAAGTTGATCTTATTTTTAAGATGTGTTAGTATTATTAGCAGACAAGGTGAAGAGACGTAACGATGAGCGGCGTGGCAGTGCTTCAGATCAACAACTTTGACCGTCAGCTTAAGAACGACTTCAAGGCCCTTTGCGCCAAGAATGGCTACACGCTCAAGCAGGGGATCTTGCTGATGATGCAGACAGCTATTGGCAATCAGTCCTTAGACTGCACAAAGCACCCCAAGAGAACCTGACCTACCCTGCCCGCCCGGGCAGACTGAGAACACATCCCAACCCTGCCCCTTTTTCAAATCGCTTCGGGAAGGAGTATAAGATGAAGTTCAGGATTCATATGCATTCCAAGCCGGGACTGTGGAAGTACTACAAGGGCTACGTCGACGTTGTTGCACCGACTATTCATCAAGCCGTTTCCAGGGCGCTAAAAAGACTTTACACCGGAGCATTCCCAAAGCGCCCAACTGGTAGCCTCTTTGGTCAGCCTGGACGACCTCAGCCGGAGCAGCTTCCTGAAGAAGAAGAAAGAGCAGCGCTTGGTTGGGGAATACATCCAACGGCTGCAGATCCGGACGTTGGGACAGACCCAACCCATCCTGGATTTGAGCGGCGGCAACCAGCAGAAAGTCATCCTGGCCCGCTGGCTGGCCATCAAGCCGCGCGTGCTTATCCTGGACGAGCCGACTGCCGGCATCGACGTCGGGGCCAAGGCGGAGATCTACCGGCTGATGGCCGAGCTGGCCGCCCAAGGCCTGGGGTTGATCCTCATCTCCTCCGAGCTGCCCGAGGTGCTGGCGGTCAGCGACCGCATCCTGGTCATGCACGAAGGCCGCCTGGTGGCGGAGATGAGCGCTGGAGAAGCCAGCGAAGAGCGGATCATGCGGCACATACATTCGTCGAAAGAGGAAGGAGAAGAGCGTGAGCCGGTACAACGTGCCCGTGAATAAGCCGCGGCCGGATATCAATCGCTTTCTGGCCGCGATGCGGGGCGAGAGCGTCCCGGACAAGGTGCCCCTGGTGGAGTACCTGGTCGATAACGCGGTCATGAAGCCGATCCTGGAACGGATGATGGGACGAAAGTGGGTGGATACCTCGGACAAGACCGAGTACATGGGCGGGCAGATGGACCTGTCCAAGGAAAACCTGGCCACGATCGACGCCTGGCTGGACAACCAGATCGCCTTCTGGTACCGCATGGGCTACGACTTCATCCGCGCGGAGGTCAGCCTTCCGCTCCCCGCCGTTTCCCTGCTCACCGGCGACACGGCGCAAGGCAACGAGCAGGCCAACCGCGCCTGGCAGGGGCTGCACGGCGGCCCGATCCAGAGCTGGGAGGACTTCGAGAAGTATCCCTGGCCGGAGGTCACGGACAACAACTTCTACATTCACCGCTACATCTGTGAGCACCTGCCGGAGGGAATGGGCTTCATCACCTGCCACGCCGGCGGCGTCTACGAACATGCCTCACGCCTCTTGGGCTACGAAAACCTGTGCTTGAAGCTGTTCGACGAGCCGAAGCTGGTGCAGGCCGTGGCGGACCGGCTGGGGGGGATCCTCGAGGAGTACAACCGCCGCCTGCTGGAGCTGGAAGGCCTTTCGGTGATATTCCAGGGGGAGGATTTCGGCTACAACACCCAGACCCTGCTCTCCCCCGGGGATATCCGCCGGTATTTCCTGCCCTGGCACCAGCGCTACGCCCGCATGTGCCACGACCGCGAAACTCCGTACTATATCCACTCCTGCGGGGCCGTGGACGAGATCATGGAAGATCTCATTGACCTGGTGCGGGTGGACGGCAAGCATTCCTTCCAGGACAATGTGCTGCCGATCCAGGAAGCAAAAAGGCGCTGGGGCAGCCGCATCTGCGTCCTGGGCGGCGTGGACGTGCACAAGCTGGCCAGCTACGACGAGCCCAGCTTGCGCCGGTACGTACGGCGGATCATCGAAGACTGCGCACCCGGCGGCCGTTTCGCCCTGGGAGCCGGCAATTCCATACCGAGCTACATCCCGGTGGAGAACTACCTCACCATGATCGACGAGGCCCGCCGCATCAGGCGTTTCGCGCCGCTTTCAGGAGGCGGTTTCGAGGTCCAGCAGCAGCACGCGCGAGTTGCGCTGGCGGTTGTACAGGCGGCGCTTTTCCTCCGGCAGGTCGGCCACCCCACCCTCCCGAAACCCGAACTGCACGAACCAGTCGGCGGTCTGGGTGGTGAGCACGTACAGCTGCCGCAGCCCCTGGCGGCGGGCGCGCTCGACCAGGAAGGAGACGATGCGCGTGCCGATGCCCAACCCGGCGTAGGTCTCGTCGACGGCGATGGCGGCCACCTCGGCGCGCCCGAGGTCCTCGCCGGAAGCCAGCAGCGCCCCGCAGGCGTGGATGATGCCGTCCACCTCGTACACCACGTAGTCCTCGAGCCGCGAGCGCAGATCCTCGGGGACGCGGGCCAGCAGGATTTCCCTTTCGACGAAGGGCTGCATGATGCGCAGCACCTCGGGGATGTCGGCCTCCTGCCATCGCCGCGCACGTTCTCGTGCTGGTTGGAGTAGATCATGGTGCCGCAGCCCACGCTGGAGAAGATCTCCTTGAGCACGACCCCGTCGATTTCGCCGTCGACGATGTGCACGCGGCTGACCCCGTCCCGGCAGGCCTGGCAGGCCAGGCGCACCAGCTGCATCGGCTCCTCGCCCTCAGGCGTTCAGCTCCAGGAGCCGTTCGGCCTCGGTCACGCTCAGGTGGGTGACCAGGCCTTCCTCCGACACGCTGATGCCCGGCGGCAGCCGGTGCTTGCCGCCGATCACTCCGCGGTGGTCGGAAATGAAGAACAGCTTCTCGGCGGCCAGGCAGCGGCCGAGCGCGGCGGCCAGCTCGTTGGAGGAGATGTTGTAGGGCGTGCCCGCGGCGTTCCAGCCGATGTTGGGGAAGATCGGGATCAGCCCCTCGGCCAGCAGCTTGCGCACGATGTCGGCGTCGATCTTCTCGACGGTCCCGGTGTGCTGGTAGTCCACGCCCTTGCGCACGCCCAGGCTGCGCGCCTTGACCCAGTTGCCGATCACGCCGTCCACGCCGTTGGCGGCCAGCTGGGTCATCAGCCGGTTGGACACGTCGAAGGCCGCCATCTTGATGAAGGGGATGGCCTCGGGCGTGGACACCCGGATGCCGCCCACACGCTGCTCGGCGATGCGGTAGCGGGTCAGGATCTCGTCGATGCGCTGGGTGGCCCCCGGCACCAGGACGATGCGGATGCCCTGCCGGTACAGCAGCACCAGGTCCTTGACCAGCAGGGGCAGGGAAGGCTGTTCCATGATGGAGCCGTCGATCTTGATCACCAGGGTCTTGCCCTGGAAGCGGTGGATGTACTCGAACACCTGGCGGATCAGCTCGACCTGTCCCTGGAGTTTCTGGCTCTCCATTTCTGGTTTACATTTCCCCGATTCCCCGCGATTGTCAAGCTGAACCGGGTGTATTATCGTAAGCTCCATGCCGGCCAATCCCTTCTTCGTGGTCAACCCGCACTCCGCCGACGGGCGCACCCTGCAGCCTGTGGGAGGAGCTGCGGGAGGAGCTGCGCCCGCAGGCTGGGCGAGGTGCGCTTCGAGCTGACCCGCGGCACCATGCACGCGGCCGAGCTGACCGCCGCGGCCATCGAAGCAGGCGCCGACCTGGTCGTGGCGGTCGGCGGGGACGGCACGCTCAACGAGGTGCTGAACGGGTACTTCCGCGCCGGCCAGCCAGCCCGCCGCACGGGGCGGCGCTGGGCTACCTGCCCAGCGGCACCGGCTCGGACTTCGCCCGCACCCTGGGTCTGTACGGCCTGTCCGCCGCCCAGCAGGTGGAGAAGCTGGTCAGCGGCACCGTGCGCCTGCTGGACTGCGGGCAGGTGCATTTCACCGGCGCCGGGGCCCGGCGGCGAGGCCATGGAGACCGAGCCGCCTGTTCCTCAACGAGTCCAGCCTGGGCTTCTCGGCCGAAACCGTCAACAACGTGAACCGGGCTTCCAAGCGCTTCGGGGGCAAGGTCTCCTTCTTCCTGGGGGTGCTGCGCACCCTGGTCCGGCTGCGCAATCCCCTGCTGCAGGTGACCGTGGACGGCAAGCAGGTCTACGAGGGCCCGACCCTGCTGGTGGCGGTGGCCAACGGCAAGTACTTCGGCGGCAGCATGATGATCGCCCCCATGGCCGATTTGCAGGACGGGGAGTTCGACGTGGTGGTGGTGAGCGCCATGACCCGGCTCAGAGTGCTGAAGAAGATCGGCAAGATCTACCGCGGCGAGCACCTGGCCGAGCCGGAGGTGCACGTGTATCGCGGCAGCCGAGGTGCGCATCAACTGCCGCAGGCGAGGAGGTGCTCCTGGAGATGGACGGGGAGCAGCCGGGGCGCCTGGCCGCGGACTTCCGCATCTCCCGGCACACCGTTCCCTTCCTGGCCTGAGGCTCAGCCCTCCCCCAGGATTTTGATCATGTACACCTCGATGTAGCGCAGGAACAGGTCCTTGCGCTTGATCCGGTCGAAGGCCTTGTTCTGGGACACCTGGGCGGCCAGGGCCTGCGATGCGCGCGGCATCGGGCGGGCTTGATCCGGAAACCCCGGCGCAGCGAGCGCAGGTAGTCCCGGATCATCGCGTTGACGTCCTCCACCAGGTCGGTCCGCGCCTTGGGGTCGTACAGGGGATTCCACTTTTCCGCCAGCTCCCCGAGGCGCTCCGGCACGGTCTTATCGCGGCCGACGAACTGCACCTTCAGGCTCTGCACCGCGCTGCGGTAGGCGGCCAGCTGCCGGGCGCTGACCGGGCTGGCCACGGTGGTGCCCGGCTCCTCCTTCTCGGCCGCAGGGCGCTCGGCGCCCCGCGCCCGGCGCCTTCGGCGCCGCGGCCGCGGGCCTCGCCTCGTTCCGTCTGCCCCTGCGCTCGGCCTCGGGGGCCGGACCGCTGAACAGGCCCCGCAGCCAGTTGACCAGCTTCTTGAACAGGGGGTAGCGCTGCCAGACCGGCACCCGCAGCTTGGCGTCCTCCAGCAGTTCCTTGCGGGGCAGCTCCAGCACCTGGTCCAGCGGGGCCAGGCGGCCCTGCGCCTCCTCCAGGCAGCGGCCCAGCTCCCGCTGCTGCTCCGCGCTCAGCTTGGCGTGCTCCTTGGCCAGGAAGAGCATGCTGTAGTTGAGCAGGGCGTGCAGCAGCGGATCCAGGCCGCGGAGCACCGCTCCAGGTCGCGCGCGTATTCCCGGTCGTCGTGCATCGCCGCCAGCCGCCGCGCCCTCGCGTATCGCCGCGGACCAGGAGTCGATGTAATGCTCGCGCACCTGGTCGCGGCGGTCGTACAGCCGCTTCAGGAAGAAGGGGACGATCAGCTCCCTGGCGATGTAAGTACTCCTGGCCGCCGGCGGTCTTCAGGCGCACCAGCTCCGGGAGGCCCTTCTGGCTTTCCAGTCGCGTGCGCTCCTCCAGGAACTTGACGAACAACGTCCTGGGTCGAGGAACGGACCAGCGGCAGGCCCTTCTCGTCCTTGGTCCCGTACAGGTCCCGCAGGGTGTAGGCGTACGGGGACTTGCGGAACTGGTTGTCGAAGCGCTTGAGCACCACGGTTTTCTCGCTTTCGTTCTGGACCCGGCCGCGAAAAAACACATTGTAGTAGCCGGCCAGGTAGGCCGCCTGGCAGTAGCCGTTCTCCTCGGCATTGCGGTCCGTCCGCTCCCGGTAGTCCTGGACCACCAGGTTGGCGAAATGCGCCCAGAAACGGAAGGAGAAGTCCGAAGGCTCGGTGAGCGAGCTCAGGGCCCGGCCGGACTTGGTGATGATGGCGTTGAGGGTGTCGCGCAGCACGTGCTCGTTGCCGCGCAGCGCCGGCAGGAGCCGGTGCATGACGTAGCCGGCGTTGTTGCGGTTGCCCAGGTACTCGCGCAGCTTGGCCAGCGAGACCTCCAGCAGCTTGCCCTTCATCAGCTCGGAGGTGACCAGGACCGGCGGGAGGGCGTCCGGGAAGCCGAGACGCAGGATCTCGGGGGCGTCCTGCGCCGGGTTGGCCAGATGGTTCACGAATTCCGTCTTGATGTCCACGTCCAGGACCAGGTCGTCCGGGATCTTCAAGCCCAGTCCCTTTTCGTTGGGGAACGGCTCCTGGGGCTTCTGTCTCCAGGAGGCTGTAACACCTTGCGCACGATCTCCGAGAAGAAGCCGCGGGTACAGGATGCCCATGATCTCCGGCCCGTCGTACTCCAGCCGGCAAAGGTTCCGCTCGGACAGTTCCCGCAGGTGCATGCTGAGCTGCAGCTCGGTGCGCTGGGAGAGCTCCTTCGAGCTGGGGGAAGTTGAGCACGAAGCGGCCGAGGTTGACCTTGACGAAGCCGGCGAACTCGCCGAACTCGAAGCGGGCCCGCCGCTGCAGCATGGCGAAATGGCGCAGCATGTGCAGCACCGCCTGCGGCAGCGGGGCCCAGGTCCCCGCGCTCCTGTCCTTCCTCGACGGGCTCCAGGATCGCTCATCCGCTGATTCACAGTAGCACCAAAGCCCGGGGCTGTCCAATGCGCCGCACCTGGCGGCCGGCTCCCGCTGGCAGCGCGGGCAGGTCCAGGTGCCCCGGCCGGCGACCCTGGTTCGGACGATAGCGGTCCCGCAGCGCGGGCAGGGCGGCCCCTTCCCGGCCGTACACCTGCAGGCGAACTGGAACCCGCCGCGGCGCCCGCCGGGGTCCACGTAGTCCGAGATCGAGGTCCCGCGGCGGCGGAGCGCCGCGCGCAGCACCGCCTTGATGGTGCCCGCCAGGGCCTGGACGCGTCGCCGGCTCAGGGAGTCGCTGCGGCGGAGCGGAGACAGCCGCTCGCGGAACAGCACCTCGTCCGTGTAGATGTTCCCCAGGCCGGCCAGCAGGCGCTGGTCCAGAAGCGCGGCCTTCAGGCCA
Organism: uncultured Spirochaetota bacterium; assembly: GCA_963736785.1. Taxonomy (GTDB): domain Bacteria; phylum Spirochaetota; class Spirochaetia; order SZUA-6; family DRHE01; genus MIBK01. The sequence continues at coordinate 37,534 of CAVTQG010000018.1, read as the reverse complement.
CGCCTTGTGCGCCGCAGGCTCTCGTACAGGCGCTCGGGACGGATGGTCAGCGCGTCGGGGCCCAGGCGCGTGCGCCCGGATGAAGTCCTCGCTGGCTGCCGGGGAGCAGCTCCAGGCGGCCGAACTTTCGCACGTCGCGGTAACACCAGCTTGCGGTCCGTCCCCGCCAGGAGGATCTCCAGGTGGCAGTGCGTATCCGGGGGCTGCCGGCGCGGCAGGAGCAGCAGCTGGCCGGTCATGCGCAGGTGCAGCGCGACCTCCCGGCCCTCGCTCAGTCGCAGGAACAGGTACTTGCCGTGCCGGCCAATGGCGGTGAAGGCGCGCCCGCGCAGAGCTTCGCGGAAGGCCCCGGCGCCGGAGCTCACCACCCCCGGAAAACGGCAAACAACGCTGCGCACCCGCCGCCCGGGCAGGAAGCGGCGCAGCTCCCGGGCCACGGTCTCCACTTCGGGCAGCTCAGGCATGCGTTTGCAGGAAATCCAGGATGGCGGCGGCGGAGGGAGGGCAGCCTGACAGGTGGCGGCGAAAACCCCGCGCACAGGAGCCGACCCCGTACCCCGCGCCGGTGACGCCCCGGAAGCCCTGCCCCACGCGCAGAGGTCCCGGTGCGCGGTCCAGGCTGCCGCCCTCCTCCAGTCGCCGCAGCGCGTGCAGCAGCCCCCCGTAGCAGGCCGAGCAGGCATCGCGGGCCTCGACCCGGGCGGACAGGCGGGCCAGCGAGGGGGGCGCGGCCTGCATTCCCGCCGGCGGCTGACCGATTTCGCGCAGGCTCAAGGCCGCCAGGTCCATGCTGCCCACGCCCAGCGAGGCGGCCAGGCGAAGATGCTCGATCTGTCCGGGGGCGAAGCCCATGAGGCTCGCGCCGTAGCTGTCCACCAGGACCGGGTCGGTGCCCAGCAGCAGGCGGTCGAGGCGCACCGGGGTCCCTCCCTCCTCGAAGATCAGGTCGCCGCACAGCGCGTCCACCAGGGTCAGGTGCGTCGGGAGCACGGAAGCCAGCAGGGCGATGGGCCGGTGCAGGCCAAGGGCGTGAAAGCGCCGCTTCTCCTCGTCCGGGATGCAGCCTTTCAGGTTCTTCAGCGCGCAGGTCAGGCCGGTCTGGCAATGCCCCTTGAGCACCGGCAGGTTGATGAAGAAATCCGTTTCCAGCGCCCGCCGGCAGACCTTCAGCTCCAGCTCCCCCGCGGCCAGGAGGCGCCAGGGGTCCTTCTTCAAGTCGACCAGCTTCACGCCGTAGCGGCGCGCCAGCTCGAGGTATCCGCAGGCCCGGTACGCCCGCTCGGTGGGACAGCCGGTCCAGGAGCCCTCGGCCACGGTGATGTCGCGCACCCCGCAGTCCTGCAGGAACTCGATCACCCCGGCGACCACCTCCCGGCGTGGTGGTCGCACCCGTGGAAGCGGCGTGGTCGGTCACCAGATTGGGCTTCAGCAGCACGTGCAGGCCCGGCTTCAGCCTGTCCCTCACGCCGCCCTCTTCCAGCAAGGTCCGCGCAATGCTGCGGGCCTGCCGGCCATAGATCACCGTGAGCCGGGAGTCCTTCACGCCACTGCCGCGGCGGCGGCCTCCTCCACGAGCCTGGCAGGTCGCCTGCACCCGCTCGGGCGGGACGTCGTGATGGGTGACGAAGCGGATCCAGCCGTCGAAAGGGGGATAGCTCCACACCCCGCGGCGGGCCAGCTCCTCCACCAGGCGGGCTTCCCTGCCGGCGTGCTCCCCGCGAAAGCGGACGAACAGCATGTTGATGCGCACCGGGCAAGGGGAGACCTCGAACAGCCCCGTTCGCGCAAAGGCCTCCCCGAGCAGCCGGGCCTTTTCGTGGTCCTCCGCCAGCCGCAGGGTCATCTGCCGGAGGGCCACCAGACCGGCCGCGGCCAGCACACCCGGCCTGCCGCATGCCGCCGCCCATGATCTTGCGCCTGCGGCGCGCCAGCTCGATGAACTCGCGCCTGCCGGTGAGCATGGAGCCCACCGGTGCGCACAGCCCCTTGGACAGGCAGAACATCACCGAGTCCGCGCGGCGCGGCCAGGGAGGCTGCCTCCAGGCCCAGGCTGGTCGCGGCGTTGAAGATGCGGGCCCCGTCCACGTGCACGCGGCACCCCGCAGGCGTGCGCCCCCGCGCCGATCTTCTCCATTTCCGCAGAGGCTCCATCACCTGCCCGTTGGACAGGGCGTTCTCCAGGGCCACCAGGCTCGTCGGCGGGACGTGGATGTCGTCGTCGCGGCGGATGCGCGGGCGGATCTCCTCCCAGCTCGGCACGCCTCCCGCGGGGCTGAACACCCGCAGCTGGACCCCGGCGATGATCGCCGAGGCCCCCGCCTCGTGCTGGACGATGTGGCTGTCCGTCGCTCAGCACCACCTCGCTGCCCCGCGGGCAGTGCGTGAACAGGGCCAGCTGGTTGCCGAAAGTCCCGGAAGGCACCAGCAGCGCGGCCTCCTTGCCCAGGCGCTCGGCGGCCTCGCGTTCCAGGGTGTTGACGGTCGGGTCCTCGCCCAGCACGTCATCCCCCACCTCGGCCTCGTACATGGCCTGGCGCATGGCCGCGGTCGGGCGGGTGACGGTGTCCGAGCGAAGGTCGATGGGCAGGGCGGTCTTCATTCGCGGTCTCCTTCCGGCTCCTCCAGCTCCAGCAGGTCCTGCTCCGGGCCGCGGATCTTGACCAGGCGCTCCCGTTCGCCTTCCGAACCGGCGATGCGGCTCTCCAGCTCGCGCACCTCCTGCTCCCGCGCCCGGATCTCGCGGGTGACCTTTTCGATCTTCTCCCGCATGGCCCGCACCTGCGCGTCCAGGGCGTCGATCTGGATGGCGGCCTCCAGGCGCCGGACCTGCTTGCGGTGTTTCTCGCTTGATTTTTCGGCCTGGGCCGCCCGCCGCAGGCGGTTCTTCACTTCCGGGTCCGCGGCGAAGCTGCGCACCGGCTTGGCCCGAAACAGCTCGCCCAGCCGGCGGCTGGCCTGCTCCAGCTCCTCCTCCGCCCGCTGCAGGCCGCGCTCCAGCTCGCGCACGCGCCTCTGGTGGGACTTCTCGGCGCCCAGTTCCTTCAGCTCGTTGCGCAGGCCGGCCTGCTCTACGCGCAGGGCTTCGGCCTCCCGGCCCAGCTCCTCCAGGCGCGCCCGGTTCTCGCGGTAGGGAGTGAGCTTGCGCTTCAGGGTGGGGTCGCTCTCGGCCAACGGGGATTCGCACACCCCGCGCCCCGCCTCGGCGTAAGCCCGGGCCACGGCCTTGCGCTTGAAGCCCACCGCGCTGCGCAGGAAGAAGCCGCGCCCGGCTTCCCCGATCATCCGCAGGATGTTGCCCGAGCGCATGGAGCCGCGGCTGCGCTCCTGGTCCTCGCTCAGGCCGCTCAGCTCCTGCTCCTGCCGGCCCACCTTCACGAACAGCTCGGCCAGCCCCTCCAACGGCAGGGACTGGCTGCGGAAGGCCGCGTAGCTGAAGCGGCCGATCTCCTCGCAGATGGCCTCGTTCTCCCGCTCCAGCTCGGCGAAGCGCTCCCCCACTGCCGCGCAGGCGCGCCTCCAGCCCGGCGTTCTTTTCCACGCACTGCATGATGCGCCGGACCTGCCGCCGCCCGGCGGGAAGCTGGGCGCGCAGCTCCACGACGCTGCGGCGCAGCTCCAGGAACTCCGGATCGCTGAAGGCCTTCTCGTCCTGCCCGGCCAGGTAGTCGCCCAGCCGCTCCAGCTGCGAGGCCGCCTCGACGGTGTTCTCCGCGATGCGGCGGTTTAGCTCGGTGATAACGCGTTTTCGCGGATCCATAGGCCGGCCCGGCTACCCCTCGATGCCCAGGCGGCGATCGATCAGCGCCTTGGTGGCCGAGAGCACCTCCCCGTTCTCCACCCAGAGCAGCTTGAGGAAAAGCTCATAGGACTGGCCCTTGGGGTAGAGCCGCCCGACCACCAGGACCCGGGCGCCGAGCAGCTTGCCGACCTTCGCGGCCTGCCCTTCCTCCGCCAGCCCGGAGAGCTCCAGCTCCAGCTCCGACAGGATGGCCTGCAGGTCGCGCCGCTCCAGCACCCGGAAGGTTTTCCGGCTGGCCTCGCCCCTGCCGAAGCTCAGGACCAGGGCTTCCGTGAAGTACTCCGCCGGCAGGGCCAGCTCCCGGGAAGCGGGAGCCAGCGGCAGCACCGCGGCCGGAGTGTTGGGCGGGATATGAAACGAGTGAGTAGTCGATGAGCTGGGAGACCGCCATCCCGAACAGCTTCTCCAGGGTCTCGCCCTTCTGCTCCTCCTCCACGCGGCTGGCCTGGAAATAGTCCTCCTCCGCCTCCAGGGGCTGGTCGGAAACGTAGGCCAGCTCCTCCTTGGCGAAGCGGATGATGATGGCCTCCAGCTTGTCGGTCTGGAAGTTGGCCCCCGTGTGGTGGCTCACACTGCCGGGCGCTCCGCCCTCGCTCTCGCCTTCCTCGCCGTAGGTCAGGAAGATGTACTTGGCCGCGGTGTACTGCGCGACCTGGCGCAGCACGATCTCGCCGGCCAGGTCCAGGCCGCCGGTGCCGACGCCGAATACCTTGATGCCCTGCGCCCGCGCCTCGTGCGCCGCGTCGGCGTAGGTGTAGGACTGGCCGTAGTCCAGGTGAGGAGCCGCGTCCGTGATCACGAAGGCCAGGCGCACGCCCTCGCGGTTCCAGGACAAGCGCATCGCCTCCTGCAGCGCCGCCTGCAGGTCCTCGGGGTCGTCCCCTCCCCCGTAGGCCTCCACGCGGTCCAGGCTGGACTGGAAGTCATCCAGATCCTCGGTGAAGGGCACGGTCTGGGTCACGTAGTCGTCCCCCCGGTCGCGGTACAGGACCAGGCCGAAGCGGATGCGGGGGCGCGAGGACAGGGAGGACAGGTTCAGGTTGATCAGCTCGATGGTCGTCCTCAGCCTCTGGATCTCCTCGCCCATGCTGCCGGTGGTATCCAGGATGAACAATAAGTCGAGCGGCACCGATTTGGCCGCGAGGCGGGAAAGGGCGAAATCCAGCGGAACTTCGCGCCGGCCCTCGCGCTCGAACCAGACCTCCCGGACGGCCTGGCCATAGAGGATCCGGGCGCGGTACCGGGTGTCCTGCCCGTGCTCGGAGGGGAAAAACAGGAAGGAACCGTCCGCGTACGTGAGCCCGCGGGCCAGCTCCGCTCCTCCGGCACCATATACCTGGACCGCGGCGCTGCCCAACGGCCTGCCCCGCTCGTCGCGGGCCCGCAGCACGATCCGCTCCTCCACGGCGATGGGCACGTGCGCCACCTGGGCGGCGTACTCCCGCAGGAACTGGAGGTAATAGTTGTACTGCCGGTTGTCGTCAGCGTAGCCCGCCTTGAGGCCCTGAGGCTTCGGCAGAGGAACGGGAGGCACGCGCAGAGGGCTTGGCGGCGGCCGGCTCCGAGGCTTTTTCGACGACCACCCAATCCGGGCGTTCCGGCTCCCCTTCGGTTCCCCGCAGCTCCCCGTCGCCGACCTCTGCATCGCCGAAGTCGGCCGGGGCGGGGGCTTCGGCGGGTTCCGGACTCGCGGCCTCCGCCTTGGAGCTTTCCCCGCCGGTCGAGCTGTCCGCAGGAACGCGCGCTTCGGGGGCGCCGGCGCAGGAAAGCAGCCCGAGCAGCAACAGCAGCCCGAGGAAAGTTGACCCCCCCCTCTTCATCCTCGCCTCCTTGACTCCCCAATCATAGCGAAAAGCCCGAAACTGATCCACGGGTTGGCGGCGGGTCTGAGGTGGAAACGCCACTGCGGGCCGGATCAGCGGAACATGTTCTGCTGGATGTCGTTGCGCCAGATCTCGTAGGAGACTTCCCCGGAATCCAATTCCAGAACCACGTCGACCAGTCCGATCGCCTGGCGCAGCTCCCGCTCCTCCTCCGGCGCCGGCCGTCAGGCTCAGGTTCCTTTCCTCGCCGGCGTAGCGCACCACGGCCCGCACCTCCAGGGCATCCGCCTGGCGCCGGGCCTCGAGGCTGAACGTCAGCGGCACCCGTCGGCCCGGAGCGGTCGACGAAGGAGGCGTCATGCTGCCGCTTGACCGTCCCGCCGGAGGCCAGTTCCCCGCGCGGGATCTCCTCCCGCAGCAATTGCTGCAGCCGGTAGATGATATCGTTGAAGTGCCGGGCGTTGGAGCGCAGGACGTGGTTCTTCCCGGGCAAAACCTCCACGGTCTGCTCCCAATCGTGGAAGGTGATTTCCGGTTCCTTCACCACGCCGAAGTCACCCAGATGCAGGCGCACCCGGTGGCGGCCCGGCAGCACGCCCTCCATCACGAACGGCGTCCGCTCGCTGCCGGTGGTGTAGCCGACGAACTCCTCATCCAGGAAAATCTCCGCATCGATCAGGGGCGAATGCAGGGAGATCTTTCCGGGCTTCTCGTCCCGCAGGGAGAGAATCGAGCGCTCCTTCTGCTCGGACTGCAGCGCGGCCTGGCGGCCGGTGAGCCTCTGCAGCACTTTCTCCGCCAGGGCGTGCAGCAGGTTCTCGCTGGAGCCCCGCTCCGATGAAGCTCAGGGTGCGCCCCCCGGCCACCTCCAGCAGGCGGACGGTCACCTGCACCTCCCCGCCCAGGGCCGTGTACTCCCCGCGCACCAGGTAGTCGGCCCCCAGCAGCTTGCCGACCCGCGCGGCCGCCTGCGGGTCGGCGGCCAGCGGCGCTCACCTGCAGCTCCTGCTCGCGCAGGATGGCGTCCAGGTCGGTGCGGGTGACGATCTCCACCCCGGGCTGGGAGGAAAGGTCGAACAGCAGGACGCCCCGGATGATCCCTTCCAGGTAGTCGAAGCGCGGGTCGGCGGACCGGTTCTCGATGTCCAGCAGGGCCAGCCGCACGGGGGCCCCGAAGGCGGGGATTCCCGGGCACAGAATCAGGCAGAGCAGGACCAGGCAGGACAGGGCCAGGAGCGGGCAGCGGGCTTTTCTCACCTTACTCCCCTTTTCGTCGGATTATATCCCAGAGCGTCGCCGCGCAACGCCAGCCGGCGGTGCCGCCGCCCGGCCTCGGCGTACTTCAGGGCCACCTCCAGGTGCCTGGCCAGGATCTCCTCCGGCAGCTTGCGCACCAGCCGCGCGGGCATCCCGGCCATCAGGGAGAAGGGCTCGACCCGCGCGTTCTCGCGGACCAGCGCGCCCGCCGCGATCACGCTGCCGCGCCCGATGGAGGCGCCCGACAGGACGATCGCCCCCATCCCGATCAGGCAGCCGCTCTCCACGGCGCAGGCGTGCAGGATGGCCCCGTGCCCCACGGTGACGTGGTCGGCGATCACGCACGGCCGGCCGGTCTCCACGTGCACGATGGCGCCGTCCTGGAGGTTGGTGTTCGCGGCCGACGCGTGACGGCGGCGAGGTCCGCCCGCAGCACGCAGTTGTACCAGATCGAAGCGCCGGCGGCCAGGCTGACCTCGCCGACGAGTTGCGCGCCCGGCCGCGACGAAGGAGTCCGGGTCCAGGGACGGGGCGGCGCTCAGGAAACCTTCGGGAAGCAGGTCGGACATACTTTGAGATTTTACCTTTTTCTCCTTTTATGACAAGATGATGCCCGATGACCTGGCTCACCCTGCTGCTGGCCTTCGTCGGCAACTCCATCCTGAACATCTCCCAGGCCGGCCAGAAGCTCGGCCTGGCGCTCATGCGGCGCGACCGGCGGCGGGGCGCGCTGCTGTGGGTCGGCAGCCTGCTGGGCACGACGGTCGCGGCGCTGATCGGCTGGGTGGCCGTCACCATCGGCAGGGTGGCCCTGGTCGGGGCCATGGCCGGCTCCGGGCCTGGCCTCCCTGGCCGTGTTCTCCTTCCTGGTGTTGAAGGAGAAGATCCGCGCCCGCGAGCTGGCCGGGATCGCGCTCATGGCCGGCTCGGCGGTCCTGATCGGGCTGTTCCAGCGGGAGCTCCCGCTCGGCGGAACCCTCCCTGCGCCGGCTGTTTCCCTACCTGGCGGCGCTGTGCGCCGCGTCCCTGGCTGGCCTGGCTCGCCCTGCGCGGGCGCAGCCGGGTCGTCGGCCCGGTCATCGCCGGCTTCGCCGGCGTGCTCGGGCGGCTTCGTGCCCCTGTTCCAGAAGGTCTCCGGCTCGGCGATCGGACGCGGCTCCTCCTTCGTAGCCTCGATTTCCTGGAGGAGGGGCACTGGGCGCACGCGGTGGCCAACCCCTTCACGCCGCTGTGGATCCTGCTTTCGATCGCCTCCATGGTCGTGATCCAGTTCGCCTACCGCCACGAGCGCGCGGTGCGCCTCATCCCCTACTTCACCTTCTGCAGCATCCTGGTGCCGGTGCTGGGCGGCGTGCTGGCCTTCGGGGACAGGCTGCAGGCCGCCCAGTGGGCGGGCAGTCGCCCTGATCCTGGCCGGCCTGATGCTGCTCACGCTGCCGGCGGCCCGGGACACGGCCAGGGACTCGCCTTGACGCTCCCCCGCGCGGCGCTATAATGAATCCCATGCGCCTGTTGATGATCGACGACGACCCGGACTGGTGTCCAGCGTGCGTGACCGTCATGGAGAGCGCCGGCTGGGAGGTGCACAGCGCGCCCAATGGCGCCGAAGGATTGGAGAAGGCCCGGGAGCTTGCTGCCCGAGCTGATCATCCTGGACATCCTCATGCCCCGCAAGGACGGGCTGACCACCTACGAGGAGCTGCGCGGCGACGCCTGGCCTCCGCTGCCATTCCGATCATCGTGCTCACCTCGGTGAGCGAAAAGCTGGGCTTCGGCTTCTCGGCCTCCGACATGGCCGAGCACTATGGCCATCAACCGGAGGCGTTTCTGCAGAAGCCCTTCGAACCTCAGCACCTGGTCGAGACCGCGCGCCGGGTCGCCCGACCCCGCGGCTGAAGGAAGGTCCCGGATCGCTGCGCAAGCTCCTGGCCGTCGCTGCTCCTTCTGGTCCTGGTGCTTCCCCTCTCCTTTTCCGCCCTGACCCTGTTTCTCGGTCAGCGGCTGGGCGCTGAAGCGTTCCTTCTACCGCGAGACGCTCGGAGCAGGAGAAGCTCTACGCCGCGCTGCTGGCCGAGGCCCGCGCCACAAGGACCGAGCCTGGGACGTGGGGGATTGGACGCCGCTGCCGGGGTTGGACGGACTGCCCGCAGAAGCCCTGGCCAAGGCCCTGGCGCAGACCGTGAGCGCCGGCTACCTGCGGCAGCAGGCGGTCCAGGCGCTCGACGCCTTCTTCGACGCGTTGGAGGGCGCCGGGAGCCCGGCGGATTTCGCCCTGGACCTGCGGCCGCTCAAGCGCGAGCTGGGCGGCCGGCTCGCGCCAGGCCTTCGCCGATGCCCTGGCGGAAGCCCTTCCGCCCTGCCGCACGGGCCAGGACCCGCTGCTCCCGCGTATCCCGCCTGCTCGGCCTGCCGCCCGAGCGGGATGTCCGGTCGAACGGGCCTCCCAGCTCATCTATGCCGCCCTGCCCGCGGCCCTGCAGCGGGTCCCGGACCGCTACCCGCTCTCCGCCCGAGGCGCTCGCCGCCGGTCTGGGTCGGGCCCCTGGGCGCCGCACGCCTGGGCTGGGCGGCCGTGATCCTGGCGCTGATCGCCGCGGCCTTCTGGATCGGGGCGGCGTTCCTGGGTGGGCGCAACCGCGCGCGAGGTCACGGCGTTCCTGGGCTGGTCCCTGCTGCCCTCCGCCCTGCTCACCCTGGCGGTCGGCCTGACGGTGCGCTTCGCCTTCCTTGGCCGCTGGCTGCTGCGTCTCGCCCGGGCCGACGCGCGAGCCCTGGTCCTCGCGCGAGTCTGGCCTTCCTGACCCTGGCCGGTGCCCTGCGCGTGTCCCTCGAGCCTGATCCCGCGGATTCCTGATCCCCGGAGGGCTGTGGCCCTCGGCCTGTCCCTCGGCTTGATCGCCTGGTGGAGAACCATCCGCCCGGAACCTTGACTTTTCGCGACCTTCTCTTCCTATTCTCCGGGGCATGACCGACAAGTCCGTGCCTTTCACCGCCGACCGAGCTGGAACGCATCGCCAGCCGCTACCCGACCCCGTTCCACATCTACGACGAGAAGGCCATCCGCGAAACCGCCCGCGCACTGCTGCGGGCCTTCGCCTGGGCGCCGGGCTTCCGGGAATACTTCGCGGTCAAGGCCTGCCCCAACCCCCACATCCTGAAGATCCTGCGGGAAGAGGGCTTCGGCGCGGACTGCAGCTCCCTGCCCGAGCTGCTCCTGGCCCAGAAGGCGGGGATCAGCGGCGAGGGCATCATGTTCACCTCCAACGACACCCCCGCCGGAGAATACCGCCAGGCCCGGGACGCTGGGAGCGGTCATCAACCTGGACGACATCACCCACATCCCCTTCCTGGCCGAGCAGGCCGGGCTGCCCGAGCTGCTCTGCCTGCGCTACAACCCGGGCCCCCTGCGCGAGGGCAACGCCATCATCGGCAAGCCCGAGGAGGCCAAGTACGGCTTCACCCGCAGTCAGCTGTTCGAGGGCTACCGGATGCTGCGCGACCAGGGCGTGAAACGCTTCGGGCTGCACACCATGGTGGCCTCCAACGAGCTGAATCCCCAGTACTTCGTGGACACCGCGCGGATGCTCTACGGCCTGGTCGCCGAGCTCAGCGACAAGCTGGGGATCCGCTTCGAGTTCGTCAACATCGGCGGCGGCATCGGCATCCCCTACCGCCTCGAGCAGACGGCGGTGGACATCCCGGCCGTGTCCCGCGGGATCGAAGCGGCCTACAATGAGCTGATCCGGGCGCGCGGCCTGCACCCCTTGCGCCTGTACATGGAGATGGGCCGGATGATCACCGGTCCGCACGGCTACCTGGTCACCCGTGTGCTGCACCTGAAGGACACCTACCGCAAGTACGTCGGGGTGGACGCCTGCATGGCGAACCTGATGAGGCCCGGCATGTACGGGGCCTACCACCACATCACGGTCATGGGCAAGCAGGACCGCCCCGCGGATACGCTCTATGACGTCACCGGCTCCCTGTGCGAGAACAACGACAAGTTCGCCATCCAGCGGCCCCTGCCGGCGGTGGAGCGCGGCGACCTGCTGGTCATCCACGACGCCGGAGCGCACGGCTACGCCATGGGCTTCAATTACAACGGCAAACTGCGCTCCGCGGAGCTGCTGTTGAAGCCCGACGGCAGCGTGGAGCAGATCCGCCGGGCCGAAACGGTGGAAGACTACTTCGCCACCCTGGATTTCAGAGGGCTGTAAGAAAGCCCCGAATAGGGCGTGTCGCGCACGGTATCGATCATCGCCCGGCTGCCCAGGCGGTCCAGGACCTCGCGCCGCACCTCCTGCGGGGTTCCGAAGGGCAAGGTGCGCTGCTCGTCCAGCGACCTCCAGAAACACAACTGGCGGCCGTATTTCTTTTTCAGGTCCGTCGGGTCCATGCTGCCCGGCTGCACTGGGACGGTAGGAGGAGCACATGAAGAAGTCGAAGATCGTGGTGATCGGTTCGGGAAGCCAGTTCACGGAGTTTTTCCTGCAGGAGCTGTTCAAGTTCGATGAATACAAGGGCTGCACCCTGGCCCTGGTAGACCGCAAGGCCGACAGGCTGGCGCACGAGGTGGAGCTGGCCAGCCGGATGAGCCGGGCCCTGAAGTTCGACCTGAAGGTCCAGGGCCACGTTCTGCGCACCGACGCCCTGCCCGGCGCGGACTACGTGTATTGCTTCCTCGCCGTCAACTCCAAGGAGGCCTGGAAAAAGGAGTTCGAGCTGTGCAACAAGCACGGTATCAACCCGTACGAGGCCTACACCGTCGGCGCCCCTGGCTTGAACTTCAGCATCCGGCACGTGCCGGTGATGCTGGACATCGCCGCGGATATGCAGAAGCTGTGCCCGAACGCCTGGCTGATCCTCGACAACAACCCCCTGTCCCGCATCCTGGCTGCCCTGCACCGGCACTCCAAAGTGAAGTGGATCGGCTACTGCAACGGCCACGAGATGATCCAGATGGCTCTCGAGCAGCTGCTCGGCCTGGACCAGCGACCGGGCGGATGCGCGACGCGGACCCCATCGAGCGCGAGTTCATGGTGCCTTCCGGGAGCGTGGACGTGCTGCTGGCCGGCATCAACCACCTGCAGTGGGTGACCGATGTCCGCGACTCGGCGAGCGGGCGAAAACCTGTATCCCCGCGTCATGGAAACCATCAGCCGGATGAAAGCGGGCGGAACACCCGGCCGGCTTCCGCTTCATCTTCGAAGCCGCCAAACTCCTCGGGCTGGTGTGCTCGCCCGCGGACAACCACGTGGGGGACTACCTGTGGTTCATCGACGGCACGATCGCCGAACGCTGCAGCCTCAAGCCGTACCCCGTGGACCAGTGGTTCGGCGGCCGCCTGGCCAGCGACTGGGCCCAGATCGTGGCCCGCTACGACTCCCCGGAAGCGATCAAGAAGTACGTCTCCCAGCGCCGCATCGGCTGGCTGTCCCTGCAAATCTCGCGCTACTTCATGACCGGAGGACAGAAGTACATCCCCGCGGTCAACCTCGTGAACCGGGGGGCGATTTCCAACCTCTCGGATGACATCATCGTCGAGGTCCCCGCGGTGATCGGGCCCGACGGCCCGAAGCCCCTGCAGTACGGGCCGCTCCCCGAGGTGGTCGCCCCCTACTGCCAGCTCACGGGGTCCATTACGAACATCGTCGCCGACGCCGCGGCTACCGGGTCGCGGAAGCTCGCGCTCCAGGCGCTGCTGCTGGACCCGTTCATCCACAGCGCCACGGTGGCGGAGGCGCTCCTGGAGGACTTGCTGGCTTACAGCCGGCAGTACGAGACGCGCTTCGAGTAGAATCGGTAGAGACAGCGTCCCGGCAGGGAGTGTATAACTAAACGATCTCGGCTAGGAGGGTACAATGCCTCAAGCGCAATACCTCTTGGGATTGGACTTCGGCACGGACTCGGTCCGGGCGGTGGTCGTGGACGCCGCCAGCGGCAAGGAGGCGGCCAACCAGGTGGCCCGCTATCGGCGCTGGACACAGGGGCTGTACTGCGATCCGACCCGCAACCGTTTCCGCCAGCACCCGCAGGACTACCTCGACGGGCTGGAAGAGGCGGTGCGCGGCGCCCTGGGCCAGCTGCCCAAGGGCGCCGGGCAGCGCGTGGTGGGCATCGGCATCGACACCACGGGCTCCACCCCCTGCGCGGTGGATCGGGCCGGCACCCCCCTGGCCCTGTTGCCGGAGTTCCGCGAAAACCCCAACGCCATGTTCGTGCTCTGGAAGGACCACTCCGGCGGTGCAGGAGGCCGAGGAAATCAACCAGGCCGCCCGCACCTGGGGCGGCACGGATTTCACGAAGTACGAAGGCGGCATCTACTCCTCCGAGTGGTTCTTCGCCAAGATCCTGCATGTCCTGCGCGACGGACACCGGCGGTGGCCGAGGCCGCCTTCTCCTGGGTCGAGCACTGCGACTGGATGCCGGCGCTGCTCACCGGGGCCACCGATCCCGCTCACCCTGAAGCGCAGCCGCTGCGCCGCCGGCCACAAGGCCATGTGGCACGCCGAGTGGGACGGGCTGCCGCCGGAGGAATTCCTGGTCCGGCTGGACCCCCTGCCTGCAGGGCCTGCGCGCCCGCCTGTACAAGGACACCTTCACCTCCGACGTGAAGGCGGGGGGCCTGAGCGCCGAGTGGGCCCGCCGCCTGGGCCTGCCGGAGGGCGCGGCCGTGGCCGTGGGCGGCCTTCGACGCCCACATCGGCGCGGTGGGCGGCGGCATCCGGCGAGGGCACCCTGGCCAAGATCATGGGCACCTCCACCTGCGACATGATCGTGGCTCCCGCCGCCGCGCTGGCCGGCAGGCAGGTGGCCGGCATCTGCGGGCAGGTGGACGGCTCGATCCTGCCGGGCATGATCGGCCTGGAGGCCGGCCAGTCGGCCTTCGGGGACGTCTACGCCTGGTTCGTGAACCTGCTGTACTGGCCGCTGGAGTACGCCGAGAGCAGCCCGAGCGACCCGGCGGAGAAAGAGCGCCTGCGGCAGGACATCAAGGACCGCATCCTGGCCAACCTGAGCGAGGAGGCCGCGCGCCTGGCGCCCGGCGAGGCGGGCCTGCTGGCCCTGGACTGGCTGAACGGCCGGCGCACCCCGGACGCGGACCAGAGCCTCAAGGGCGCCCTGGCCGGCCTGACCCTGGGCAGCACGGCGCCGCGCCTCTTCCGCGCCCTGGTGGAGGCCACCGCCTTCGGCTCGCGGGCGATCATGGAGCGCTTCGAGCGCGAAGGGGTGCGCGCCGAGCGGGTCGTGGCCCTGGGGGGCATCGCCCAGAAATCGCCGTTCGTCATGCAGGTCACCGCGGACGTGCTGAACGTGCCCATCCAGGTGGTCGCCTCCGAGCAGGCCTGCGCCCTCGGGCGCGGCCATGTTCGCGGCCGTGGCCGCGGGGCTGTACGCCGAGCGTGACCGAGGCCCAGGAGCGGATCGGCAGCGGCTTCAGCCGCACCTTCACCCCGGAGCCCGCGAACACGCCCGGCCTACGATGGGCTCTACCGGAAGTACCTGGAGCTGGGGCGGGCGCTGGAGCCGCTGCTGCGCGAGCTGTAGGAGCCGGGAATGGACGCGCTCGCGTCGCTGCGGGAGAGGGTCTACCGCGCGAACCTGCGCCTGCAGGAGCTGGGGCTGGTGACGGCCACCTTCGGCAACGCCTCCGGCATCGACCGGGACAGCGGCACGGTGTTCATCAAGCCCAGCGGGGTCGGCTACGAGAGCCTCTCCCCGCAGAACATGGTGCCGGTCAGCCTGGAGGGGCGGGTGCTGGAGAGCGGCCTGAACCCTTCCTCGGACACCAAGACCCACCTGCGCCTGTACCGCGCCTTCCCGGAGATCGGCGGCGTGGTGCACACCCACTCCCGCTTCGCCACGGCCTGGGCGCAGGCGCGCCGGCCCCTGCCCTGCTTCGGCACCACCCACGCCGACGTGTTCTACGGCGAGGTGCCCTGCACCGCCGTCATGCGCGACGAGCAGATCCGGCGCGACTACGAGGAGGAGACGGCGGTCCAGATCCTGGAGACCTTCGCCCGCCTGGACTACCGCAGCCTGCCCGGCGTGCTGGTGGCCTGCCACGGCCCCTTCACCTGGGGCAGCGACCCCGGAGCTGGCCGTGTACCACAGCCAGATGCTGGAGGAGGTGGCCCGCACCGGCCTGTACTCCCTGGCGCTGACTCCCCGCCTGCGGGGCATCAAGCGCGAGCCTCCTGGACAAGCACTACCTGCGGAAGCACGGCAAGGACGCCTACTACGGGCAGAAGGACGGCGGGCATTGATCCTGCGCGAGTACGGCAGGACCGGCAAGCGGTGCTCCATCCTGGGCTTCGGCGGCATGCGCTTCGCAGAATCCCGACGACCCTGAGCTGTGCGCGCGGATGATGGTGGAGGCGGCGCGAGGCGGGGTCAACTACTTCGACACCGCGCCGGCCTACTTCGGGATCAAGAGCGAGCTGGCCTTCGGCCACGGCTTCCGCGAGCTGACGCCGCCTGGGCCTGCCGTTCTACTGCGCCACCAAGACCTTCGAAGCCTCGGAGGCGGGCATCCGCAGGGAGATCGAGAAGCAGCTCCAGCGCCTCGGGCTGCAGGCCATCGACTTCTACCACGTGTGGTGCATCATCACCCTGGAGAACTGGCGGGAGCGCAAGGCCAAGGGCATCGCTGCAGGCCTTCCGGCGCCTGAAGGAAGAAGGCCTGGTGCGCCACATCTGCGTCTCCAGCCACCTGGTCGGCGACCAGATCGTGGAGCTGCTGCAGGAGGAGATCTTCGAGGGCGTGCTGTTCGGCTACTCCGCCTACAACTTCCCGGCGCGGGAGAAGGCCTTCCAGGCCATCGCCGCGCGGGGCCTGGGCTGCGTGGTGATGAACCCCCTGGGCGGCGGGCTGATCCCGCAGAACCCGGACCTGTTCGGCTTCCTGCGCCAGCAGCCCGGTCAGGACATCGTGGAGGCGGCGCTGCACTTCCTGTTCGCCCACGAGCACATCACCACCGCCCTGGTGGGCTTCGCCACGCATGGAGGAAGTGCGCCAGGCCGTGCGCGCCGCGGAGAGCTTTCGCGGCCTGCCCGCGGGCGAGATCGAGCGGATCAAAGGCTCCCTGCGGGAGGCCTTCCAGGAGCTGTGCACCGGCTGCCAGTACTGCGACCACTGCCCGGAGGGCATCCCGGTGCCCAAGCTCATGGACGCCTACAACCACTGGAAGCTGCGCGGCACGCCCGAGCGGCGGCGGAGCGGCTGAAGTGGCACTGGAGCCTGCCGGCCTCCGAGGCGGCCCGCTGCACCGCCTGCGGCGCAGTGCGAGGAAGCCTGCACCCAGCACCTGCCCATCATCGAGCGCCTGCGCCAGCTTTCACACGCTGGCCAAGTAGCGGAATTGGATACATTTCGCGCAAAGGAGGATGCCGTGAAATACCGCCAACTCGGACGCACCGGGATGAACGTATCGGAAATCAGCTTCGGCGCCTGGGCCATCGGCGCCAGCTGGGGCAAGGTCGACGACAAGGAGTCGCTGGCCGCGCTGCACAAGGCCGTGGACTGGGGGGTGAACTTCATCGACACCGCCGACGTGTACGGCAACGGCCGCAGCGAGAAGCTGATCGCCCGCCTGCTCAAGGAGCGCAAGGAGACCATCTACGTGGCCACCAAGGCCGGGCGCAAGCTGGACCCGCACGTGGCGGAGAAGTACACGCCGCAGAACATCCGCCGCTTCGTGGACGACAGCCTCAAGAACCTGGAGCTGCAGACCCTGGACCTGCTGCAGCTGCACTGCCCGCCCACGGCGGTCTACTACACCCCGGAGCTGTTCTACGCCCTGGACGAGATGGTCAAGTCCGGCAAGCTGCGCAACTACGGGGTCAGCGTGGAGAAGGTGGAAGAGGCCCTCAAGGCCATCGAGTACCCCGGGGTGAAGACCGTGCAGATCATCTTCAACATGTTCCGCCAGCGCCCCGCGGAGCTGTTCTTCCGCGAGGCCCGCGCCCGGCGCATCGGCGTGCTGGCCCGCGTGCCGCTGGCCAGCGGCCTGCTCACCGGCAAGATGACCCGCTCCAGCCGCTTCGCCACGCGACGACCACCGCAACTTCAACCGCAAGGGGCAGGCCTTCGACCGCGGCGAGACCTTCTGCCGGAGTGGACTTCGAGAAGGGCCTGAAGGCCGTGGAGGAGCTGAAGAGGATCCTGCCCAAGGGCTTCAGCCTGCCCCAGTTCGCGCTGCGCTGGATCCTGATGCACGAGGCGGTTTCCTGCGCCATCCCCGGCGCCAAGCGCCCGGAGCAGGTCGAGGACAACTGCGCCGCCTCCGACCTGCCCAGGCTCTCCGGCAAGCTCATGCGGCAGGTCGCAGGAGATCTACGAGAAATACATCCGCGAGGACGTGCACCAGCGCTGGTGAGCCTGGAAATGCCCTCCGCAGGGGATACATTGGGGAAGGGAGACCCATGAAACGAGCGTTTGTCGCCCTGGCGGCGCTGGCGGCCCTGCTGGCATTGGATTCCTGCGCCTCGCTCGAGCGGTCGCGGGACGAGAGCCGGGTGGAAAGCATCGCCCGGCTGGTGAACACCGGCCAGGCCGAAAAACTTTCTGCCATGAGCACGGTGCCCTTCCTGCTGGACCAGGAGATCCTGGTTCTGCCCCAGGACGTGGACTTTTTCTGGAAGAGCATCCTGGCGGCCGGTTATCGCCTCGAGGAACCGGAGCTGGAGCGCGGGAGCGCGAGCGGTCCGGGCAGCTACCGCGCCTTCCGCGATTCCATGGAAACGCGCGCCTTCTTCCAGAAGTACGTGAGGAAGGGTACCCGCCTGCTGGAGCTGAAAACCAGCGACGATCGGCACATCCTGCTGCTGGTGCGCTCCACGGGCTTTTTCGCCACGGATCAGCGGCTTCAAGGGGCCATTCTGATGAAAGCGCTCATTCTCTCCATGCTGCTCCTGGCCACCGCGCTGGCCGCCGGGGCGGTTCCCGCCGGGGTGGCCTATACCGAAGGGGAGGCCACCGTGCGCTACAAGGCGGGCACGGAACGCGACGCGGCCATCGGCGACATCCTGAACAGCGGGCGACGGGGTGCGCACCGGCTCGAATGGCCTGGTGGAGCTGGAACAGAAGGGCGTCACCCTGCGCATCGAGCCGGGCACCGTCTTCACGCTCATGGAAAAGGAGCGGAAGGGCAATACCACGGGGGTGCTCTCCCTGGTTCTGGGCTCGATCAAATTCCGCTACGGCCGGCTCACCGGGCAGGAGCCCCTGATCCAGACCGCCAGCTGCATCGCGGGGGTCCGGGGCACCGAGCTCACGGTGTACGCCGGCGCGGACGGCTCGGCGCTGATCGTCGTGGAGCAGGGCGCCGTCAAACGTGGAGGCCGAGGGGGCCAGCGTGGACCTGGCTCCGGAGGAGGCCGTGGAAGTCCGCCCCGGGCAGCCGCCGGGGGAAAAGTTCAAGGTCCATCGCGACCAGATCGATTACCGCTCGTGGAACGACGAGAGGCTGCGGGCGCTAGCCTCCGATCCGCTGGCCTCCCTGGAGGCCGCGCGCGGCAGCCTGGAGTACTACATACGCAACGTGGCCGGGTACAACCGGCTGTACCGCGAAAACAAGACGCTTCTGGGCGAGGCGCGCAAGAAGCAGGAGGAGATGGCCCGAACCCAGAGCCAGGAGGAGGTCCGCAAGCATGACGCCGAGGTCACCTCCCCCCTGGTTCTGCTGACTTTCAACCAGTCGCTGAACATCCGCTACTTCGCCCTGGCCGCGCTCTCGCTGCGGCGCTATGTTGCCGGACGCATGTACCTGATGCAAAAGGCGCAGTCCATTGGGGATCCCGCTGGCTCCGCCGAGTTTTTCCGGGCCTTCGAGGAGCTGCTGCAACGCTTCGAGCGGGAGATCGTGCCATACCTTGCGGAAGCCGATATCTAGGAGGTGGACATGAAAAAATACCTGTTGCGCTGGGCGCTGCTGGCGGCAATCCTGGTGCTGGCCTTCGGCGGGTGCAGCCTGGGCGTCTCGGTCGAGGACCGGGTGGCGCAGTTCCTCGACGATTTGAACAATACGGATCGCAGCGACATCTACCTGAACTTCCATCCCACCCTGACCGCTGACTATGCGGCGCTGCAAGGCGGCACCCTGGTGGACTGGGACGTTCCCTTCCCAGTTGCCTACATTTCCTACAGCATCCCCGACCTGGATACGAGCGATTCCGGGAACGTCACGGGCAATATCTCCAGCTCCAATGACGCCGCTTGGCCGGGGCCGAAGCCGATCGTCTTCCGCATGGCCAAGGACGGGGCCGACTGGATGATCGAGGAGTTGGACCTCGACCTCGTCAATCTGATCCAGTAGGAGCCCCATGAACCGCGCACAGCGTGCTGTCGGACTTCTGGCGCTTCTCCCGCTTCTCCTGACCGGCTGTGCCCTTGTGGGCACCACGAAGGAGGAGCGGGTGCTGCGCCTGGAAACCGACCTGAACGAAAGCCGGTCGTTCGCCTACCAGAACTTCGATCCCGCGATTGCCGACTATCTCCTGCTGGTGGCCGCAGACCTGCACTCCACCTGGGACGCCTGGTTTCCGCCTGCGGAATGGCCGGAAACCACCTTCTATACCATCGAAGTGACCTCCGCCGCCGACGACTCGATCACGGCCTCGGTCGACGGGCCGGAGCAGTTCGGCGGACCCCGGACACTGACCATCGGGATGGTGCGTCTGGGCCTGGACTGGTACATCGACAGCCTGGAGCTCTCCGGCGAGGTGCCGCCGCTCATCGTGCAGTAGCCCTCGTAGACTAGTCCTGCGCTTTCGAATTACCTTATCGCCATGCTCCGCGAGTTCCGCACGCTCCTTCCCTACGTGCGCCGCTATTGGCCGCAGTACCTGGCGGGGCTGTTCTTCCTGCTGCTGGCCGACGCCGGCCAGCTCTACCTGCCGCAACTGGTGCGGCGGGCCGTCGACCTGATCGCCTCGGGCAGCTTTTCGCTCCGGGGCCTGACGGCGCCGGTGCTGCTCATGGTGGGCACCGCGGGGCTGATCGCCCTGGGGCGCTTTTTCTGGCGGTACTTCATCAACGGCTCCTCGCGCCGCATCGAGAACGGGCTGCGCGAGCGCCTGTTCACGCACCTGCAGTCGCTGTCCTCCACCTTCTACGGCCGGAGCAAGACCGGCGACTTGATGGCCCACATGACCAACGACATGAACGCCATCCGCATGGCCACCGGCATGGCCTTCGTTTCGTTCGTGGACGGCTTCTTCATGACCCTGGCCATCCTGGTGGTCCTGCTGGTCCAGAACGCCCGTCTGACCCTGCTCTCCATCAGCCCGCTGCCGGTGCTGACCGTGGGGGTGATCCTCTTCGGCCGGATCGTCGGCGAGAAATTCCGCCAGGTGCAGGAGGGCTTCTCGGCCATGAGCGATTTGGCCCAGGAATCCATCGCCGGCATCCGGGTGCTGAAGATCTTCGTCCAGGAGAAGGCGTTCGGCCGGCGATTCGCCGATAAGAACCGGGAATACTCCGAGCGCAACCTCTCCCTGGCCAAAACCTTCGGCTTCTTCTTCCCCGCGGTCGGCTTCCTGGCCGGCCTCACCAGCCTGATCTTCCTGCTGCTGGGGGGCCGCGCCGTCATGGAAGGCAGCCTTTCCCCCGGCATGTTCACCGCCTTTTTCGCCTATCTGCAGATGCTGATCTGGCCCATGCTCGGGGCCGGCTTCACCGTGAACATGCTGCAGCGGGCGGGGGCCTCGCTGGGCCGCATCAACAAGATCCTGGCTCAGCAGCCGGACATTTCCAGCCCTCCGCCCGGGCAAGCCCGGCGCGGACCGGACCGCGGTAAGGTTCAATTTCAAAACCTGTCCTTCACCTACCCCGGCGCGGACAAGCCCGTGCTGCAGGAGGTGAACCTGGAGATCCCGGCGGGGACGGTCGTCGGGGTGCTGGGACGCACCGGCAGCGGCAAGAGCACGCTCGTCAACCTTCTCCCCCGACTCCTGGACCCGCCCCCCGGAAGTGTCCTGGTAGGCGGCCATGACGTGCGGGAATACGAGTTGAGCGGACTGCGCTCCGCCATCCGGGTCGTGCCCCAGGACACCTTTCTCTTTTCCGCTTCCATCCGGGAGAACATCGCCTTCGGCGCCGCCGACGGCGACACACCGGACCTGGAGGAAGCGGCCTCGATTTCCACCATCCAGCGCGACCTGGGCAATTTCCCTCAGGGCTGGGAGACCGTGGTGGGCGAGCGGGGCGTCACCCTGTCCGGCGGCCAGAAGCAGCGGGTAGCCCTGTCCCGCGCCCTGGCCGGGAGAGCGGCGATCTACATCCTGGATGACGCGATGTCCTCCGTGGACACGAAAACCGAGGAGGCCATCCTGGGGCGCCTCCTGCCGCCGCCTCGCGGGCAGCACCGTGATCCTGGTCTCCCACCGGGTTTCCACCCTGCGCAACGCGGACCGCATCGTGGTGCTGGAGGCCGGCCGCATCACCCAGCAAGGCACGCACGCCGAGCTGTCGACGGCCCCGGGTTTCTACGCGGACATCTTCCGCCTGCAGCAGCTGGAGCAAAGCCTGAAGGGGCGCCGATGAGCGGCTACTTCGAAACCGAAGACATTTTGAAGAGCTACGACTCCGCCCTGATGCGCCGCCTCCTTGAAGTACCTGCGCCCCTACCTGGGCGTATTCCTGCTCTCCCTGGCCGCCCTGCTGGCGGCTTCCGCGGGCGAGCTGGGCCTGCCGGTGATCGTGCAGCGGACCGTGGACGCCTACATCCTGCCCTCCCACCGGGGGCTGGCCGTGGCCAAGCTCCCCGGCGGACTGCTCGCCCGGCTGGGCAAGCTGGATCCCGCCCTGCGGATCGGGGACATCCAGTACCTGCCCGCTTCCAAGCTGGGCGCCTGGAGCGCCCGGGAGAAACAAAGCCTGCGTGAGGATGGCTCCCTGCTCGCACCCAACTATCTGGTGCTGCGCGACTATTCGGCCAGCGAGGCCGCCCGCCGGGCGGTGGAGAGCCGGCCCGCGCTGTTCCGGACAGCCGGCGGGGTGGCAGTGATCGCGGAGCAGGACTTCCACGCCCTGGAGGCGGGCGAGCGGCGGGCCTTGCGGGCAGGGGATTTCCGCGGCCTGGGCAGGGCGGCATTCTGGTTTTTCCTCGTGCTGGCGGGGGTCCTGCTGTTCACCTTCGCCCAGACCTACCTCCAGGCCTACGTCGGGCAGATGATCATGAGGGACCTGCGCGCCGAGACCTTCGAGCACACGCTGGGCCTGTCCCTGCGTTACATCGACTCCCAGCCCGTGGGCCGGCTGGTGAACCGGATCACCAACGACGTGGAAACCGTCAACGAGTTGTTCACCTCGGTGCTCCCTTCGCTGCTCAAGGACTTCGCCATGATGGGCGGGGTGCTGGTGGCCCTGGCCCTGCTCAGCCCGCGCCTGGCCCTGGTGAGCCTGGCCACCCTGCCTCCGGTCCTGGTCCTGACCCTGCTCTTCCGCAATCGCGCCCGGGAGGTGTTCCGCCGCGTGCGCCTGGCGGTGTCGCGGCTGAACAGCCTGCTGGCCGAGCACCTCTCCGGCATGCGCATAGTGCAGCTGTTCGTGCGGGAGCGCTACAGCCTCGGGCAGTTCCGCCAGAGCAACGACCAGCTGCTCGCCGCCAACCTGGGGGAAATGTACGTGTTCGCCACCTTCCGCCCCCTGGTGGACCTGCTTTCCACCACCTCGCTGGCCGTGATCGTCTGGTTCGGCGGCCGCTTCGTGCTGCGCGAGCTGGTGTCCCTGGGCACCCTGATCGCCTTCCTCAACCTGATCCGCATGTTCTACGAGCCGGTCATGGACCTCTCGGAAAAATACAACCTACTCCAGTCGGCCATGGCCGGGTCGGAGCGGGTATTCGGCCTGCTGGACATCGCCGCCCGCATCCCGGAGCCCGCCTCCCCGAAGCCGCTGGACAGCGTGCGCGGACGCATCGAGTTCGACCGGGTCAGCTTTGCCTACAAGGAGGGGGAGCCGGTGCTGCGGGAGCTGTCCTTCAGGGTCGAGGCCGGGGAGACCGTGGCCATTGTGGGCTACACCGGCGCCGGCAAGACCACCATCACCTCCCTGCTCACCCGTCTGTGGGACATCCAGTCCGGTGCGCATCCGCCTGGACGGGACCGACATCCGCGATCTGGAAACCGCCAGCCTGCGCCGGCGCGTGCAATGCGTGCTGCAGGACGTGTTCCTGTTCTCCGGCACCATCGCGGACAACATCCGGCTGGGCAGCCCCATCCCCGATCCCGAGGTGAGGCGGGCGGTGGAGCTGGTGCGCGCGGACACCTTCATCGACCGCCTCCCGGGGGGCCTGGAAGCGCAGCTGGCCGAGCGCGGCGGGAACCTCTCGATGGGGCAGCGGCAGCTGCTGTCCTTCGCCCGCGTGCTGGCCCACAATCCCGACGTGCTCATCCTCGACGAGGCCACCGGGAACATCGACACGGAGACCGAGAAGCTCATCCAGGAGGCCCTGCGCGCGCTGCTGGCCGGCCGCACCTCCCTGGTGATCGCCCATCGCCTTTCCACCATCCGTCACGCCGACCGGATCCTGGTGCTGCACCAGGGTGAGCTGTTCGAAGAGGGAACGCACGCCGAGCTGCTCGCCCGCCAGGGCATGTACTACAACCTGCACCGCATGCAGTTCCTGGACGAGGAGTAGGACGTCGCCGGCTGCTGGCCTAAAGCTCCACCTGCAGGCCGTCGTAGGCCAGGTGGGCGTCCAGGGCCGTGAAATACGGGCTGCCCCGTCGCCCGAAAGCCTTCTCCACCTCGGCATGCAGGACGTCGTGGCACAGGTGCGTGAAGTACAGCCGGCGGGGTTTCACCTCCGCGGCCAGCTCCAGGGCCTGGGCCAGGGAGAAGTGCGTCGGGTGCGGGGTATGGCGCAGCGCGCCCAGGACCAGCAGCTCCAGGTTGTACAGTTTCTGCAGCGTGGCTTGGGGCACCCGGGACACGTCGCTCAGATATGCGCAGCCCCCGAACTTGTAGCCCAGCACCTCCAGGTCCCCGTGAAAGGCCGGCAGGGTTTCGAACAGGAAGCCCTCCAGCAGGAAGCGCTCGCCGACCGCCACCAGGTCCAGCTCCGTCAACCCGCCGCCACGCTGGATCGCCGGGTCGAACAGGTAATGGTAGATGTACGTTTTCAGATAGGCCAGGTGCGCCGGGCTGCCGAACAGGGGGATGGGCTGGCCGCGGCGATTGAAGACGCGCAGGTCGTCGATGCCGGCCACGTGGTCGAAGTGCGTGTGGGTGAGCAGCACGCAGTCCACCCGCGCGAGGCGGTGGCGCAGCGCCTGCTGCCGGAAGTCCCTTCCGCAGTCGATCAGGATGTTGCGGCCGCGGCATTCGATGAGCAGCGAGGCATTGGTGCGGTTGTCGCGCGGGTCCGCGGAAAGGCAGGTGGCGCAAGAGCAGCCGATCATGGGGACCCCGTGGCTGGTGCCGCTGCCCAGGATGGTGATCGTCATGGCCTATGCAGGGTTATACCCGCAAGGCTGCGCAAAGTCAAAGGGGACCGCTCCCCGGTTGCCGTGCGGCGGGGGCAATGGCATACTGCGCGCATGAGCGAACTGATCGACAACTCGAAAAAGCGCAAAGATTTGCTGAAGCACCTGATCCTGCAGCTCCACGAGGGTCAGGCTCCCGGGGCGGTGAAAAGTCGGCTGGCCGCCCTGCTGGGGCAGGTGCCCTACGACGTGGTGGTCGAGGTGGAGCAGGAGCTGATCGCGGAAGGCCTGCCCCAGGAGGAAGTCCTCAGGCTGTGCGACGTGCACTCGGCGGTGCTCAAGGGCGCCATCGACCAGAGCGGGGCCCGCGAGGCGGTGCCCGGCCACCCGGTGCATACCTTCCTGCAGGAAAACCGCGAGCTGGCCCGGGTCATTTCCCGGCTCAGCGAACTGCTGGACGGCCCGGCCGCGGAAAAATGGGACGAGGTGGCCGCCGCCGTCCGCCAGCTGGCGGACGTGGAGAAGCATTATTCCCGCAAGGAGAACCTGCTGTTCCCCTATCTGGAAAAGCACGGCATCTCCGGCCCGCCGTCGGTCATGTGGGGCAAGCACGATGAGACCCGCGCCCTGTTGAGCAGGGCGCTGGAGGCCGCCGGCAGGCGGCCTGCCGGTGCGGCGGAAGTCCGCGTTGCCGGAGGGCAGACGCTGCGGCCTTTGGCGGCCTCGATCGACGAGATGATCTTCAAGGAGGAGAACATCCTCTTCCCCATGTGTCTGGACACCCTGTCGGAGGCCGAATGGCGGGAAATCTGGCGGCAGAGCCCGGAAATCGGTTTCTGCCTCTATGACCCGGTGGACGAGTGGCGCCCGGCCGCCGCCTCACCGACCAGGCCGCGGTAGAGCGGCCTGCCCCGCTTCCGAGCCGGGCCGGATCGATCTGGCCTCCGGGAGTTTCGCCCTGGCGGAGCTGGAGGCGGTTCTGAACGCCCTGACCGTGGACCTCACCTTCGTGGACGCCGAGGACAAGGTGCGCTACTTCAACCAGGCCCCTGAGCGGGTCTTCACCCGTACCCGGGCCATCATCGGCCGCAAGGTGCAGCAGTGCCATCCGCCGGACAGCGTGCACATCGTGGAGCGCATCCTCAAGGACTTCAAGACCGGCGCCCAGAGCCGCGCGGCCTTCTGGATCCAGATGGCCGGGAAGTTCGTGCACATCGAGTACGTGGCGCTGCGGGACAGGCAGGGGAGGTACCTGGGCACCCTGGAGATCAGCCAGGACCTCGCCGCCAAGCGGGCCCTGCAGGGGGAGCGCCGGCTGCTCAGCCTACGAGCAGGAGGGTGAGCCCAGCTCCCGTTTCAGCCGCAGCAGAAGGCCTGGTAGATGGCGTTGACCGCCTTCTCGTAGTCCTTGCTCTCCACCCCGACGATGATGTTGATCTCCGAGGAGCCCTGGTCGATGATCCGCACGTTGACCCCGGCCTGCCCGAGCGCGCCGAACAGCTTGGCGGCGATGCCCGGATGGTGGGACATGCCTTCCCCCACCGTGGCGATCAGGGCGTAGCCGCTCAGGATCTCCACGTCGTCCGGGGAGAGCTCCTTGCGCATCTCCTCCAGCAGCAGGTGGCTCTTGCCCTTCAGCTCGCTGTCGGCCACGATCACCGACATGGTGTCGATCCCCGAAGGGGCGTGCTCGAAGCTGATCCCGTGCGCCTCCAGGATGCTGAACAGCCGCCGGCCGAAGCCGACCTCCTTGTTCATCAGCAGCTTCTCGATGAAGATGATGCTGAAGCCCTGCTTGCCGGCGATGCCGACCACCACCCCGTCGGCCAGGCCGCGCTCGTTGACGATCATGGTGCCCGGGTCCTCGGGCCGTTGGTGTTGCGGATGTTGATCGGGATGCGGGCGTGGAAGACCGGGAAGATCGCCTCTTCATGAAACACGTCGGCGCCCATGTAGGCCAGCTCGCGGATCTCCCGTAGGTCACCTTGCGCATGGGCTTGGGGTCCTTCACCACCCTGGGATCGGTCATCAGGAAGCCGGAAACGTCCGGTCCAGTTCTCGTAGATTTCCGCCTTCGCGGCGCGGGCGACGACGGCCCCGGTGATGTCCGAGCCGCCCCGCGGCAAGGTCTTCACCTGCCCCTCGGCGCGGCAGCCGTAGAAGCCCGGGATCACGAACAGGCCGTCGCCCTGCAGCTGGCTTGCCAGCAGGCCGTAGGTGCTCTCGTCCACGCGTCCATCCTCGCGGATCTTGACCAGCCTCTCGGTGTCCACGAAATGGGCCTTGAGGTGATCAGCGACCAGGATGGCGGCGAGGTACTCCCCGCGGGAGGCCACCCAGTCGCGGGAAGCCTTGGCCCGGATGCCCTGCTCCACTTCCTGGATACGGCTCGCCAGGCTGGCGCCGGCGCTCAACTCCGCTGCGATCCCCAGAAAGCGCTCCCGGATCAAGTGGAAGGCCTCGTCGATGGGCAGGTCGGCTGCGGCCAGCTCGTGGCAGAGGTACAACAGGTCGGTCACCTTCTGGTCTTCGCGGCTTCGTTTGCCCGGGGCGGAGACCACGATGAACCGGCGCCGGGGGTCGGCTCGTATGATGCTCTCGATCTTGCGAATCTGGGAGGCGTCGGCCACGGAGGTCCCGCCGAATTGCCTCTGAGACAATGTTACCCATGCTCGATTTCCTGTGGCGCCTAATCTACGGTGAGTTCGCCGCGCTGGTCAAGAGCCGCCAGGAAAAGCTGGGGCAGCCTGGAGCCGGCCTCATCGATCCAGCGCCTCGGTGTTGCCGCAAGCCTTTCGGGCGAAGGCCAGCGCCTTGGACAGACCCGAGACGCCGGACTTGCCCGCCCTGCGGAACATGTGGCTGAACAGGCGCTCCGCCCCTCCCTCGCCGAACACCCTGTCCACCGCCTCCCTCTCCAGCAGCAGGTTCAGCACCAGCACCTCGTTGCCCCCCGACGCCTCGACGAAGGGCCTCAGCAGCTCGGCGGCCTGATGGAACAGCTCGCGGCAGCGCTCCAGGGAGCGCTCGGCCAGCCCCCGGGTGTACGCAGGCCATCCCGTGCCCCTGCTTCACGATCTGGCGGATGTGCTCCATCCCCTGCGCCTCCTCCTCGCCGAGCGCGGGACCGATGCGGCGGGAAAGCTCCTCCAGGCGTTCGGCCTGCTCCAGCTCCACCCCGTAGCGCGGGGCGTAGATCTCCAGCTGGTACAGGCATTCGCGCAGGATCATGAACATGTGGAAGCCGGTGCCCATGGTGGAGTCCAGGGCCCGGTCCACCAGCGAGCGGCCCAGGCCGGACAGGGATCTGCCGGGATTCGCCGCCATCGGCATCCGCTCGGGCCTGGGCAGGGCCGCGGAAAAGGAAATGGGCCTTCTCCTTGATGTCGAAGACGAGCTTCTCCTCCATCTCCTTTACCCGCCGGAACAGCCCCGACCCGCCGAATCCCCGTTCCTGCGCGGGCGAGCTCCCGGAAATCCCGGTAGATCCCCTCGAATTGTTCGTAGGCCCGCAGAAAACGAACGACCAGGAAGGACTGCTCCTCCTTGCGCCGCCGCTCCAGATAAGATTCCACCTCTATCCCCGCTGGCCCTTCATCATCCGGCTGTGACCGCGCTCCAGGGCGATCTTGCCGGTGCGGATGGACTCCAGCACGTGATAGTGGGAGAATAGGTTGAAGGCGCTGTCCACGGCATTGGCCTCGCCGGTGACCTCCAGGATCCAGACCGGCCCGGAGGAGTCCACGATGCGGGCCTGCACCGCGGTGATGATTTCCAGCAGCTCCGCGCGCTTGCGCTCCTCCACCTCCAGCTTGATCAGGGCGTGCTCCCGCTCCACGGCCTCCAGCGGCTTGATGTCCCAGGCTTTGATGACGTGCACCAGCTTCTGCAGCTGTTTGCGCACCTGCTCCAGCACCGCGTCGTCCCCGGCCACCACGATGGTGAAGCGGCTCTTGCCGGCCAGTTCGGTGTGGCCCACGCTCAGGCTCTCGATATTGAAGCCCCGCCGGGAGAACAGGCCGGAGACCCGGGTCATGACCCCCGGCGTGTCGTCGCACAGGATGGAGATCGTGTGCCGCATGCCCCCCCCCTACTCCACGTATTCCAAAAGGCTTCCGCCGGTGACCATCGGGTAGACGTTGGCCGGCTCCTCCAGCACGAACTCGACCACGGCCGGCCGGCCGCAGGCCAGGGCCTCGCGGAGGGCGGGTTCGATGCCCTCCTCCGCGGTTACCCGGGCTCCGAAGGCGCCCATGCTCTCGGCCAGGCGGGCGAAATCCACATTGCGCCCGAAGCGGCAGGCCTCGTGGCGTTTGCCGTAGAAGGAGTCCTGCAGCTGCTTGACCATGCCCAGGCAGTAGTCGTTCATGACCAGGGCCACCACCGGAATGTTCTCGTCCACCGCCGCGGCCAGCTCCTGGCAGGTCATCAGGAAGGAGCCGTCCCCGCACACCGCGATCACGGTGCGCCCGGGGTTGCCCACCTTGGCGCCGATGGCCGCCGGCAGGCCGAAGCCCATGGTGCCCAGTCCTCCGGAGCTGACGAAGGAGCGCTCCGTATCCACCGGAAAGTAATGGGCGGTGAAGATCTGGTGGCGGCCCACGTCCGTGACGATCAGCGGATCGCTCACCAGGCCCCGTAGCAGGCGCAGCACGTTGGGGATGCCGACTCCCTTGAGCTTGGCCTTCAGCGGATGCGCGGCGGCCACCTCCGCCAGCCTGGAAAGCCAGGCCTCGTGCGTAGCTGCGGGCAGCAGCTCGGCGAGCTGGCTCAAGATGCCCTTGGCGTCCCCCACGATCGGCAGAAAAATCGGAACGTTCTTGCTGATCTCCGCCGGGTCGATATCGATGTGGATGATGCGGGCCTGGCGGGCGAAGGTGTCCAGCGGCCCGGTGCTGCGATCGCCCAGGCGGGTGCCCACCGCCAGGATCACGTCGGCCTCCGAGATCGCCGTGTTTGCCGCTACCAGGCCGTGGTAGCCGAGCAGGCCCAGGCACAGGGGATGGGAGTTGGGGAAGGAGGCCTTGCCCATCAGGGTGTGGGTCACCGGGCTGTGGATTTTCTCGGCCAGCAGGCGCAACACCTGCACGGCGTCGGCCTGATAGACCCCACCGCCGGCCACGATCAACGGGCGTTGGGCGCCCTTGAGCAGCGCAGCCGCCCGCTTGATCTGGCCGGGGTGGCCTTCCATCGTGGGCTTGTAGCCCTCCAGCTGGGGGAATTTGGCCTGGTGCGGCGAGAATTCCTCCTGCTGCACGTCCCGCGGCACATCGATCAACACGGGTCCCCGGCGCCCGCTGCCGGCCAGGTAGAAAGCCTCCTCCACCACGTGCGGCAGCTCGTGGGGCTCCTGCACCAGGTAGTTGTGCTTGGTGATCGGGATGGTGATGCCGGTGATGTCCACTTCCTGGAAGGCGTCGTTGCCGATCATGGTCCGGGGCACCTGACCCGTGATGGCCACCAGCGGGGAGGAATCCATGAAGGCGTTGGCCAGGCCGGTCACCAGGTTGGTGGCCCCCGGGCCGCTCGTGGCCAGGCAGACCCCGGTCCTGCCGGTGGAACGCGCGTAGCCGTCCGCCATGTGGGCGGCGCCCTGCTCGTGGCGCACCAGCACGTGGCGTATGGACGAATGGCCCAACTCGTCGTAGATCGGCAGGTTGGCGCCGCCCGGGTACCCGAAGACCACCTCGACGCCCTGGGCCTCCAGGGCCTTGACCAGCGCCTTGGCGCCGGTCACGTTGCCCTTGCGCATCCGCGGATTGTACCTGCGGGGCAGCAGGCGGTCAAGGCAAACCTAATCGTTTTTTCCGCCCAGCAGCTCCGAAAACAAGCGGCTCATATCGCCAATCCGGTAAGGCTTGAGCAACACCCCGCAAAATCCGAATTCCCGGAATCCGGAGATGAGCGGGTCGTTGGAAAAACCGCTGGATACGATCGCCCGCACCCGCGGATCGATGCGGAGAAGTTCCCGCATGGTTTCCTTCCCCCCCAGGCCGCCGGGAATGGTCAGGTCCAGGATGACCGCGTCATAAGGATTTCCTTCCTCCCGAGCCCGGAGGTAGCTCTGCACCGCCTCCTTGCCCTCACGGGCGGAATCGGCTCGATATCCCATCCTCCCCAGGGCCCGGCAGGCAAAATCCCGCACCAATTGCTCGTCGTCCATGACCAGGATTCTTCCCTGGCCCTTGATGAGCGCATTCTCCTCCTCCGCCGCAGAGGGGACATGTGCCTGGGAAGCAGGAAGGAGAAACACGAAACGGGAGCCTTCCCCGGCTTTGGACTCCACGTCAATGCGGCCGCCATGGCTTTTTAAAATGGAGTAGGACACGGCCAGTCCCAGTCCGCTGCCTTTCTGCTTGGTGGTGAAGAAGGGGTCAAAAATCTTGCCCAACAACTCCGGAGGGATGCCCTCCCCGGTATCCTCCACCGTAACCCGGACGTATTTGCCCTGCGGCAGCAGGTGGGCGCTTTCGGCCCGAGGCGGGCGTTCTCCGCCGCGATGGTCACCACCCCTCCCCGCGGCATGGCCTGAACGGCGTTTATCACCAGGTTGTGGATCACCTGACCTGCCTGGTCCGCATCCGCTTCCACCGGAAGCAGGTCTTCCGCCAGGCGATATTCGCAGCGGACCGGCGTGCCATGCACCGCGAATTCGCTGACCTCCCTGATCAGGCCGCCCAGGTCGACCGCCCTTTTCACCGGGGTTCCGCCGCTGGAAAAGGTCAGAAGCCGCTGGGCCAGGCCTCTCGCCCGCAGGGAGGCTTTTTCCATGTCCTCCAGCGTGGCGGATAGCTGGGGGTGGTCCGCCGCCAGCATGCGGGCCAGGGAAGCGTTTCCCAGGATGCCGGTGAGCAGGTTGTTGAAGTCATGCGCTATGCCTCCCGCCAGCACCGCCAGGGACTCCAGGTTCTCGGCCTTGCGCAGCTCCTTTTCCACCCTTCGTTTTTCCGTAATGTCGCGAAAGGCGATGACCGCCCCCAGCACCTTCCCTTCCCGATCCTGGATGCGGGCGATGCTGTAGGACACGTGGCTCGGCCTTCCCCCACGGGAAACCAGAAGGGCATCCTCGCTCCCGCCGATGATATTGCCCCCGTCCAGGACATGGGAAAGAGCGGTTTCCACCGGGCCGCCTCGTTCGTAATCGCGGATTTCCCATACCCGGCCGATCGGTTCCCCCCGGGCCTCCTGTTCGCTCCAGCCCGTAAGTTCTTCGGCCACCTTGTTCATGAGCACCACGCGGCGTTCGAGGCTGGTGGTGATGACACCGTCCCCGATGCTGCGCAGGGTTACCGCCAGGCGCTCTTTCTCGTTCCGCTAGAGCTTCTTCCGACCTGCGGAATTTCCGGAAAAGCGGGGCGATCATGGAAACCGCGGCCAGCATGAGAATGGATATCAAGAGGGCGAGCAGCTCGGCGGTAAGATCCAATTTGCTCCGAGCGACCCCGGTAAGAATGTTGTATAAGGATATCCCACGGCGAAAGGACATGAGGAAAAGGGCCGCGGAGACGAAGAACCACGCCGCCCATCGCCGGGTGAGCCGTATGAGGGAAAGGGCGACCACTGCGGCCGCCAGCTGCAGGCCCACGGAAACCGCCAGCACCCCGATGCTAAACAAGAGCGTCGGCCTTTCCCATGTTCATCAATTATACCCGGGCCGAACTTTTCCGCCAAGGCGGTGCCGCTCCTGCTTGGGGAGCCCTTCCCGCTGGAAAGCGCCGCCTCACCCCCAGCAGACCGAGGAGCAGGCGGAACGGGGCTGCCCGCAGCGGGCGGAGGGCCGGGAGGCGCTCGGCAAAGCGGAATCCGGAGAGCAGGGTCTGGTAGGAAATCCCCGGCGGGTATCCACCCATCCGCTCACGGTAAAAGCGGGACACCATCACGAACAAGTCCCCCGGCTCGGCGCCGGGAAAGCGCTTCGACCAGGAAGAGGAGGCCAGCAGCGCGCAAGCGGGCCGGAAGAAGTGGGTGTGCCCACCGGCGCGCCCGCTCCCGCGCTGCCGGCTCCTCCGCCTCCCGAAAGCCGGCGATCTCCTCGAGGAGCACGGCGTAGCCGCTTTCGTAGGCCAGGCGCACGTTCTTCAGCCCCGTTTCCTGCTCGAAGCGGCGTCGGGAGGAGGCCCCTTCCAGGGCAGCGCGGTCCGCGAGCGGGATGCACTCGGTGACATTGGCATCCATGTATTCCAGTCCCTGCCGCAGGGCCGCGGCCACCCGGCGGTTGCCGTCGATCACGTAGTACTGCCCGGAGAGCTGGTACACGGCGATGGGCGGCAGGCTGGTGACCGCCAGGTTGACCAGCTCCAGGCTGCGGCGGCGGAAGCGTTCGCGGCGGTCACGCCGGCGTCCCAGCAGGCGGAAGCGGGCGTCCAGCTCGCCGCACTTATCCACGGTACCGACGATGCGGGCCGTTTCGATCACCCGGGGGCCGGCGTCCAGGGTCCGGTAGGGGCCGCTGCGGGCGGCCTCCTCCGCGAAGCATTTCACCCGCCTCACGCCTGGGCCTCCAACGCCGCCTGCACCCAGTCCACGTGGCGCTGCTCCTCTTTCGCCAGGAAGGCGAAAACCCTGCGGGGCGACCGCCAGGCGGCTCTTCTGGCCAGCAGGCCGTAATGCGCCACCGCCAGCCGTTCCTTGGCGAGCGCCAGGCGCCAGACTTCCGCGGGCCGCAGGTCGCTCAACACGGGCGCCGGCGCCGGTCCGCTGTCCGTCAGCAGCTCCGCCTCCTCGGCGTTGGCCGCCTCCAGCTCCTGGTCCAGCTCGCCGCGCCGCTGCAGCTCTTCCAGCTTCAAGCGGTGGCGCAGCTCCTCCGCGCACAGCCTGCGCAGCAGCGCCTGCGCTTCCGGCGCGCGGACCGGCCCCAGGGCCGCCTCGTAGAATCGGTAAGCCTCCTCCTCCCGGCGGATGGCCTCCTCCAGGATGAGCCGGAGCAAAAATCGCGCCACCATGGTGTTAAATATGTCATGATCCGCGATGTTGGGAAAGCCTTGAAAGAAAACGGAGCTTTTCGTATTGTGGAGCAAAGAGGAGGCAACATGGCAAAAAGCTGGGTGCGCTGGGTGCTGGTCGGGCTGGCGGTGGCGGCCCTGTCCTCCTGCGGCTACAACCTGCTGCAGGGCAGGGAAGAGGCGGTGTTCAAGGCCTGGGGCGACCTGGACAGTCAGCTGCAGCGCCGTTCCGACCTGATCCCCAACCTGGTGGCCACGGTCAAAGGCTACGCCTCGCACGAGCGGGAAACCCTGGAGGCGGTCGTGGCGGCGCGCGCCAGGGCCACCCAGGTCACGATCAAAGTCGAGGACCTGGGCGACGAGCAAGCCATGGAAAAGTACCAGGCCGCGCAGGGCGAGCTCTCCTCCACCCTGGGCCGCCTGCTGGCGGTGGCCGAGGCCTACCCCGACCTGAAGGCCAACCAGAACTTCCTCGATCTGCAGAACCAGCTGGAAGGCACCGAGAACCGCATCAGCGTGGCGCGCCAGCGCTACAACGAGGCGGTGGAGAGCTTCAACTTCTCCATTCGCAGCTTCCCGTACTCCCTGACCAACAACCTGCTGCTGCACCTGAAACGCAAGGAGTACTACAAGGCGGACGAAGCCGCCCGGGAAGCGCCTAAGGTCGAGTTCTGACGCCGATGGCTACGCGGCGCGCTCTCCTGGCCCTGGCGCTGAGCCTGGCGGCCGGCCCGTTGCTGCCCGCTCTGGAAGTGCCTGCCGCTCGCGCGGCAGGGTGAACGACTACGCGGACATGATCTCCTCCTCCGCGGAGGCGACGATCGTCCAGAAGCTGGAGGCGCTGGAAGCCTCCGACTCCACCCAGGTGGCCGTGCTCACCATTCCCAGCCTGGAGGGCGAGGACCTGGAAGGCTTCTCCATCCGGGTGGCCGAGGCCTGGAAGATCGGCACCAAGGAGAACGACAACGGCGCCATCCTCCTGGTGTCCCGCGACGACCGCGAGGTGCGCCTCGAGGTGGGCTACGGCCTGGAAGGCAAGCTGACCGACCTGATGTCCGGCCGGATCGTGGACCAGATCATCGTGCCCAACTTCAAGGCCGGGCGCTATCGACGACGGTTTCGTGCAGGCCGTGGACGCGATCATCGGGACGGTCAAGGGCGAGTACAAAGGCACCGGCAAGCTGCCCGGCCAGACGGGCAAGTCGCGTTCCTTCATACCCTTTCATCATCGCGGCCATGATCGCCGGGGTGATCGGCTCCCGCAAGCGCATTTTCGGGGGCATTGCCGGCGGAGTGCTCGCCCCGCTGGCCGGTCTGTTGAGCTTTCCCGCCGGCCTGCTGACCCTGTTCCTGATCCCGCTGGGCTTCGGCGGCGGCCTGCTCGTGGCCAGCATGTTCGCCGCCGGCCGCACCGGGGGCGGGCGCAGGGGCGGAGGGTTCTGGCCCGGCGGCTTCGGGGGATTCTCCGGCGGCGGGTTCAAAGGCGGCGGCTTCGGCGGAGGCGGAGGGTTCTCCGGCGGAGGCGGCGGTTTCGGCGGGGGCGGTGCCTCCGGACACTGGTAGAGGGGGTGCCGTGATGAGCAGTCTGGCAAGCCGGTTCCTGAGCGCCGCGGAGCGGGAGCAGGGTCAGCCGCTGCGTGCAAGAGGTGGAGAAGAGCACCTCCGGTGAGATCGTGCCGCTGGTGCGCTCCGCCAGCTATCATTACCCGACGGCGGCCCTCCTGGGCGCCCTGCTGGTGAGCGTGGTGCTCGCCGCGGCGGCTACCGCCGCGGATGCGGTGTTCAAGCCCTGGGGCAGCCTGAGCCTTTTTGACCTTTGGGTGTTTCCCGCGGTGTTCGCGGTCTGTTTCTTGATCGTCCACCAGCTTCTCCGGCTGGTGCCCTCCGTGAAACGGCTGTTCATTTCCCAGGCGGAAATGACCGAAGAGGTCGACGAGGCCGCGATCACCGCCTTCTACCGCCACCGCCTGGCGGAGACCCGCGACCGCACGGGGATCCTGCTGTTCGTCTCCGTATTCGAGCGCCGGGCCATGGTGCTGGCGGACAAGGGCATCAACGCCAAGGTCGCGCCCGAGACCTGGCAGCAGGTGGTGGACCTGGTGCTGCGGGGAATCCGTGAGGGCCGGAAGGCGGAGGGACTGTGCGAGGCGGTCAGCCTGCTGCGGCCGGCTGGTGGCGGGGCAGTTTCCGGCGCGGGCGGGGGACCGGGACGAGCTGCGCAACCTGATCGTGGAAGACTGACCTGCCGCTGCTGCGGCCCCCAGCACGCTATTGCGTTGCGTAGCGTCTAGCTCGAGTTGCCGGCGGACTCATGCGCCAGGCGAGGCCTGCCGGTGGCCGTGGCCGACACCTCGCTGGCCAGGAACAGCGCGTCACCCGATACTTCCACGGTTTGATCGCGCCGGGTCAGGTTGACCTGGACTGAAGCCGCGCCGGCCCGCATGGCCAGCGCCCGGGCCAGGGCGGAAACCTCCTGCTGGGCGAAGGCCACGGCCTGCTTCCAGCTCCCCAAAGTCCCGCACCTCCTCGCTCAAGTGCACCCGGAAACCCTGTTCCTCTTCCAGGGGCGAAACCAGCGCGCGAACGGTCTGCATCACGCTGCCCACCACCGCCCCCACCGCGTTGGCCACCTCGGCGTGCGGCGGGACGCTCAAACGGGTGTGCAGCGCTTCGGCCACGGCCGGATAGTAGGTGGCCACAGGAGCGCCGATGGCCACCAGCGGCCGGTTCAGGGTCAGGCGCACGTTCACCAACCCGTCCGGGCGGCCTTCCAGGGCGCGGTCCACCAGCACCGAGCGGACCCGTTCGTTCTCCGACAGGTCCAGGCCGTGGGCTTCCGCCAGCGCCGCGGCCAGGATCGCCCTCCCCGCCTGCAGGGTGACCTGCCGCATG
The DNA here is from genome assembly GCA_963736785.1 of uncultured Spirochaetota bacterium. Taxonomy (GTDB): domain Bacteria; phylum Spirochaetota; class Spirochaetia; order SZUA-6; family DRHE01; genus MIBK01. Next base: position 1,391 of record CAVTQG010000018.1, on the reverse strand, counting down.
ACCCGGCGGCACAGCTCCTCGGGCTGGACCCCTGCCCGCCGCGCCAGGATCTGGGCGCCGGCGCGGGCGGCCGGCAGGGACCAGGACTGCTGGAAACCCAGCAGGTGCGCTGCATCCGTCGGGGTGAAGCCGGCCATGCCCAGGTAACCGCGCTCGACCAGCCGGCGCATTTCCAGGTCCGCCAGAAAGGAGGAGCCGGTGGAGGTGAGCAGGCTTGGCAAGGGCAGAGGGCCGTCCTTCACCTTCGACAGAATGGCGAGCTGCACCTCGCTGAAGCCGTCGCGGGCGGGATCGGCGGGCCGCTGCCGGACCAGGAAGAGCCCGTCGTAGCGGTTGGGCTTCTTTTTAGCGGCCTGCTCGCCCAGAGCCGAGAGCAGCTCCGGGTGCAGGTGCCCGAGCAGGGAAAGGGGCACGAGTCGCCGCGGCCCCAGGGACAATCCCCCGCCCTCCTCCAGGCTGACCTCGCTGTCGCCCCCCAGTCCGGTGGTGTGGATCTGCACGGCCTCGACCATGGTCTGCCAGCCCCCCACGGTCGCTCCTTCGCGGGCCAGCAGCAGGCGGCCGCCGTTCACCAGGGCGATGTCCGAGGTCGTCCCGCCCATGTCCGCGATGCAGGCGTCGGTCTCCCGCGACAGGAACAGCGAGCCGACCACGCTGGCGGCGGGGCCCGAGAGGATGGTCTCCACGGGGTACTCCAGCGCCAGGCCGGAGTCGATGAGGGAACCGTCCCCCTTGACCACCATCAGCGGCGCCCGGATGCCGCGTTCCGCCATCATGCCGCGGCACCGAGCCGATCAGCTCGCCCAGCAGAGGGATCAGGCCGGGCGTTGAGCGCCGTGGTCAGCGCCCGGCGCGAGGCGTGCAGGTTGCTGGTCAGCTCGTGGCCGCAGGTCACCGGCAGCCCGCAGTGTTCGCGGATCAGGCGGCGCACCGTGTTTTCATGCGCCGGGTTGCGCACCGAGAAGTAGCCGGAAACGGCGAAGGCCGCCACCCGCCCGGCGTGGCTCCGGATGGCCTCCAGCGCCGCGGCCTCATCCAGCGGGGCGGCCTCGGCCCCGGCCGCGTCATGCCCTCCACGTATCAGCACGACCGGGTCGGCGCCCAAAGCCTCCCGCAGGCCGGCCTGCTCGAGCATGTCAGGGGTGTAGCCGATCAGGATCAGGCAGATGGAGCTGCCCTGCCCTTCCACGATCGCGTTGGTGGCCAGGGTGGTGGACAGGGAGACCAGCTCCACGGATTGCTTTGACGGCCCGGAGGCCAGGACCAGGTCTATGGCCTCGCGAATGCCCAGGGCCAGGTCGTGCCGGGTGGTCAGGGCCTTGGCCGAAGCCGTCACCCCCGCGGCCGGGTCGAAGAGCACCGCATCCGTGTAAGTGCCTCCGGTGTCGATG